>QHPD01000094.1 GCA_003218975.1 Verrucomicrobiota bacterium
TGGTTTGATCCCTATATCGGGATTGGTGGCCGCTACAATTTCACCAAAGCTTTTTACGTTACGGGCAAGGTCGACGTCGGCGGCTTTGGCGCCGGTTCGGACATCACGACCCAGGCCTCCGCTGCGCTCGGCTGCCAGATCACGCGGTACATCTATTCCGAACTCGGCTTCCGCTATCTCTATACCAATTACGAAGACGACAGCAACCGCTTCGTCTGGAAGACCTCGACCTACGGCCCACAGATCACGACCGGCATCATTTTTTAGAGATTCGTTAGGCAGCTAATCCGTTTCGGCGTTGAAATAGGACAGATTTCCTTCGTGCCGACGCTCATCGCGTCGTTCGCCGCATCCCGCTGCGCTGGGCGGAACTGATTCCGCGCTATCGGCTTGATCGCGATGTTTCGGGTAGTCCAGCGCGTGGCGGAGTTCTGAAGATTTTGGCTTCGATCAGTCGTGGCCCGAAGCGGGGACTGACGAAGGCTGTTCTTGTACGACCTAAGTCCAATAGCCCAATCGAACGCTGGATCCGAGAATCTTGTACGAGAATGCCCGTGCTCTTTCCGCGTGGCACTCAAAACACCGAACGAGAAGACGAACATCGCTCTTAGAGATTCAGCCAAATCAATCGCCTATGGAACAGATAAAAGCTAACCACTCCGGGGGCGCGAATTTCGAAGCCCGCACAGTCAAGGACATCATCGAGCCTACGAAGAGCATTTCTAATAAGGTTTCTGTAAAGGCGGCTTTAGACGAAATGCAGGCGCGGGCAATCGATTCGTCACCTGTAATCGATCAACGCGGCGAATTATTGGGTACCCTGTCGAAGAACAAAATGAACCGGGAGGTGGGTGGTTTGGGGCACGATCCCAAGACAGAACCGGTAGAAGCACACATCGAAAAAAACAATCCCTATTGTTTCGACGACCAGACGGTTGCGGAGGCGGAGCAGATGATGCTCAACGCAAAGGTCGGCGAAGTGCCCGTAGTAACCCGCGAAAAATTGCTGGTAGGAACAATAAATATTGAAGCGATTGCACGGGAGAGAAGACGGAGAGAACGCGTGGAACCTCTGAATCCCGCGCCTGAGAGCGCCATAATCGGGTGTTCGATGCCGCTACTCCACCACTAGTAATCAACGAATCCCCTCAAAAGCTGAGAGCGTGGTGACCGGCTCTATAGCCCTAAAGTCCCATAGGCATCCCATCGAAGATACGACAAAATTGTGCTTATTCGGATAAGATCGATTGCGAAACTTCGCGTACTCGATTGCGTCATCCGGCTTGGTGTACCACAGCGAACCAAATGGCAGAGCTGCTGGAGAAGAAAATTAAACAGCTCGATCGGCAGATTGGCCGCACCCAGAGCGCAGAGGAAAAGCTGCTGGAGAGCATCCCGGGAATCGGTCCGCTTTTTAGCAGCGTGATCGCGACTGAAATCGATGGAATTACTCGGTTTAACTCTGCGGCGAAACTGGCGGCCTATGCCGGCGTGGTGCCGACGACTCACGCCAGCGGCGGCCGGGTGTTTAATGGACGGCTGCTGTGGCAATGCAACAAGTGGCTGCGCTGGGCGCTGGTCGAGGCGAGCTGGAGCGCGATTCAGTTCAGTAGTTACTTCGGTGGGATTTATCGTAATGCGCGCGCCCGCGGCAAAAATAAGAATGTGGCCATTACCGTGGTGGCGCATCGAATGGCAAAAATCATTTGGCTGTTGCTGAACGAGCAACGGCCTTACACTGAAACTCTCCCGGATCGCTCCGCAGACGGAGTGACGGCGGCACCGCGTCGCAAGCCGGCGCTTGCCTTCGCGTCTTAATGCTCAGCATGGAGGATCCGGGACCAAATTAATTATCGTGGGCTAGCGGAACAAAATACCGGCACTGAAGAGAAGCATGGTCGAATTGATCCAAGCAGCGATGAAGATGAAAAGACCCAAACTCAAACCGCCCTGGACTTCTATCAGAGAAGCTCCGTCTCGTTAGGGCGTCGCTCACCGCAATGCCATTTAATCTATGAACCTAAAACTAACTGACAAGACAGCCCTTGTTTCGGCCTCTACCAAAGGAATTGGATTTGCCATTGCCACCGGGCTGGCCCGCGAAGGCGCGCGAGTCATCGTGAACGGTCGCTCGGAGAAAGCGGTCGCAGAGGCGAAGGCTCAAATTAAGCAGACTGTGCCGGATGCGAGGATTGAGAGCTTCGCGGGCGATCTTTCCACGGCGGCGGCGGCAGAGACGCTGCTCCAGGAGTTCCTGCTCGTGGACATTCTCGTGAACAACCTCGGTATTTTCGAGCCAAAGCCGTTTGAGGATATTCCCGATGAGGAATGGCGGCGGTTCTTCGAGGTCAACGTGCTCAGCGGCGTGCGCTTGAGCCGTGCGTATCTGCCCGGCATGAAGCAGCGGAACTGGGGGCGCATTGTTTTCATCAGCAGCGAGAGCGCGATCAATACCCCCGCCGAGATGATCCACTACGGCATGACGAAGACCGCGCAGCTTGCTGTTTCGCGCGGTCTTGCCCAATCGTGTGCGGGAACGGGTGTCACGGTGAATGCGGTTTTGCCGGGTCCAACCCGTTCCCCCGGCGTGGAGGAATTTGCGGCACAGCTTAGCGGCGGCAAACCTTTTGCAGAATTTGAAACGGAGTTTTTCAAGACCGTCCGTCCGTCTTCACTCCTGAGGCGGTTCGCGACGACCGAAGAGGTGGCCAATCTGGTGACTTACGTGTGCAGCCCACTGTCCGCCGCGACCAACGGTGCCGCCCTCCGGGTGGATGGCGGAGTGGTTCAAGCGTGCTTCTGATGATGACCGCGGTGCCTAATTGGAGTTAGGCGCTTCTCGCATCCCACAACAACCAAAATGAATAATCAAAGCGACAATGCCGCCGCCCCTTCCCGCACCACGGTGCGGATTCCAACGGCAACCGGTGACGAGCTAGAGGCTTGGCTATACCTACCCGAAGGGAACGGGCCGCACCCAGCCGTGGTGATGGCCCACGGCATCGGCGCGATCAAGGCCGGGGGACTCGCTCCGTTCGCGGAGCGGTTTTGCCGTGACGGCTTCGCCGCGGTCGTGTTCGACTACCGCCAGTGGGGAGGTTCGTCCGGGCAGCCCCGCGAGGAGCTTTCCTTCCCTCGCCAACTTGAGGACTACGGCACTGTCATCGGCTGGGCGTCCGCGCACCCCAACATTGATGAGCGCCGGATTTTCGCATGGGGCACTTCTTTCGCCGGTATGTATATCGTTGAGCTAGCCGTGTCGGATTCCCGGCTCGCCGCTGCGATCGGCCAAGCCCCGCTCGTTGACGGGTTCGCTGCGGCGAGGTTGGCCTCGCCCGGTCGTGGTCTCCGGCTCCTGGCAGCGGCACTACTAGACCGCCTCGGCTCGGTCTTCGGTCGCCCCCCGCGCTACCTGCCTGGTGCTGGTCGGCCCGGAGAGCTGGCCATTGGTGCCACCGAGGACGCCCGCTTCGGGGAGAAGCTCATGACTCCGAAGGACTCAACCGAATGGCGTAATCGTGTCGCTGCGCGGTCGCTGCTGAGCTTCTCTTGGCGCCGACCGGTGCGACGTGCCGCCGCCATTCGCTGCCCTATCCTGCTCGTCGTCGCCGAACAGGATACGATGGCACCGGTCGGCCCCGCAGTCCGCGTCACCGAAAAGGCTCCCTGCGGTGAGCTCTATCGCAGTCGCGGCGGCCACTACGACGTTTATCAGGGTGGCGCGAGCTTCGACGATGTGATACGCGTCGAACTCGAATTCCTCCACCGGCACGCAAGGACTCCGAATAGGATTTGAGAGTTACATGACCGCAACGCCTAACTCCTCCTATGTAGGGTGTCAAGTGTGGCGGGCGAGGGTGTAGGTAGTTGGGTTAGGTCATTGTTCAATAAATTCGGGTTGAGGGTTAGCTTCGGGGACGCTTCCTCTTCCGTTTTTGCTCGTTGGTTTTGTTTTTCCAGCGGCTCTTACTCCTATCCGTACTTGCGACCGCAGTCGCAGCAGCAATTTGATCAATGCGATCAGGTGGAAGAGGAACTTGGGCGCGCCCAATCTAATGCGTCGTCCAGCTACTTGTTTAACGCTGCCAACCGGGCTTGAGGATCGACATTGCTTTTTCAAGTAGCTGGACAGGTTAGGCACCGGGCAGCGCCCACGTTCCAAAGTGGTTTCAATTTTTCCTTAGGCGTGTTCTCCTTTCTGTTCCCCTCGAACTTTACTAATTGATTAATCCCAACTCTTCTGAGCGGAGCCGGCCGGTTTTGATTCTCCACAGATCGACGGCCAACTGGCGTGCTACGGCTACGATCGCTTTTTTGCGCGCGGCTCCAGTGGCCAGTGCGCCTTTGGCCAGGATCTGCCGCCACTTGCGCAGCGGGTGGTAATTGGGCTGGAAGCGCACCAGACGCCAGGCCAACTCGACCAGAGCGGCGCGCAGCCTCGGGTTGCCGTGCTTGGTTACGCAGCTTTGTAAGCGGGTGTTACCGCTGCTGTACTCGCCCGGGCAGAGGCCGGTGTAGCTGGCGATCTGGCGCCGATTGCTGAAGCGGTTCCAATCACCGATCTCTCGGTCGATCACGACGCTGGTCATTTTCCCCAGTCCGCGTGGTTGTTCGGGCGATGCAGCACTTTGCAGTTGCACGGTCAGTGCCGCGATCTTTTGCTGCAACCCCACTAGGATCGGCTGACTATTTGCAAGCAGCTCTTTCATCCACTGTGGTGCTGGGAGCGCCGTAAAAGTGCGCGGCTTCCACCAGTTTGGCACCGGCTCCAAGCCGTGATTGACCATTAAGCTGCGCCCTTGGGCTTCGAGTTGTTTCCTCGCTTTGACCAATTGCTCCCGCTGCCGGTGAATGGCGCGCGCTTGTTCTTCTTCTTCGCTGGGCACGCGCACGATCGCCAACGCGTCGCGGTTGCCCTGCACGAAGCGGTCCAACTTCAGGCAGAGCGCTTTGGCATCGAGCCCGTCGGTCTTTACTCGTCGATTTTGCTCATCCAGCTTCTGCGGGCAGACCACGTAGCACTTGATCGAGAGCGCGCTGAGCTTTCTCTGCAGAGAAAAACCAAACCCGCACGCTTCATAGACGGCGTACACTTCCGTGGCTTGGCTCTTAAGTTTGGCCGCCCAATGCAGAAACGCTGCTTTTGGGAAACGCTGCGGCGGCTTGGGATTGCTCCCGCCCGCCTGCTCGACCACCACGTAAAAATCCTGGTGCACATCAATTCCCAGCTTGATCGCTCCAGTGCCGCCATTAAACTGGCAGCGGGTTTCCTCGAGTGAGGACAACTCAGTGTTTGAATGACACTTATTCATAGTGCGGGTGAGCTTAACCACTTGCCCGCACTCTTTACATGTCATCCAATCGCTGCAGCCAACCCGGCATGAACGTCGCGATTGCAATTCGTGCGTCTGGTGCGCCGGGTCGCTGAGTTTGGGTCGTTAGACGGCATCACACTTTTCGCGGTTAGCAAAACAAACGACAAAACAAAGAAAGGAAATATTATGAATGCCAAACCTGATTCGACTATAAAGGCAATAGTTCTTGTCCACGGTGGCTTCGTGGACGGCTCCGGCTGGGAAGAAGTTTATAAAATCCTCAAGCGAGACGGCTATACCGTCAGCATTGTTCAGAATCCAACAATATCTCTCGCGGATGATGTTGCGGTGACCAAGCGGGTTCTGGCGGCGCAGAGCGGTCGCGCTGTCCTCGTGGGACATTCTTACGGCGGAGCAGTCATTACGGAAGCCGGTAACGATCCGAAGGTTGCCGGGCTTGTTTATATTGCGGCATTCGCGCCGGACAAAGGCGAGTCCGTATCGTCGCTGATTAAGGACCCTCCACCCGGCGCGCCTGTGCCGCCGATATTGCCCCCAGTGGATGGCTACCTATTCCTCGACAAGGCAAAGTTTCCCGCCTCATTCGCTGCTGATGTTGATGCTGAAAAAGCGGCATTCATGGCTGACTCTCAAGTGCCCTGGGGGATCGAAGCACTGAGTGGCACCATTAGCGAACCGGCTTGGAAGACGAAGCCGAGTTGGTATTTGGTCGCCACTGAAGATAAGATGATTCCGCCGCCAGCGCAGCGTTTCATGTCCAAGCGCGCAGGTTCAACAGTCGTAGAGGTCGCGGGCAGCCACGCGATTTATGTGTCGCAGCCAAACGCCGTTGCAAAGCTAATTGAAAATGCTGCTAAAGGAAGCTAACTGCCTAACCACATCCTCGCCCTAGTTTGGGCATTTGGCATCATGTGGTTGCACCTTATGATGACCGGGTTCACGGAGCCAGTCCTGCTCGCTGCAGCCAGCGGTGGCTCAGCTCTATCTCGTTAGACGTAGTTGTCCGCGTGTAAGATCAAAGGGACTTCGCAATTGATTTAAGATCAGTTGATTCTATTTGGGGTTTCCCGAGGAGAAGCGGGGGGAACCTTTTCGGCTTCACGCATCTCACGACCGGTGATATGCCACGTGCAATGGCGAAGCTGCCAACATTAGACGCGTAACGATGAAAGCGCCGTGTGCAAAGAAAGGAATAAGGAAATGACGCCCGAGGAATTTGCGGCTACCAAATCACTTTGGAAGTTCTTTTACACGCACCAGTGTTTGAGGCATGTTGCGAATGCCTGCACGTTCATTCTGCAGAACGGTATCAGCGAAAACCACCCCGCGTATTATCTCTTGGTCGTCGCGATCTACGCGCTCTATGGCAGGCCTTTTAAGGACACCAAAGTTGTCGGTATGCTTTCCAAGAAAATCGTTCCGGCAGAGTTTCGACCGCTACACAAAATCATGATCGAACTACGCGATGAGGTCTATGCTCACACGTGAGCCGGGTCGCAAAAGCGAAGTGCGGGTACGTGTTTCATACATAGGTGCTTCGAGAGTGGGTCTATTTGATTGGGCCTGAGTTCTTTTCACGTCCACCAACCTTGTCGAATATCATCGAGCTTTGCCAGGCAATGCAAACGGCGATGGAGCGCGAGATCGACGAGCTTCAAAAGCGTCATTTCCCAAAACACCTTCCTAAAGAGCAAGGCGAGTACCCCATTAACATCTTCGATCCCGGAGGACCTTTCTTCCTTCCCAAACAACCTCCACTGGTTTAGGCCGCTGGCGGCGTAATCGTTTTTGCAGGAACCGCTGCGTGCGCTCATCCGCCCAAGCCAGGCTGACACCTGGCTTGCCTTTTACGACCAGAGACCGAAAATCGCGCAGCTTCTCTGAGCAATGACGTAAGTTCCACTGTGCTGGACCCTGTAATAGGTCAGTAATCTTGTTGGTCTCGTCTTCGTTTCGGATCAGCCGCGCGGATGGACGAAGATGGCAATCGAGGCAATAAGAAACATCGCCGGAAAAATTGCGCGGCAGTAGCGATCGATTTTCTTTGCACGGCCCGTCCGACGACTGGTCTCCAGAATTGTCGTTATTAAAACTTCGATGAGAGAAAAGAAAACCAGCAACGTGCTCGTAAGAATAAAAGCATCTAGACGCGTCATGTAAGGCAGGCGGGGCAGCTGAGTATCCACAGCAAAACGGTAGGCAATCAGAGTAAGCATCGAAGTCACGGCGATACTGATCTGGGAGTTCGAATGGACCGGATCAATCCAGAAAACGGACCACGACATAATCACGATCAGAATCAGAGGAAGAATCACCTTTAAAATGTAGTGCTGAACGTTGCGTGAGGCGGTGAAGTCAAAGGCGTAACTCGAATACTGATGACGCGGCGCCAGCGCGTACACGAGCGGCTTGAGCTCCCATTTCTCTATGGTCCAATCTGGCAGGGTAACAGATGGCGAGATCCCGCCAGCCCCTTTAAGCCCGTCCTGAATCCAAACCTGATCTGGTACGAACATTACTTCGTTGGACTGATACCGAACCGCGACCAGCTGGACACGAAAAGTTTGCCGATCGAACGGGAACGATTGTAACCGCAGCGGTTGCGTAAAGGCGCCGACATAGCGTTGCCGATAAGTCACCGTGCCATCAGGTTCGACTTCAACAGAGTCCGGCATTTTGCGGCTGACGGAATTTGTCTCATTCACAATACCAACGCGCGGATGCCAAATCTGTTCGAGCGGGTAGCGCACAATCCCCTTGCCGGTGTGAGCCAAACGAGAATCTTTCCAGCGCA
>QHPD01000123.1 GCA_003218975.1 Verrucomicrobiota bacterium
CGGATTCACATTGGCTACTTCCTCAGCAATCAAACCAAATTGCGGCGTGGCTGTGGCATCGCCCTTGTAGTGAAACGTCACCGGCTTAAGCGCCAGAATGGATTCACTGGCCTTGTCCATCGGTTTAATCTCCTTCTTAAACCGACGCGAAGAGCTAGCCGTGCCGAGCTGGCCGGCAGAGTCGATGACGACATCTACAGCATTCGCAAATCCGGTCATCACCCCGCGGATGCCGGCGATAAAGGTCCTTGAATGGAATCCGGGAGTCCCAACGCGGATCGTGCTCTGGTCGAGAGTAAAGCCTGCGTTGCCTATATCGATGTTGCCACTACCCCCAATGTTGGAGCCAGCGTCAGAGCCCAAGGCTATGTTGAATTCGCCATCTGTGTTGTTATAGAGCGCTCGATACCCCGCGGCGGTGTTGTTCCTGCCGATTCGGTTGCTAAAGAGCGCTTGAGAACCGTCGGCCGTGTTTCGGTGGCCTCTCAAATTGAAGAGGTCTTCGGTATTGCTAAAAAGCGCTCGAAAACCGGTGGCGGTATTGTCAACACCACCTTGATTGCTAGCGAGGGCTTGATAACCATTAGCCGTGTTTCGCGTACCCAGCGCGTCCTCATTTAGCGCTTAATACCCCACGGCCACGTTGCCGCTGGCGGTGTTGCCATGGAGCGCTTGGAAACCCATGGCTGTGTTGCCATTGCCTCCGATGTTGGATGCAAGGGCTCCCTGCCCCAAGGCCATGTTGAAGCTGCCTGTGGTGTTGCTGACAAGGGCATTTTCACCTACCGCCGTGTTGTAGCTGCCGCCGGTATTGCTCAAGAGTGCCTGACCATCCACGGCAGTGTTGATACCCCCATTGGTGTCCGCCTTGAGCGAACTAAAGCCGAGAGCCGTGTTGAAGGTGCCAGAGCCAAGGCTTAGGAGAGCATTAACTCCCTCAGCGGTGTTGAAGCCCGAGTAGCCTCCATCCGGCGGCGGGCTCACTGCTTGTGCCCTTGGCAAGAACGCAAGACAGGCCAACACCATCGGAATGACGAGCAGGGTTGCTGTTTTGAGTTGGATCAATGAATTCATGGTTCTTCCTTTCCTTTTCTTCTCCCCGCTAAGTTGCTTTTTGAGATTGCGGGTCCGGAAGAGACGAAGAACCTAGCGGAGAAAAAGTCCTCCGCCTGATTCAGATCCGTTTAATGACGTCCAGCTTTGAAAACATCTGGCCGTTTTGTCAACCTAAACGCACGAAAATCTTAAAGCCAAAGCTGCCTTTCGCAGAAAGCGCTGCCCGCCGCGGATGGGGGCCTACCGATTCAAGCAGACCTAAAATTTCACCACAGAGAGCACTGAGAACGCAGAGAAAAACAATAAAATCTCGGTAGTGTTCTAATTAATTAGGATACTACCAAAATCGCTGGCCGCTGTGAACTCTGTGTCCTCTGTGGTCAGATTTCGGTTTTCCAATCGGAGCAATCCCAGCCGAGGAGTTGCTCCAGCTTCGCGATGTCTTCCGCGAACATTCCGTAGAGATGTTTTCTTTCCTCCGCCGTCATTGCGCGCTCGTACGGAACAATGTTTCTGTCCTTGTCGCGTGATGAAACCTTTGGCTCTAAACCCAGAAAACGAAAAATCGCATCTAGCGTTTCGGATTTTTTATCCCGGAATTCGTCGAGCTTAATGATTTTCACCTGCTCTGTTGGAAACAATTTGAAGACGCGCTCGATTTGCTCAGCATAAAACCCACGATCGACATACGAGTACCGCCGCGATTGCAACGGCGCTGCTTCGTTCGCTCGATTTTTTTCTTCTTTCACTGCGTCGAGGAAATTGAGCGGCTCGCGACCCTTGAAACGTTGCATGTTCCAATGCGCAAACGCGCGCTCGAGCGGGTTTCTTAGAATGATGAGCAATTTGATTTTCGGATTGTATTTCCAAATCCGTTCCATTGCCGGTTTCCAGTAAATGTAAATCGGCGTGCATTCGCCAGCGATTGTCGATGGAGAGATAGGCGGGAAGTGCTTATGCAGAAGCTCGTAATTCACCTCGCCAGAGAAGATTTCTTCGTCATCGAAGAAATGCATCTCCTGCTGGTCGCCCATGGTGAAGTCTGGGTGTTTCGACAAAAAATAATGCAGCGCTGTCGTGCCGGATTTTTGCGCGCCCGCCAGAATAAAATCGAGCCGCTCTATTTTGCGCGGTTTTTGAGACATCGGTGCAACTTATAATAAAATGTGGGTGATTGGCGAGGGCGCGTGCGCTCCCCAGACCAATTAATGGCGAGCAGTTGTCGCGTTGCATCGAGCGTTCTATGATGCGCCCATGCCCAACGGATTTCGCAGGTTCTTTCTCGGCCCAGTTTTCGTTCTCGCCATTGCAATTGATGCGTCCGCCGTCGCTGACGAAGGGATGTGGCCTTTCAATGCACCGCCGTTGAAACAGCTGAAAGAAAAATATCAATTCGAGCCGACGCCGCAGTGGCTAGACCACTTGCAAAAAGCTAGCGTCCGTTTCAATTCCGGCGGCAGCGGTTCCTTCGTTTCCGCGAATGGGCTCGTGATCACGAATCATCATGTCGCCGCCGATTGTCTTCAGAAATTCGGTGATGAGCAGCACAACTATCTTCGCGATGGCTTCTACGCGAAGACCCAGAGTGAAGAGAAGAAATGCGTCGATCTCGAGCTCAACGTGCTCGAGTCGATCGAAGACGTCACGGCGCGCGTGAACAGCGCGGTGAAGTCTGGTATGTCTTCCGATGCGGCAGCGGGCGCCCGGCGTAATGCCATTGCCCAAATCGAAAAGGAAAGCAAAGAGAAAACCGGGCTGCGCTCGGACGTGGTCACATTGTATCAGGGCGGGGCTTATCATCTTTATCGATACAAGCGTTATGATGACGTGCGGTTGGTATTTGCGACGGAGCAGCAGATCGCGTTCTACGGCGGCGACCCGGACAATTTCGAATACCCGCGCTTCGATCTCGATATCTGTATCTTCCGCGTTTACGAGAACGGCCAGCCGGCAAAGATCGATAATTTTTTGAAATGGAATTCGCGCGGGCCGAGCAACGTCGAACTGACTTTCGTGAGTGGCAGCCCAGGCAAGACGGATCGACAACTCACGCTGGATGAGCTGGCCGATACCCGCGATCGATATCTGCCTTACGTCCTGCGCATGTTTAACCGGCGCGAGGTGCTGGAGCTCTCTTATAGCGCGCGCTCTTTCGGGAACGCAAGAAAAGCGCGCGACGATCTTTTCGGCGATCAAAACAACCGGAAACGCTACGATGGTTATCTGGCTGGCCTGCTCGATCCACAGACCTGGTCGGCGCTCACAGCGCGAGAACAAAAATTGCGCGACGCGATTGCGCGTGATCCTAAGTTGAGATCGACGACTGCCGCATACGATCGAATCAAAAACGCGCAGGCCGAAATCGCTAAAAACGCGCCGCTTTACAACTATCTCGAACAGGAACGGCCGATAACGATCGGTTATCGCGGGCCACGAGCGTTGTCCGGAAATCTCTTCAAATACGCGCGCCTGCTCATCCGCGCGGTGGACGAGCGCGCGAAGCCGAACGGCGAACGGATCCCGGAATTTCGCGATAGCGCCCGGGAATCGCTGGAGTTGGAGCTTTTCTCCACCGAACCGATTTATGATGATTATGAGATACTGCGGCTGACCGATTCGTTGACCGATTTTGCATCGCAATTTGCCGCGAATGATCCGCTCGTGCAGAAAGTACTCGCCGGAAAATCGCCGCATGCGCGCGCGGTAGAGCTCGTCACTGGCACGAAATTGAAAGACGTTGCAGTGCGCAAAGACATTTACGGGAAAGACGCCGCTGCTTTGCAGGCTTTCCATGATCCGATGATCGATCTTGCGCGGCTTGTCGATGGACCGGCGAGAGACGCCCGCAAGCGCTACGATGCGCAGGAGGAAATAAAGAAACAGGCGTACTCAGAAATCGCGAAAGCGCATTTTGCCATCGAAGGCGCCAGCAGTTATCCGGACGCGACTTTCACGCTTCGGCTTTCCTACGGAACAGTGCGCGGCTACGAACAAGACGGAAAACAAATTCCTCCGTTCACCGATTTCGCGGGGTTATATCAACGCTCCGTCGAGCACGACAACAAGTCGCCATTCGATCTCCCGCAACGTTGGATCGACAAAAAAGCAAACTTGAATCTGGCAACGCACTTCAATTTCGTTTCCGATGCAGACATCATTGGCGGCAACAGCGGCAGCCCGGTTGTAAACAAGGCAAACGAATTTGTCGGCATCATCTTCGACGGCAACATTCAATCGCTGGTCCTCGACTGCATTTTCACCGACAAACAAGCGCGCGCCGTGTCAGTTGATTCCGCTGCTATCATCGAAGCGCTGCGCAAAGTTTACGGGGCGAGCGGCCTGGCAGATGAGTTGGAAAGTGCAAAATAATTGACATCATGGCTATGAGTAGCGACAAAAAAAAAGACTACTGCTCGATGTCTTCCGCGCGATCGAGGAGCGGAACGATCGAAGATTTTCCGAGCTTTTACATCCGGATTTCAAAATTCACTGGCCCGCCTCACTTCCGTATGGCGAAGGCAAAGCCAGGACTTGGAGCGACACCTGGAACTCGCTTCAGCCCACAGAGGCAGACCGGAGAATGGATCCGCGCGTTGTGGCTGCCAACGGAGATGAAGTTGTAGTGCTCTGGCGACAGCGCGGATTAAGTCCAGCAGGAGAACAGTTTGACGGAGAGGTTCTGGGCCTTTATCGAGTCCGCGAAGGGAAGCTCGCACGCGCGCAAATGTTCTATTTTGATACCGCCGCGGTAGCCAGTTTCTTGGACAAGGCAATAAAGCAACCCGCGAAATGAAGTCCAGCCAGTGCTAGGACAGGGGCCAGCGTAGCCGACTGTGCCTAGCAATTCAGAACTCTGCGAGCAACTTCTTCCAGCGCGCCCAAGCTTCGTCGCGCGCTTTTTTGTCGCCTTCGCGAACGGCGGGATCCGCTGGCTCGCCGGAGCGCATGAAGCCGTGACCGGCGCCTTTGTAAATCACGGGCTCGTATTTCTTGCCCGCAGCTTTCATTAGTTCTTCGGCTTTTGGAATCGTTGCGTCCACGCGCTCGTCGTTCTCGGCATAAAATCCGTAAACCGGGCACGCGATATCCTTCACCTTGTCTGCCGAATCCGGAGCGGTCCCGTAAAAGGAGTACGCTGCTTTCAATTTTGGATTTTCATTCGCATACGCAAACGTGACTCCCCCGCCCCAGCAAAATCCGCAGACTGCGAGCGTGCCGTTGCACGACGGAATTTTTGTCAGCGCATAATCTGCCGTGGCGTCGAGATCGGCTTTGACTTGCTCTTTCGGTAATGCCGACGTCGCTTTGCGCGCAGCGTCGAGATCTTCAAACTTCTGCCCGCTGTGCAAATCGGGCGCGATGGCGATCACGCCGTTCTCGGCCAACTCGTCGCACAAGCTGCGGACCCAATCCGTTAGACCAAAAATCTCGCTGACGACAAGCACAGCAGGTGCTTTGTCTTTACGCTCTGGATAAACAACGAATGCTTTTAGCGTGTGGCCGCCCGATTTAATATCGACCCATTCGGCGTGCCGCGGCGAACTATTCAAGCGTTCCTTTCCGAAATCTTTAATCACTTCCGCAGAAATTAATCCGGCGAGGGAGAAGAGCGCAATCGCAGCGGGAAGAGATTTCAGTGCACGCATATCGTCGATCTTTACGTTGCGCGCGCCGACGGTTGTTTCTTGAACAAAGCGTCGATACTCCAGCGTCCCGGGCCGTAGAAGAAAATGAAGAAGAAGACCCAGCAATAAAACACGGCGAGCTCACCCTTGTTGGAAAACTGGGGACCGGCGCTGGCGATCGGGAAAAACTTCGCCATTGGTGTAGTGGCATTGGCCACATGTATCATGAAGTAGGCCACGGCCATTTCGCCGCTGGAGATGAACGCGCTAATGCGAGTAAGCAGACCAAACGCGATGAGAAATCCACCAATAAGTTGGATCCAGCCGCCGGTCTGTGTGAACGAATTATTCGAACCGGGCATGCCGCCAAACATGCCGAGGACCAGTTGCCCTCCGTGAGACGCGAACATGAGTCCTACAATCAGTCGCATGATACAGTAAACCGGATCCGTAAATCGATTTAGAAAGTTCATGGCCGTCAGGCTGAACGATGTCGATCTTATGTGTCAAGCTTGTAGCTGCATCGACAGGTGGAACGCGTTGTCCTCAACGCGTTGGTAAACCAATGCGGCTCTGCCGCCCAAATTTCTTTGGATGCAAGGCGCTTGTCGAGGCGCAGGTGTGGAATGCACGTTAGTAAATCAGACGCCCCGCCCTCGTGGGGCACAGACATTTTTACCATCGTCTTCTGAGAAGCCGATCCACCTCACAACGCTTTCTTATGGCGTTGTGCACGGTTTTTGTTGTTGATCCTTTTTCCCTGCGGCGGTTGCTTCGCCCTCGATCTGCCAATCGCCTAGCGATTTCATCAGCGGAATGGTGGTTATCTCCAAGTAGCGGGCAGGCCGCGAGGGATCGCGGTTCACGTGCCGATGCCATGTGTGAATTGGCGTGCAGAACAAGTCGCCCGCCTGCCACTCAATCCGTTTTTCTGTTTTATCGCTCGCTCGCACCTCGGAATAGCCGTTGCCGGAAATCACATAGAAAAACGCCTCACACGAGTGGCGATGAGTCGAAGTTGCACCTCCTGGCGGTATCTCGCTTATGTGAGCTTCAAGATTCTTAATGTCGGGAAAAACAAAATATGCCGCCGCATTGCCGCGGTCTGCACGCGCATGAACGGAGTAGTGAAGCAAATTCTTAACCAAAAGTCCCTGCTCGGCAGGATAACTAAACGTCTTAATAAAGGCATCGAGCGACGCGACAAGATCTGGTTTTTCGTCCTTCACGCTGCTTTCTTGGCAGGTTGCGCTTTTTTCCCGCGCGACTTGGCTGTCGCCTTTTTCTTCGCGCCAGTCTGCTCAAGACTCCTTCGCAGGACGGAAATCAGATCAATTACCTTGGTCGGCTTTGGCACTTTCTTCGGTTTTTCTTCGATCTCTTTTCCGCCAGCTTCGACTTTTTCTTCGATCACATCCATGAGCGCCTCTCGATAGTCGTCGCGATATTTCTCTGGATTCCATTTCGAGCTCATGCTGTCGATGAGTGACTTGGCCATGTTCATTTCGCGTTTGCCGACTTCGGTCTTTTTTGGGACATGGAGCTTGGCTGTGTCCGCGAGTTCATCGGCGAAATGCATCAGCTCAAGGACAAGCGCGCCATTCTCTGGTTTCACGCCGGCGAGATATTGGCGCGTTTTGATCACGACCTTGGCGATGCCGACCTTGTTGCTGTCCTTTAGCGCGTCACGCAGGAGTGCATAGGCTTTATCGCCGCCTTTTTGCGGCTCAAGATAGTATGGCTTGTAGAAAAACATCGGATCGATTTCATCGACATCGACAAAGTCCTGGATATCGACCGTCTGCGTGGCTTCCAAATCGACGCGCTCAAAATCTTCGTCCTTGAGCACGACGTATTTCCCTTTTTCATACTCGTAACCTTTGACGATCTGGTCCCACGGAACTTCTTTGCCGTCCTTCTCCGCAACACGCCTGTAATTCACCGGACTGAGATCGCTTTTTCGCAGCAAACGAAACTTCAGTTCTTCGCGCCGCGTCGCCGGATAAAGAGCGATGGGAATGTTAACCAGGCCAAAGCTGATGCTGCCTTTCCAGATTGCGCGCGCCATATCCTAAAGTGATTTCGCACGGCGAGCCGATTCTGCGCGCTTGCACGTGGCATCGGCATCGTGCCGATGCGACATTGGCGTGATGCCAATGCCACGTTACGCGGCCAGTTCGAGTTGCTGGCGGGAAATGCCACGCAATTCGAAAAGCCGAATCAATGTTTCCTCGATCAAGTTATTCGGGCAAGACGCACCGGCAGTAATGCCGATTACTGCCGGGCCATGCGGGAGCCAGAAGTGCGAAACGACTTCGCGTTTCTCATGCAGATTGTAATGCTTGATTTCATTGGCTGACACCAGACGCGACGCGTTGAGCACGAAATAGCTGGGCAGTTTCTCTTCGCCCATCTCGGCGAGATGCGACGTGTTCGAGCTGTTATAGCCGCCGACCACAAGTAGGAGATCCATTGGCACATCCAGCAACTCGCGTAATGCGTCCTGCCGCTCCTGTGTCGCGCCGCAGATCGTGTCGAAGAAACGGAAATTTTTTTCGGCAAGCTCGGGTCCGTCTCGATCGATAATCGCCTGTCGAACTCGCCGCTGCACCTCCTCAGTTTCGCCGCGCAGCATGGTGGTCTGGTTTGCCACGCCAACAGTTTGCAGATGCACGTCAGGATCGAACCCGGGCGAATGGGCACCTTTGAATTTTTCCAGGAACGCCTGTTTATGGCCGCCGTGGCGGATGTAGTCGCAAACGTAATCGGTGTCGGCAAGCGTTAAGACCACAAGATAATGCCCGCTGCCGTCGCCAAGCGCGCGCGAGCTGGTGGCTTTGGTCTCTTCGTGCTCGGCTTTGCCGTGAATGATGGATGTGACCGATTCGCTGGCGTATTTGCGCACCCGTTTCCACACGCTCATCACGTCGCCGCACGTGGTATCGACAATCTGACAGCCGCGGTCCTTGATCTGTTGCTGGATCGATAATTCGGTTCCGAACGCCGGCACGATCACCACGTCATCAGGCCCCAGATCGGAAATATCAGCCTCCTTGTTTTTGCCGGTTAGGTTCCTTATGCCTAACGAAGCGATTTGATGATTGACCTCGGGGTTATGAATAATTTCGCCGACAATAAAAAGCCGGCGATCTTTGAAAACCTTGCGCGCTGCATAGGCGAGATCGATCGCGCGCTCGACACCGTAGCAAAACCCAAACTGTTTCGCCAGGCGCACCGTGGTGTCGCCTACCGAGATCATTCCCCCGGCCCGGCGTACCTTATCGACAATGTCACTACGGTAGTGCGACTCCACTTGTTCCTGCACCGCGGCCATGACGTCCGGTGTACGAAGGTTCACCTTCTCGCGCGCGGTTGTGCCGCTGGAAATAAGGTTCGTGCTCACAAAATGAATCGGCGGGTCTTCCGCCGTGCCGTTACTCGAGCAACGGGCTGCTCGGTTTTTCAAACGCCGCGTCCGTAACCATAATGTGTGGGTCCGGATCAGGCGTGCGCGAGTCGTCTACTCGCTCTACCTTCGAGCCGATCGTGGCATCCTCCGGCTGGGCGGTAGCGATGTTCACAGGCGTGCCGATTCGCACCAGCGCAAAAAATTTTGCCGCAGCCTCGCCTTTCAACCGAATGCAACCGTGCGTACGCGGCACCGGATGCACAAAGCCCTGATGAAATCCGTATCCCGGCGCGAACTCGCACCAGTAACCCATTGGGTAGCCGACGTAATGACCGCCGGCGTGGCCTGCTGTCGTCGCTACGACTGTATTTCCCTGCATACTAAAGCCATACTCGCCGGAGCGCTTGTGCTCCTGTTTGGAGTAAATCGTGAAATTGCCGCGCGGGGTCGGCTTGTTAGGCAAACCAACCGAACAGGCCACCGCCATCAGGCTGCGGTCGCCTTCCATTACGTAAATATTTTGTTTCGCGAGCGAAACCTTCACCTTCACTGCAGACGGATCGCGCGGGCGATAAGCCGTCACGTGATACGGCCCGGCACCAGCCACGCGGCCCGTCTCGCAACCAGCAAGCAATGAAAGGAGACCCGCACCGGCAGTAATTAAAATTAGTCGGGAAACATGTCGCATACGTGCATACTGGAAAAGCTGGACGGCATTTTGTCAAACGGCCCGACGTCTCGGTCTCTCCGAATATGGCGATTGCATTGAGCAAACCGACGCCCCAACATCTCGATCGCGCTACGTCAAAGTCCTGTTGGAAAATCGATAAAGGTCCATGGAATTTTAAAGCGCTTCGATAAATGTGCGGCGAGCGCTTTTACGCCAAAAGTTTCTGTGGCGTAATGGCCCGCCAGCAAGAGATTGATGCCGAGTTCTTCGGCAGCGACGGCAGCCCAATGCGGCGCTTCGCCGGTGAGAAACGTGTCGATCTTTTCGCTCGCAACCCGATAAATGTCTGAACCGGCGCCACCGGTCACGATGCCGATGACGCGCGTTGTCTTCGGCCCAAAATTGAACGCTTTTACCGGGCCGCCCACCGCTTTGCGCAATTGGTGAATTAGTTCGTCGCGCGGTCGCGAAGCGTTTGCTTTTAATCCGATCAGTTGGCCTTTTTCCTCGAGAAATGGTCTTGTCGATTTCAGCCCGAGCGACGCAGCGAGCTGCGCGTTGTTCCCGATTTTCGGACGTACATCCAGCGGCAGATGCGCGCTGTAAACAGCGATGTCATTTTCAAAGGCGAGCTTGAGTTGCCGATGCAACGGTCCAGTCACCGGCTGTAACCCCGGCCAGAACAATCCGTGATGCACGATTAAAAGATCGACATCTTTTTTTACGACGTGGCGCAAAACACGCGTCGAAACATCCACGGCCGCGCCGATTCGCGTTACGCGCCCAGAATTCTCGATCTGCAGACCATTGAGCGCATTTGGCCAGTCTACAATTTCATGAACGCGCAAATATTTGTCGATGTATTCGACAATTTCCGGGAGTAAAGGCATTGGACGAATTGTAGGGCGGCTGTGCCAGACGCCAACCCGAAAGACAATGAAGTTTCCTTGACGAAATCCGCGCCGCTTGTGACTTTCAGTGGCCGGATGTTATGAGCGTGGAGTACACAGACGCACCAGCCACTCGGCCTGAGTCAACCGAGGGCGATAAAATGCCGTGTCCTTACTGCGGCCATTTGTTGCCGAGGGATGCGACGAGCTGCGATCGCTGCGATTGGACACGCAGCGCAACCCAAACTGCGGAGGGAAAAGCCAGTGACGCCGTCGCAGTTCTGCTAAGTATTATCCCGGGGTTGGGACACATTTACAAAGGGCATAGGCTAGCTGGCTTTCTATGGATGTTCGGTGCGATCCCAGTTGGGATTTTTGTGTTTCTGGCAGCATTCGCCTCTGCGGGATTCGGTCTTGGTCTCTTTTTCTTTTATCTCACTGCAGTCATGCTTCACGCATACGCAGTTGATGATCGCGTTGGGCCGCCAAAGGAAGACGAGGGCGAAGAGTACTAAAACCTTCGGCCCCGTCATTGCCCAATAATCCAAGTCACTTTTCCGGCGGCCGGATTCACGTGTGATGCTGGAAAACCTCGATCGCCTTCGATCACCCGCTCGATCAAATCAGCTCCTTTGTTTGCATCCACGAGGAAGCAAATGTGTCGCGCGGCATTGATAAGCGGAAAACTGAACGTCAATCGCCAAGAATTTAACTTCGGCACAAAATTCGCGATCACTTTTCGCCGCTTTTCTTCGAGACCGGCCGTACCCGGAAACAGCGAGGCGGTGTGGCCATCATCTCCCAGACCAAGCAGAATCAAATCGTGGCGATAAATCGATTCGCCGCGCTCTGTCGCCAATACATTGAGACGGTCCTCGTATTCGCGGGACGCGATCTGCGGATCGATTTCGCCGCGCATGCGCATGACCGATTTCTCAGGAACTCCCGCAGGCTCGAAAAGCGTTTCACGCGCCATTCGGAAATTGCTCTGCAAATCATCAGGCGGTACGCAACGCTCATCGCCGAAGGTAATTCGAAAAAGCTCCCATGGCAGATCACGCGCTCTCGTCGCGAGGCGCGCGTAAACCGGTCGCGGCGTGTTCCCGCCCGATAACGCGATCCGAAATTCATCGCGTTCGCCGATCGATTGGTGCGCCTGATCGAGAATAAAATTCGCTGAGTCGGCGACGAAATTTTTCGTCCGGATTATCTGCCGATCCATGCGCGCGGAATTAAATCGCGCAATGCGACTGGCCTCGCTTTTGCAGATAGCGCTGGTGATATTCTTCGCCGCGCCAGAACTTTGGCGCCGCTTCGATTTGCGTTACCACCGCTCGGCGAAAACGCCCGCTTTTGTCGATCTTATCCCTGGAAGTTTCTGCCGCAGACTTTTGCTCGGGCGAATGATAGAAAATCACCGACCGGTACTGCGTGCCGACATCGGGTCCCTGCCGATTCAATGTTGTCGGATTATGATTTGACCAGAAAACATCGAGCAGTTCATCGTATGTCACCTGCGATGGATCGAATTCCACCTGCACCACTTCGGCGTGTCCGGTTTTGTCCGTGCAAACATCTTCGTAAGTCGGATTCTCCTTTGTCCCACCAGCGTAGCCCACCGCTGTTGACACGACGCCTCTCACGTTGCGGAAAGTCGCCTCCACGCCCCAAAAACAGCCCGCGCCAAAAGTCGCTTTTTCGGTATTCATGTCGGCACGATGGAGCGATCGCGTGGGGCGCGCAACCGAGGGTTTCGTGTTATTCGCTGCTTGACTTGCAGCCATGCGTCTCATTTCCATAGCACCAAAGTCCAATAGTAATCCACTACGACCACTGGCAGTAGTGAATGCCTTAACCGAATGAACGCCCCTGCCACCACTCTCCAACAGACTCGTCCGCTCCTGCCTGTCCGGCTCCTCAATGGATGTGGCGCGTTATTGAAAAAAACACGAATTCCAGGCCCCCGAATGCTTGCCGTGGATTTGATCGAGACCGCAAAGCAGCGGTGCGGCCTCGATGACTTCGGCCGCGGCGACTTTTTTGAGGCTCTGTCGCGTTTGCTCGAGTCTTGCTATAGCGAGGCGCAGCTCAACCTGATCGGGAAGATCGCTCTGCGGACCAATGTCCTGCATACGTTGTCCTCGCGTTTGTTGATGGAAAGGGACCGGCAGCTCTATCCAAATATCAGGCGTCAAGAAATCCGTGAACCGCTATTCATCGTAGGCTTGCCCCGCAGCGGTACCAGCCTGCTGCATATCCTGCTGGCTGCAGATCCGGAACATCGATCTCCTCTTATGTGGGAAGTGATGACGCCATCGCCACCTACTCTTGACGACGAAAAGCGCCGAATTCGGCGCGCAACCCAGAGTTGTAACTACTTCAATTGGCTGGCACCTACATTTCGCTACGTGCATGCGGTGGGTGCAGAACTTCCGCAGGAGTGTGTGCGTCTGATGACTCCTACCTTCATGAGTGATCAGTTCGACACGATGTATTATGTGCCCTCCTATCGGGCCTGGTTCTTCCGACAGGATTTGCGTCCGGCATACCAATATCACCGCCGTTTTCTTCAACATTTGCAGTTTATGCGGCCTACTCGCCGCTGGGTCCTGAAAGCACCGACGCACATGTTTGCCCTGTCAGCCCTGCTTTCTGTCTATCCGGATGCGCTGTTCGTGCAGACCCACCGAACGCCGGTTGAGGCAATGGCTTCGGTATCGAGTCTCATAACCATCCTTCGCAGTGCGTTTAGTGATGCTGCGGATCCGGTTACGGCCTGCCGCGAGGCAATCCAGTACTGGTCAGAAACTATGGAGAAATTCTTGCAAGAACGCGATCGACTGGCGAGCGCCCGCATCTGCGACATCGATTATAACCAACTTCGTTGCGATCCCATCGATGCCATCCGACGAATCTACGGCCATTTTGGTTGGTCTTTATCGCGAGAGGCAGAGTGTCGAATGCGCGCCTTAACGGCAGGACAGATGCGGAGGAAACATGGTAATCATCGATATGATTTGTCGCAGTTTGGTTTTGCTCCAAGGGAAGTGCTTACTGCGTTCGGATCTTATTGCGAGCGATTTGGTTTTTCCTCATCAGATAGTGAAGGATTCCGGGTACCATCCCTGGATTCTCAGTTTCCAAAACGAGGAAAACGTTTTGACGCAGCCGCCTTCGCTGCGACGAACATTGAACCCACCACATAGGCATGCAGGTACGCTACCATTATGGCTGTCGATTAATCGGGCGTGATCCGGGTTGCTGGATGTACCTGATGAGTGAAACTTTGGAGACATGACCTTTGAAATGTGCCAGGTAATTCCCGCTGATCATCCCAGCTTGCCCGGACATTTTCCTGGCATGCCTATTGTGCCGGGTGTAGTGATCCTCGATGAAACACTCGCCGCTTTGACGAAGTGGCGCAGAAATTCTCGTGTTACCGCCATACACACGGTCAAGTTTCTCGTGCCTCTGAAACCTGAGCAGCCGTTCACGATTTGCCTTTCTGAAAGTCAGAACGCTGAGGGCGAAGTGGATTTTTGCTGTCGCGCCGAAGATCGCCTGATAGCTGAGGGTCGATTTCAAGTTTGTTACGGGACAACCTGAGTTCGTGAAGGCAGCAGCATTCGACGCATCTGCGTTTAAAGCTCCCGTGCGCGATCCGCGCCTGGCGGACTGGCTCAAAGATTATCCGCCTGAGGTTTTCACCGAACGCCTATATCAAAGCATCGAATTGATTGAGCGATATAGCATCGAGCTGGCCATCGACCTTTTGCACCGGTTGAAGATGATCGACCAACTTAGCGAGTGGCGTTCGGCGGATCAGCTTTGCAGCGCGCTGTCTTTTCAGCCGCGTTTCAGTTTCGCTCTCGGCTGGTTGCTGGAGCGCCTGCTCGAGACCGGTTGCGTGATGGCACGACGCGATGGTGACGTGCGCTCTTATCGTCTGCGGCATGCGCCATGGCGGCCGCAGCTTGAACGCCTGCACGCCATGGGGCTCGAGATCGATCCTGGCAACGCAGCAACGCTGGATTTACTGGATCATGCGGCAAACCTCTATCCTGCCGTCGCCGGCGGCAAACAGCGAGGTGATCAAAGCCTTTTCGGGCCACAAGGAATACCGCTTTGGCTGAACTATTTTCACAACCGCAATTTAACTTATGCGGTGAACAACTGGACAGGCGCGGTGTTGGCTGCGGATCGGCTGGCGAATCGCTCCAGGTTGCGAATTTTAGAAATCGGCGCCGGCACGGGCAGCGCCAGCGAAACGTTGCTGCGCTATTTTGATCAGCGTGGGCTGCTGTCAAGGATAAAGCGTTACCTCATCACAGAGCCGAGCGCATTCTTTCGGCGACGCGCTCAACGCGAACTATCAAGCCAATATCCCAATCTACCGTTGGAATGGGGCGCGCTCGACCTCAATTCGCCGTGGGAAACTCAAGGCGTTTTCCCCGGCGACTTCGATCTCGTCTATGCTGTCAATGTTCTGCATATTTCCGAGGATCTTTTATTTAGCCTGAATCAGGCGCGCTCCGCTCTCAGCGAGGATGGCTTGCTTGTGATCGGCGAATGCCTCCGACCGTACGTTAATCAGCCGATCTATCCGGAGCTGATGTTTCAGATTCTGGAGAGCTATGCCGACGTGCAGCTAGATTCGGAAATGCGGCCCAATCCCGGATTTTTGACCGCAGATCAATGGCGTTGCGCATTTACGCGGGCAGGTTTCGAGAACGTTAAAGTTGCGCCGGATGTCGATCGTATTCGCGAGATCTATCCGCATTTTTTCGCCGGCGCGATCTGCGGCCAAAATACGGCCGGCCAAAACAAATGATGTCCACTAAAGTTTTGCACGCGCATCGTTGGGCAGCTTTGCCGGAACGGGGAACGCCCGCCTCGCTGCGGCTGATTGCGTGGATCGCCCTGCATGTCGGGCGCTGGGCGGCGCGGCTTCTGCTGTATCCAATCACGCTTTATTTCGTAGTCAGCGGACACGCAGCGCGGCGCGTATCGTACGATTACTTAAGACGCGTGGGCAACCGGCGGCCCCGCTGGTGGCATGTCTTCCGCCATTTTCATTGTTTCGCCGCTACGATTTTAGATCGCGTTTATCTCCTCAGGGGGGAGTTCGAGCATTTTAACGTCACGCTGCATGGGAAGGAAATGCTGCACCGGCAAATGGAAACCGACAGAGGCTGCATCCTTTTGGGCGCGCACCTCGGCAGTTTCGAGGTGTTGCGCACGCTCGGAGTTACGCAGCGCAACTTTCCGCTCAAAGTTTTGATGGACGTCGAGCACAACCAAAACGTCACGCGCTTTCTCGACGCGCTGAATCCGAAGATCGCCAGCACAGTAATCATCCCGGATCGGCCGGATACCTTGCTCCGGGTCAAAGAGAGCCTCGATGCAGGTTTTTTTATCGGAATGTTAGGCGACCGCGCCTTAAGCGGCGACAAGACAACAGAATGTCAATTCCTGGGCGCGCCAGCTGTTTTCCCGGCTGGCCCGATCCTCCTTGCGGGTATGATGCATTGCCCTATCATCTTGTTTTTCGGGCTCTACCGCGGCGGCAAGCGTTACGACATTTACTTCGAGCAATTCGCTCACGAGATAATTTTGAATCGCGAACATCGCACGGAAGAGATTCACGATTGGATGCAACGTTACGCCAGGCGGCTGGAGCACTACGCGCGGCTTGCGCCTTACAACTGGTTTAATTTCTACCCGTTTTGGGAGTAGCGGCCGCTTGCGTGAAAAATTTCGAAGGGGCCAACGAGATCCTGATCGGCAAGGCGGAAATCCGCACGCTGATTCCTCACTCCGATCTAATGTGCCTGCTGGACAGCGTAATCGAGTGGGACGACCAATCGATCATCTGCATCAGCAATACGCACCGCGAGCCGGCCAATCCTCTGCGTCGAGAGGGACAATTGTCTGCCGTGCATGCGTTCGAATACGGCGCGCAAGCAGCGGCCGTGCACGGCGGATTGCGAGCTCGCGCAGCCGGCATGACGGCGCCACCCGGGTACCTGGCGGCGCTGCGGGATGCGCATTTGTATGTAGCGCGCCTGGACGACGCCGCTTCGCCGCTTCAAGTTTGCGCCCGCCGTTTGTTCGGAGAGTCTGCCAACACAATTTACGAATGCCGCATCTCAGCAGACGGCATTCTTTTGGCCGAGGGACGCATTACCATCATTCTGCGCACGTGAGTTGGAATCCGCCGTGGGATCCACTCAAGCGATTTGCGATCGCCCACCACGCAATTAGTGATAAGAATAATCAGGATCTGCCCAGTGCAGAGCCCACGACTTTACTTTCCCTCAGTCTTACGTATGCGCTCCCTTGCTTCGCGTTCCATTTCTTCGGCTTCCTCGCTACCTTCGTCAGGAGCTAACTCGATCTTGCTTGCCAACTTCTTGCGCTCTGCGTGCACTTGGTCGCCCAGTTTCCTTAGCTCTTTAAGACCATCAAGCGCCTTCTTTCGAGCGCTCTGCGCAGCTTTTACGAATTTTGGGCCCCATGGATCGACGGGAATGGGGCCGTTCGGGCCGAGAACCCAGAGATCTCCATCGGCCAAACTGCCGATCAGCCGCGCCCAGATTTCCCAATGAGAGAAATCGTCGCGATCGAACAGTGGTTTTACGTGGACCGGTACGCAAGGAGAGGAAATACCATTAGCGACGACGCACAGCTCTGATTTGCCCACTTCGATGTTACCTGGCACTGCGAAGTTGGTGGACACGCTGTCAGCGCCTGTGGCTACTGCCATGGTCGAATGATCAAACGTGCGACAGTATCTCACCTTCCCGGTGCCAAGGTGCCGTATACGCACGAGCGGATAGTTAGTTGCTGCCGACGCGTCATCGCCATAACCAACAGCTTGAGACATACCGTTGAAAAGACGTCCGGACAGGGAATAAGCAAGATGCGGATGGATGACGGATGGCGCCGACGTAATGTGCGGACGCCATGCTGCGTCTGGACAAGAGAAGTATGTATAAGCATACAATTCGTTTGTCTGCGCGGCAAACAAGACCTGCCCGGTTGGCAACAAAAGCATTCGACCGATGTAGGGAACTCCTGCGGCGTTGGGCGGATCGGCGATTCGGGTCAGGGCTGCGCCGTCGAACTCATGGAACAAGGTAGGCGTGAGCCAGTTGATTCCGTCCACAGGACCTGCTGAGATTAGGACCTTCCCGTTCGTGAGAAGACATGAGGGCGTATCCTTACAGCCTACGGACTGTCCCGATGTGTCATTTGGAAAGTCCGGTCCAGCGACCCAAGTTCCCTTGTGGGTAGCGATTGCCGGCGGCGTATAGAGAGCGGTGTGATTTGTTGCTCCTGCAAAGAAGGCACGGCCATCGTTTAACAGGACTCCAGCACCGATTTCCGATGACGACAATTCAATAATATTGACCGGAAGGGTCCCACCATTCACCCAGGTATTGGATGCGGAATCGTACTTGTCGGCTCTTTGGGAGCTATTGCAGCGCACTGTCACAACGGTAGCATCAGGAAGGAGAACCCAGCTCTCTTCAGAGGAGGACGAGCCCTTAAGAGGTCCAGCCGTCCAGGTATCCGTCTCTGGATCATAGATAGCTGTTTTTGTTGACGAAATGTGTCCAATTAAGAATTGCCCATCCGGAAGCACGGCACAAGGCGCATCTCCCACACTTCCCCAACCGGGGGGCGGGCTGATTTCCGTCCAAGTATCTGTGACAGGATCATAAATCTCTGTCTTGTCAGTATCGCCGCCAGCGTTGCTGTACTCGCCCCCGCTGACGATTACCCGGCCATCGTTTAGCACGGCAGAGGCATAATAGCGGCGCGTCCAATGCATCGGCGCGATGTCACTCCACGTACCATTGACGTAGCTTCCGTATATGTCCGGAGTAAGTTTTTTCCATTTCAGCCCTCCCTGCTCCTGGCACATCACCGTGCCATCTGTGAGTAGCAACATTGTGCTGGCGCCAAATCCGGGATTACTTGTGAGCTTGATCCAGCGCCCGGGCAGAAAAGAGAAGATAATGCAAAGAAAACGGTGCCAGTCGAGTGTCACCCGAATTTTGAGTGCATTATCCAGCGCCCGAACGACCACATCGTTGCTGACGTAAGAAAGCTCCTGTGTGAGCAGACGCAGCAGTTTCGCACGCAACTGCTTTCGTTGTTTTGGGTCGTACGCCTGGCCAAAGTTCTCTGTGATACGGCTTGCCAGTGCAGCCGCGTCTCCAAAATGGCCCGCGGTCATTCCTTCCTCAAGACGTGCAACGGTCGACTTTTTCACTGAGCTAAATCGTTTTATCATTTGCCGCGCTCATCGGTCAAGCGGAATAACGAGCTCAGGAGGCCATTTAGATCGGGGGAAGCACTCAGCTGATTTCCTACGCGACAGCGGCGATTGTGAAATTTCGATATGCATACGCCGACCTTTAAAATTAGGAGAGAGCGATTCGCAACGTAGCAGTTCGACTTCAAGATTAGTGTTTTTCCATCATTTCGGTTGCCGCTCACGCGCGAGACTGTTGACAGATGACGTCTCCGATTGCAAACGTCGCGTCTGTTCGCACGCTGTCGAGGGACGAACTCTGCGCCAAGTAAGATGCTAGATGTACGCTTCGTCGGCGTTGTCTCCCAAATCGTAAAATGAATTCATGGTCACATCACGATGCCGCCGTCCACGCAGAGCGTTTGTCCGGTGATATAACCGGCGTCGGCAGAAGCCAAAAATGCCGCGGCGTTGGCGACGTCTTCCGGCGTCCCAGTTTTTCCAAGTGGAATCTTGGCATGCAACGCCTTTTTGACTTCGTCCGACAGCCCCGCAGTCATGTCGGTGGTGATGAATCCCGGCGCGATAGCGTTCACAGTGATATTCCGACTGGCAAGCTCGCGGGCGAGCGATTTGGTGAAACCGATTAAACCGGCTTTGCTGGCGGCGTAATTTGTCTGCCCGGCGTTACCCATTATCCCGCTCACCGAACTGATATTAATGATCCGTCCGCTGCGCTGCTTGATCATGGCGCGCAAGATCGCCTGGGTAAAACTGAACGCGCCGCGCAAATTTGTATTGATCACGCTGTCCCAATCCTCGAGCGACATCCGCATCGCGAGCGCGTCGCGCGTCATCCCGGCGTTGTTGATCAGGATGTCGATCTTCCCGAAGTCTTGCAGAATCTGCGCACCGATTTTCTGCACCGCGGCGTGATCGGCGACATCAACCGCGTAAGCCTTCGCCGCATCCGCACGCAGCGCATTAATTTCATCCGCAGTTTTCTTTGCGTTCGCCTCCGTGCGGCTCACGCATGCAACGCGCGCGCCTTCACTCGCTAGTCGCACTGCGATCGCATGGCCAATCCCCCGCCCTGCGCCAGTAATGATCGCAACTCGACCTGCAAATCTCATCGGATGCCTGGAGATTACGCAGACGCCGTGGTGAGCCAAGCCGAATCAGTTAATGCAGGAGACAACCACAATCTGGGGGCATCGGCGAAATCTGCCGTTGAATTTCTGCCATTCGCCCAGGCCGAATGAGGTCAATCGGCCTTGTCAAAACTGTAAACGATGCGGCTCTATGCGACCAAGCCTGAGGCGCTCGCCGGACGCTGGAATCCGTCCGCGGTCAAGGCGAGCGAGTGAGCTCTCTCCACGCTCTGAATCGCATTGGACTAAGGTCCTATATACAAGCATGCGGGAATTCAGCATACTTACATGCAGACGAAGGAAACCAATGAAAATGACAAAACTTCTGCCTAGGAAAAATTTGGAAAGTTTTCTTGACACGTTAGGCATTTTTTTTTGGCAAAACCATCGCCGCAGAAAATAGCACCCAAACACAAACCAAAAAACCAAAGATCCTAACAAAGAAAGATCAAAACATGAAACAATCAATAAAACTCAAAACAACAACCCTGCTCGTGATTCCACTGGTGCTGGCCTGTTTCGCGCTCCTGCCAAGGGCGCAAGCATTTACCGGCGTGGATGGAGGATTCGCGGGCTTCAACACAGCTGAGGGATTGAATGCCCTCCTTGCCGACACTGGTGCTGGCACCTTCAACACGGCTCTCGGCTTTGCTGCGCTCAAGGCGGACACCACCGGCAGTCACAACACGGCCGTGGGTGGTCAGGCGCTGTTGCACAACAACGGCAGCTTCAACACGGCAGTAGGTGAAAATGCCCTTGTCTTCAACACCGGGGGCAGTTTCAACATGGCCTTGGGGCAGGGAGCCCTTGCCTCCAACCTCGCAGGCAATAACAACACGGCCATGGGTTTCCAAGCCCTCAATACCAACACCGCCAGTAGCAACATTGGTGTTGGCTTTCAAGCAGGCCGTAACAACACCAGCGGCACCGAGAACACGGCCGTTGGTTTTCAAGCGCTATTTGCCAACTCAACCGGCGCCCTCAACGCGGCCCTAGGGGATTCCGCGCTAGCAAACTCGACAGATACCATCGGCGCTAACACGGCCATTGGTAGCATAGCGCTCACGTCCTCCGTAACCGGGGACGAAAACACCGCTGTTGGCAGGCGAGCTCTCGAGAACAGTAACGGGGGGAGCAACAATACCGCCCTGGGCTGGAGAGCCGGCGATAATGTCACGACGGCCAGCAACGTTACTTGTATCGGCTCATTTGTCCTCGGTGCGAACGTGAGCAACACCACCTATATCGGCGGTATCGCCGCGACCGCGTCCACCACGGGGCTTCAGGTCGTTTTGACCAATCCAGTGACTAACCAGATCTTGCGATTCACCTCGTCCGCGCGGTACAAAAAGGACATCAAGCCAATGGGTAAAGCCAGTGAATCGATCTTCGCGCTCAAACCCGTCACCTTCCTGGCTAAGGACGACGCCAAGGGAATCCCGCAGTTTGGATTGATTGCCGAAGAAGTCGTGAAAGTCAATCCTGACCTGGTGAGTCGCGATGCTGACGGCAGGCCAGACTCGGTCTCCTACCTGCAGATCAACGCAATGTTGCTTAACGAGTTCCTTAAAGAACACAAAAAAGTCGAGGAACAGCAGGCAAGCATCGCCGAGTTGAAGTCAACGGTCGCGCAGCAGCAAAAAGGGATGGAGGTGCTCACAGCGCAGCTAAAAGAGCAGGCGGCGCAAATCCAAAAGGTGAGCGCTCAGGTTGAAATGAACAAGTCGACTCCGAAAGTAGTCGCGAATCAATAAAGCTTCAGTGTTTTAGTGGCGCTCGCTCACGCGGGCGCCGCTATCTCTCTGTATCCGGCATCCGTTGATGCCGGTTGGGCCGGGGTGAGCAACCCCCGGCCTACAGCCTTGGCGGTTCTCACGCGCAGGACCGGAAGGGTTTAGGACCGCGTGTCCCTTGGCGAGCCGTAGTCCGGCGGCTGCCGGACGAAGGCTGCCCACGCCCAGATCCAGAAAACATTTGCGGCTGGGACTCCGAAAGCTTTCGCGAGCAAGGCAGCCGCCCCCTACCACCAAGACGCCAATAGACTAACAGAAGTAAACGACGGAAACAAAGCCGTCGCCCCCAACCAAATAAAAACTTCGTTTCTTCGTTGCCTTCTGTTGAGAACCCGGCCTGGGGACTCGGAAACAATTTCGCAAGCAAGGCAGCCGCCCGCTACGTCTTCGTCCCGGCAGTTGGACTCTTAATTAAGGCTCGCCCGGTTGCTTGATCCTGGGCTGCTGCTGCTGCTGTAGCTGCAGCTGTGCTGCTGCTGCAGTAGCTTGTTGCTCTAGCTGCTCTGGTGAGGGGGGCTCGAGATTTGATGAGGGCGTCGGCGCCGGATTCGGCGTAGATGCAGCAGCAGCAACGGCCTTTGGATTTCGCTGAATTACGCCGCGCGAATGGGCACGAGAGGCCTTGCCTGCCCCTGGTTGGGGAATCATCGCCACACCTGTTGGCATTTGACCAGCAGCCGGGGGGCTGGCGGGCGCAGCCTGTGATAGCAGCGCTTGATTAAAGGTAAGCGTCGCAGATTTTCCGTCCTTGCTGATGGTCACCTTCGTTTCGCCTACCTTCTCCGACCATTCAATGCTGGCAATGCTGTAGCCGTCCACCGGTTCCTTTGTGTTAAGGTATTTTTTGAAATTCTGGTCCGCACTCGACATAATTGTGGCCATATCACCCTCAGGCGAACGCGCGGCGTTAGCGACGTAAAGATCTTTGGCGAAATCAGGCGTTGCTTCGGGCAAAGCCACCGCCGTGGCAATTGCGAATGGCGAATGATCTGTCATCCGTGTGTACCGATCAAAGTTGAAACGTGGCGGGAGAACCTCGTCTGCCATGGCCGGGAGCGCGCCGAGAACAGCGAAACCCGACAGAAGCGCCAAAAAGAATCTCATGATTACTAAGTGCAGTTTGGAACAGGTTTTTTCCGTTATCAAGTGCTCTTTTATCCGCAGACTCATTGCGCTCGCCACTACAGCTTCAATTTCAGCTGAAAGCCGAGGTGCAGCGCGGGATTGAACCCAGTGTTCGCTGCCTTTCTTCCCTCCTGGAATTTGACGGACACCTGGGTTCTGAATTTTTTCCTTTGACAGATCATCGGGATTTTTTCAAAACTCCGCGCCGTCAGAACAGATCTGAATGGGCTAGGGATACTTCGCCCGCTGGGTTCTTCGTCCTCTTTCAGATCCGCAATAGAGAAGTTAACGCAGCGGGAAAACGAAGTAACAGCAACTAATGAAAAACCCAATTCAGTTCAAATCCTTTGGTTTATGGGCGGCGCGCGCCGACCGTGGCAGGGAGGCTCCGGTCGCATGCTGCTTCACACTTGCGTTTGTTCTGCTCGCGTCCACTGCGCGAGCGGTTAGCCCGGCACCGGATGGGAGCTATCCCAACGGCAACACGGCTGAAGGGAATGGGGCGCTCTTTAGTCTTACTAATGGCGCCTGGAATACAGCGCTTGGTCAACAAACGCTCTATCATGATACGAGCGGCTTCTCCAACACCGCGCTAGGGTTTGGTGCGCTTTTCAGAAACGCTACCGCCGCCCAGAACACTGCCACCGGTGTCTATGCGCTCTTTAGTAACACCACCGGCTCTAACAATACGGCCACTGGCTATCAAACGCTCGCTAACAATACTGCCGGCTTCCGCAACGCTGCTGTTGGCGCCTATGCGCTCTTCAGCCATGCGTCAGGAAACTATAACAACGCCGTGGGCGCTTTCGCACTTTATGCTGACACAATCGGAATCGCTAATAACGCGTTCGGCGAGTCAGCGCTGCCCAAAAATACCAGCGGTATCGACAACACGGCGATTGGCGATGATGCGCTCTGGGGAAATACCACCGGCAGCTTTAACATTGCCTTGGGCTCTGGCGCTGGCCGCTTTCTCACTGCCGGCAGCCACAACATCGACATCGGTAACTCTGGCGTTGCTGGGGAGTCGAACACCATCCGCATCGGCACGCAAGGAACCCAGACAAGAACCTTTGTCGCCGGGATTAGGGGAACAGCGGTGGGCGGCTCAACAGTCGTGGTCAACAGTAGCGGTCAACTTGGCGTGGCAGGCTCCTCCGCGCGTTTCAAGGATGAGATTAAGCCGATGGACAAGGCGAGCGAAGCAATCCTCGCCCTCAGACCGGTCACCTTCCGTTACAAGAAAGAAATCGATCCCGATAGCACCGCGCAATTCGGTCTCGTGGCGGAGGACGTGGCCAAAGTAAGTCCGGACCTAGTTGTGCACGATGGCAAGGGGGAAATCTACACTGTGCGCTACGACGCAGTGAATGCGATGCTGCTCAATGAGTTCCTCAAAGAGCACAAAGAAGTGCAGGAGCAAGGAGCGACGATCACCGAGTTGAAGAAGGAAATTGCAAGCCTCACTGCGACGGTAAAAGAGCAGGCAGCAGAAATCCAGAAGGTGAGCGTGCAGGTTGAAATGAACGAACCGGCGCGCAAAGTGGTGGCGAATAAACCGTAAAGAACTTGCAGGTTACCTTGCCCGCGATGACCCGAGGTAAGACAGACTAACAGAAGGAAACGAAGGAAACAAAAGGGGACTATATTCCCCCACCCAAATCAAAATCTTCGTTTTCTTCGTTACCTTCTGTAAAAAATTAGTTGAAAGGGAGCCACAAAGCGGGATGGCTTCCTAACCGTCACCCCAACGGCTGGGAATCCGTCACTCCTTGTTAGTCGCGCCGAAGATTGTCAGAAACGCCACTTCGATCGCGAGCGCTTCCTGAATGTTTCGCCCGAGATGGTCGCGCAGATCTTCGAGACAACGAATCCGCCGCAAAATGTCCGTCGTGTTAAGACGCTTCGCCATTGCCACGGTTTCTTTTTGCGCGGCGGGCAGTTCCCGCCGTTCGACCTTGCTGTTGGCGCGCAAAACATCCGACCACCACGCAACTAGTGTCTCAACCAGTGCGGCGCGTTGTTGCAAGTAGAGGCTTTCGGCAAGCGCCTTGTAATATTCCTCGCGCTCTTCCAGCCACGCGCCATCGGTCGAATCCTTGTAGCGCGCCTGCTCGTGTTTAAATGCCTGGTCAGTTTCCCTCTGAATTTGCTCTCGCATCGACCGGAGCAGGTGCTGAAATTCCTGGGCCAGCCGATAGGCGTACTGAATGCTCCAGCTCGGTTCACGCGCAGTTTGTTGCAGTAATTTCACCAGTTTTTCTTCCTCCGCCTTGTTTTGACGTTTGCCGTCCGGCGCGAGAGGAATTTCGATGCACCGCGAAAGAATTGT
>QHPD01000095.1 GCA_003218975.1 Verrucomicrobiota bacterium
CCCGCAGAAACGAAGGCGACTAGTCCTTCTACGATGACGACCTCGGCGCAACGGGACGAGCAATTCATGCGTGTCGCCCTAAAGCAAGCATGCAAGGCACTCGGCCGAACGAGTCCAAATCCGGCCGTCGGGGCGGTTCTAGTGGTAGACGATCGGATCGTCGCAAAGGGACACCACCGTGAAGCAGGCCATGAACACGCCGAGATTGAATGCCTGCGCAATTTCACCGGCACCGTGCCTGCGGACGCGGCCCTTTATGTTACCTTAGAACCCTGTTCTACGATTGGCCGGACTCGTCCGTGTACGAATGCACTCATTAAAGCCGGCGTAAAGGAAGTAGTGGTCGGCGCGTTGGACGTAAATCCTCGCCACCAGGGAAGAGGCATTGCACAATTGCGAGCTGCGGGAATCAAAGTCCGCGAGGGCATTTTGGCTGAGGAGTGCGCGCGACTTAACGAGGCTTTCAACAAATGGGTTGTGAGTCGGCGACCCTTCGTTATCGCAAAATGCGGGATGTCCCTCGATGGCCGCTTGACGCGGCGACTCGGGGAGCGGCGCTGGATCACTGACACTGCCGCTCGCGGAGACGCGCATCGACTTCGCGCGTGCGTGGACGCAATTATCGTAGGAGCAGAAACAGTCCGAGCAGATAATCCGCGATTGACTGTGCGCGGTGTGCGCGCGCGGCGACAACCCTGGCGGGTGATCCTGACCCGTTCGGGTCGCCTGCCATTGCGAGCTCATTTGTTTTCCGATCGGTTCGCCAGGCGCACGCTGGTTTACAATAGAAAATCTTTGGCGGTAGTGTTGAAAGATCTCGGGAAAAAGAACGTGACGAGCGTGCTGATCGAGGGTGGTGGCGACGTTCTCGGCCAGGCGCTGGACGCACGTCTCATCGATAAGATCCAACTTTATCTCGGCCCGATTTTAACTGGCGGACCAGTGATCGCTTTTGCGGGCGTCGGAGCAGGCGACACTATCAAAGCGATGAAGCTTGATCGCATCTCTTACAGACGCATCGGTCAAAATGTCTGCGTGACCGCCTGGCCCAAGCTGAACAGGGCCGAATAAACCCGGAAACCTTTCGTCGTACTAATTGTTTAATTTGTAGGATAGAAAACAACAGGGAGGTAGAATAATGAACTGGAAAAAAGTTCTCTTGATCGCATTGGTGGCAGGGGGAATCGCTTTTATTCCGTTCCAGCGCACTGACGCTGGCGTAGGGTTTAGTATAGGAGTCGGGTTCCCGGGTTATTATGGATATTATCCGTATTCCTATTATCGGCCTTATCCGTACTATGGCTATCCGTACTATGGCTACTATTATGGGCCTTCGTTCTATTGGTACGGCGGACATCGATATTACTACCGCCACCACCGTCATCATCGGTACTATCACAGGTACTAAGCTGACGTAGGATCGAAAAAATCAATCGAGCTGGCTCGAGAGCAATTCGAGCCAGCTTTTTGCAATACCAATTAATGAGACGGGACGCCGAACGCCTTCGTGATCACACCGGAGCAGTTTACTTGCCTTTAGGCGACTCTGTTGCCTTGGGCAGAGGACTCGCGCTCAATGGCTCCTCAAGTTGCAACTCCCTTTTTAACTGCTGAATCAAAGCTGGGAGTTGTTGCTGTCGCTCAATTTCGATGTGGCGCCGAAGCGTCTGCTCCATTCTGCGCCGCTCCTGCATGTAGCGTGATTCAAACAAATCACGCCTCCGGGGATCCAGCGATAGGCCGGACTGGCGCAAGGCCGCTTCCGTTTCTCGCCTGATTTGCTCGCGTCGCCAATTTTCTCGTGCCCGTAGAAGGTCGCGCTCCGCAGGACTCATCCGCATCCAACGCTCCGCATTTCGCTGAAAAGCCTGGCGCTCCGCAGGAGGTAGCGCAGACCAGCGTTCACGTACACTCTGCGCTGGTGGCGGCCGGTGTGAAGAAGGCCCCATTTGCCGAGGCCCGGCTCGCTGCGGTTGCGCCTTCACCGGAGCCGACAACGAAGCGTAGATACACAAACCGACGATTACTTTTACAAGGTTGGCTTTTCGTCCCACAAGCTGACTTCATCGGAAGCGAGCAAGTCATCCAGGTCGGCGACCACTTCAAAGTCTTGCGGATCGATCTTTGCAACCACATCCGGCTCTTTTTCGGAAGGCCTTTGCACCACAGGATGATGAACGGCAATGATCGAAACAATCACCGCAGCGGCCAAGGCCGTTGCCGGTATGAGCCTGCGCAAGCTGATCCACCTTCGCACTTGCTCGAAACGGCTCGCTTCCGGTGCCTCACGGATTTGCCTCAGAACGTTACGAGCGAAGAAGGGCGAAACCTCTGGTCCGGCTACGCGGCCGAGGAGATCCCACAACTCCTGGTCATCTTCGGGTTTCATATTCTTTCCGAAAATTGAACTACCCATACAGCTGAAAGTTGCGCTGGGAACGGGCGCCAAAATCAATATTTACGTTCCCGGCGCTTCCAAGAAACCTTCGAGCTGCCGAATCCGGGTAGGATGTCGCATTTTGCGCAGTGCTTTGGCTTCGATCTGGCGAATACGCTCTCGGGTGACTTGGAACTGGCGACCTACTTCTTCGAGCGTTCGGCTGTAGCCATCCACCAGCCCAAACCGTTGCTCCAGCACCTGCCGCTCACGATCGGTCAGGGTTTCCAGTACATCCTTGATCTTCTCCTTCAACAAAACAATCGCTGTCATATCGCTCGGGTTTTCCGCGCCCCTATCTTCAATAAAATCGCCAAAATTTGTCTCCTCGCTCTCGCCTACTGGCGATTGAAGTGAGATCGGCTGCTGCGCCATTTTCAAGACTGCGCGCACCCGATCGACCGGCAAGAGGACTTCTTCAGCTACTTCCTCTGGTGTTGGCTCACGGCCGTATTCTTGGACGAGCTGTTTTTGCACGCGCATGAGTTTGTTGATCGTCTCGATCATGTGGACGGGAATCCGAATGGTTCGCGCCTGATCGGCGATGGAACGGGTGATGGCCTGGCGAATCCACCACGTGGCGTAAGTGGAAAACTTGTATCCCCTGCGGTACTCGAACTTTTCGACCGCTTTCATTAGCCCCATGTTCCCTTCTTGGATCAAATCCAAAAATGATAGGCCGCGATTAGTGTATTTTTTTGCGATGGAGATCACCAAGCGCAAGTTCGCCTCCACCATTTCTGTCTTAGCTCGCAAGGCCTGCCGCGCCCAGCCTTTCAACGCCTGATACTCGTCGGCATATTCGGAAACGGGAAGCCAGAGATCTTTTTCCATTTCACGGACCTTGTTTTCGAGGTGCAGCCTTTTTTTTCGATCGCGCAGATGTTTGGCGATCTCGCCTTGAAGATAACGCAACGTGTCATAGGCATCGTCGGCCAAGTGAACGAATTCCTCGGTGACCTTTTGCTTGAAATAAAAATTGGGATAGATCCGTTGAAGCGAAGCGATCCCTCTTTGCAGCGACTTGAGTCTGTTGCATCGTTCCTTTGGGGAATTAGAGTTGCGCGTAAGACGGCAGTATTGCTGGCTGATCAAGGCGCTCAATCGTTCCACTTGTTTGCACAGGCGCGGTAGCTTTTTCATGTAGCGTTCACGGCTCTCGATTTTTTTGTCGAGAATAACGCGATCGAATCGTTCTTTCCCCTCGAGGAGTTTTCCGGCCAAATCGAGGTGAGCACGCGCAGTGAAGCCAAACCGATTTATGTGCTTCTGCACCATGTCCTCAGCTTCCTCGATTCGTTTAGAAATCTGGACTTCCTGTTCCCGGGTCAGCAATGGCACCTGGCCCATTTGCTTGAGATACATCCGTACCGGATCATCGAGGGTTTCGAACCTGACCTCCGTCTTCTCTTCCTCTTCTTCCTCTTCTTCCTCGTCTTTTTTACCGTCCTTGTAGCGATCGACTTCCGACGCCTCGATAATGTCGACCTCCATGCGACGAAGCTGCGTCAGAATGAGATCGAGATCGTCAGCGTCGGTGATTCCTTCCGGCAATGCTTCGTTTAAATCATCAAAGGTGAGATAACCTTGCTCCTTCGCCAGCTTGATCAGTTCACGAATGCGAGCCTGAATTTCGATTGCTGAATGCAGAGCGGCTATTTCCGGTTCGTTCTGCAGCCCTGCCAGTAGCGCGCCATTGCGCTGCCGCGGCTTTATCCGCGCAACGTTGTGCGCTTTGAGACCCTCGATTTTTGGTAGTCTCTTGAGATTTCGCCGAACAGCGGAATACTTTCGTAATGAGCCACGGCGAAATCGGTCGCCTTTGAGCCGCCGCGCCGACGACTGTCGTCTCCGTCCCTTTGCTTTCGAATGCCTGGCCAAGTTTGTGGGGTTAAGGATTTGACTGAGACCTTCGATCTGCTGCCTTGGTGGATCGGCAATTTAACTGCCGTCCATGCTGGCGGGCCGGCAAAGTTCGTGGAGTTGGTCTTGCAGGTCAAGAATTTGTTTCTGCAAATTTACGATATCACCAGTGCTGAGCTTGGCCACCTTGATTCGCTCCTTGGCCACATCGAGCTGACGCCGCAGGACGCGGTGACGAATACCGAGCCACCATTCCTCAACCATTGCTCCGGCTGCGGCGGGTACTCGCTGCAATAGCCACGATGAAACCAGCCTTTCCTCCGCTGCGGCGAGCGTCGCCATAAAAGCGTTGAGCGAAGCTGCGTCGTCGGGATGCAGGTCGCTCTCAAGAATGCGGATGAGAATTTCTGCGTCCGGCACTTGCTCGAGAACCTCGCGCCAATTTTGCACCTGAAGAAAATTTCGCGCTGCTTCATCTCGCAACGCTAGGAGACACAGCATCGCGATCTCGTGTCGTGGGCCCGGCGATGAAGCTTCGGCGGGCGGAGATTCTCGCGGAGTCTCGGCCCAGCGGGATTGCTTTGGTAGGAGCGTTTCGAAATCTACAGCCGGAACAGCGAGTCGCGCGGATGCTTTATTGATCGCTTCCCCACGCAACAGCGGATCGTGCACTCGCGAGATAATTTCCGCCAACCGGCGCGCGACCTGCACCTTTGCGCCCAGCGAATGCAAATCAACAGCCGCGATCTCGTGGTCGATCCAATAATCAAAAAAATCGCGTGCCGCCCCGATTCGTTTTTCGAATTCCTCTTTTCCTTCCCGGCGAACCAGTGAATCGGGGTCCTCGCCCGCTGGCATCTCCGCCACCCGGACGATCAAATCGTTTTGCAACAGCGCTTCGAGCGAACGCTCAGCTGCTTTCGTTCCGGCGGCGTCCGAATCGAAGCACAGAACCACTTCGTCCACGTAGCGTTTCAGGATTCGTGCCTGGTTTTCCGTAAAAGCGGTTCCCTGCGGCGCGACCACGTTCGTAATTCCCGCTTCGAACAAACTGATCAAATCGAGCTGGCCTTCGCAGACAATCGCGCAGTTCGTTTCAATCAATGCGCGCTTGGATTTATCCAGACCAAACAGGACGCTCGCCTTCCTAAATAGTGGCGTCTCTGGCGAGTTCAAATACTTCGCCGCGCCCTCCTCGTCCTTCAGAAGCCGTCCGCTGAACGCGATCACTTCGCCGACATCGTTGCAAATCGGAAATATGATCCGTCCGCGAAAGCGATCGTAGGACTTTTGAGATTTGAGGTTTAAGGTTTGAGGGTGGGGCGAGTCGTTTTCGTCCTTCGTTTTCACCAGCCCACTCGCAATGAGGCCGCGCACATCGTAGCCTCGCTCGCGCGCCCAACTGCCAAACGCCTCCCATTCATCCGGCGCGTAGCCCAGCTGCCATCGTTTCGCGATCTCCGCCGTGATCCCCCGCTGCTTCAAATATTTCCGCGCCGGCTCGCCGACTTCCCTCTTGATCAGATTTTCATGAAACCATTCCGCGGCTTCCGCATGCAATTTTAGCAGTGTCCGCCGCGCCTCATGTTGTCGATCTTCGTCCACAGCGCCACGCTTTTCGACTACCGTGATCCTGACTCGCGCCGCGAGTTTGCGCACTGCCGATGGAAAATCGACGTGCTCGTAGTCCATCACAAACCGGAAGACGCTCCCGCCCGCGCCGCAGCCGAAGCAATGGAACGTCTGCCGGCTGGGGCTAACCAAGAACGAAGGGGTCTTCTCCTGGTGAAACGGGCAGAGCGCTTTGAAATTCGCTCCCGCGCGTCTGAGCGGAAAATACGAACCGATCACTTCGACGATGTCGTTCGCAGCCGCGATCTGCTCGATTGTTTCTGATGGAATTGCCACAGGCAGATGGCAAACTTACGCAGTGGCGGTCTATGTCCAAGCGATGAGAAAGAAATTATCGATCTTCGCCTTGGTTTGCTGCCTGATGGGAATAGCGACCGGTGAAGCTCGCGATGCCATCCACAAGGGGGATGTGGCAGTGGTGCCACTACGCGGAGAAGTCGCGCCTTCCCTCTTGGCGTTTTTGCGGCGCGCGGTGAAAATGGCCGAAAGCAACGAAGCCTCCGCGATCATTTTCGAGATGAACACATATGGCGGCCGGCTCGATATAGCGGCCGATATCGTGAACGCGCTCAATCAAACGAAAATTCCCACTTACACGTTCATCAACACAAACGCTGGCTCAGCGGGCGCGATTATCGCTATCGCCACCGAGCATATTTTTATGGCGCCGGTAAGCGCGATTGGCGCTGCAGCGCCGATCCTTCCGACCGGAGAAGACCTTCCGGCTACCGCGAAGGAGAAGACAATTTCATATTGGTCTGCACTCATTCGGGGTTCCGCGAGTAAGAACGCGCATAATCCCGACGTAGCCGAGGCATTCATGAACAAGGACAAGGAAGTAAAAATCGGCGACCGCGTCGTTCATCCCAAGGGAGCAGTCCTCACTCTCAATTCCCAGGAAGCAACCGAACGGATCAACGGCAAACCGTTGCTCGCGGAAGGCGTCGTCGATTCGATTGCCGATCTAACCAAGAAAGCCGGCCTCACAGGCAACGTGGCAGCAATCGAACCAACGGGCTTCGAGCAGATCGCTTTTTGGATCACCGCGCTTGCGCCTTTGCTTCTGCTGGGCGGAATCCTCGGCGCATATCTCGAGTTTAAAATCCCGGGTGCGACCTGGCCCGGAGTTATCTCTGCGATTTGTTTCGCGCTCTTTTTCCTCGGGCATTATCTGGCTGGGCTCGCCGGCTGGGAAGTCGTCGCGCTCTTTGTTCTCGGAATGGTTCTCGTCTTGATCGAGATTCTTTTCTTCGCACATACAACGATCGTTTTCGGCGTCGTCGGCGTTTTTCTCATGCTAGCCTCGCTGCTCTGGACGATGGTCGATCATTATCCGGGCCAGAACTTTTTCCCGACCGGCAAAATGCTCGCCGTGCCGCTGCTCAACATGTTCATCGCCATTGTGGGCTCGTTCATCGTGATCGCCCTGCTTGCGCGTTATCTGCCGCGTACGAGCATTTACCGGCGGTTCGCCTTGATCGATTCAAATCCGCCGGGTCCATCGCTTGCTGGCACGCCGCGACAATTCGCGACTGCACTGGCGCTCACACCCGGAACGCACGGCACGGCGGTCACGGTTTTGCGACCGAGCGGCAAAGCGCGTTTTGCCGATCACGTTGTCGATGTTGTCACCGAGGGCGAATTCATCGCTCCGCAAACGCCGGTCAAGGTTATCCAAACCGACGGAATGCGCGTCGTGGTCAAGAGCGCAGCGCCGCTCTAACGCTCGTTGCAGCCAAAAGTCAACATGACTCGGCTCAGATGAGAGAAATGGCCGATCAATGGATCATTCGTGTGCTGGGAAAAGAATACGGTCCTGCGGATATTGAAACGCTCCGGGAATGGAAAACGGAAGGGCGTCTGCTTCCTGAAAACGAAGCCCGCCGCGTAGATGTCGATCCGGCCCCGAAACCTTTCGGAGGCAAGGGGGAGGAGACTCCCTGGACTACCGCGGCGGAAATTCCAGGGTTGTTCGGCGTAGAGGCAACTGTGTCAGCCGCCGAGCGTTTGGCCGAACCGCCAGCACAACTACAACGCCGCAGTTTTGCGCAGATTTTGGTCGAGACCTTCCGGGTTTACCGAAGAGGCTTCGTTCAATTCCTTTCGCTCACGCTCCTCGTGGTTCTGCCTTCGGTATGCGGTCAATTAGCGACCGCATGGCTGCAAACGGCGCCGAATATGAATCTCGATCTTCGCAGCGTTGTCGCAGGCGCTTTCGGGTTTTGCATGATGTTACTCACGCTCTTGCTCTGGCCGATTTATATCGCCGGCATCCAGATTCTCACTGCTGAATTTGTCACCGGACGCCGGATTGGTTTCATCACCGCGCTGAATGAGGCCATGAAATTTTGGCCGCGTGTCGCCGTGCTATGCGTCTTCGTGTACGGCGTTTTCTTTTTGCTGACCGTGTTTGCGTTTGGAATCGCAACGATGGTGCTCATCGGTGCGTCATCGTTGTTCGTCGTCTCTCTCGCGCTGGCTTTACTCGTGCTGCAAGTTTGGATGTTTGGCCGTTTCTTCATCAACGTTCTCTTCTGGCAACAGTTTGCTGTTCTCGAAAACGCCGGTGTCGTCGAATCATTGCGCGAAAGCAGAAAACTCGCGCGCAGCGGGCGCGATCTTCCATGGTTTCGACGCCCGTTATGGCGCGGCGTTTTCATCGCCTCCATCTGGTTCGCGTTTGTCCTAGCGATTACGCTGGGCCCTGAGTCGTCAACGTTGCAGCATTATTTTAACGAGATGATGACCACGCAAGATCCACAGGCGCTTCTGCAAAAACTTACCGCAAGCCAGCAAGCTCACAGCTTCGATATTTTCAGCTTCTCTCTGAATCTTGTGCAGAGAATTCTCCAACCGTTGCTCGGAATCGCCTTCGTCCTGCTTTACCTCGACAGCAAAACCCGCGATGATCAAAGCTAAAGCTCGTTCTCTCGAAGAATTCAGTTATGAGCCAGTACCTCGTTGATCGCGGTTGCGCCGCACTCGGTCTAATAACAACGCTGCTGCTTTGCGATTGTTCCTCGCCAAATCTGGCGATCGAAGGCAACCCGATGCCCGAAAAACAAGTCGCGACTTACATCACACCCGTTACGCCTCCCAGCGCCTATGACACGCCGCCGAAGTTCTTGAAGGGCTATGCCCCT
>QHPD01000096.1 GCA_003218975.1 Verrucomicrobiota bacterium
CCGGCGATATCGCGCGACTGCTTTTTGCTCCGCTGTTGGACTTCGATGTTCACCACCGCAAGTGCAACGCGCTCAACTGCACTGACCACCGCCCTCGAATACTCGTCTAAAAGCGCTATATCAGTCGCATCCGTAGCCGGCTTGCCAGTTGAGGCCCTCATGGGATTTGCTTCGCCAAACAGAAATTCGATTCCCGGAATCTGTTGGAAATTTGTCGTTGTCATGTCACTAAAATCGAGTTGACCAATCCATCCGTCAACTACATGTCAATCTAATCTATACATGTCATTTAGAACGTTGCTCTCTGCTCGCCCCTGCATTAAAAGGAAGACATGGCTAAAACGTCTTCATCACCCTCAGTGCTGGAACCGCAATGTCCGTCACGACTTGTGCTCGATCGGATTGCCGACAAATGGACCGCACTCGTCATTCAGATCCTGGCGCGGGGAACGATGCGTTACGCCGAACTGCAACGCGCGATTGGCGGCATCTCGCAAAAAATGCTCACCCAAACTTTGCGCAGCCTGGAGCGCGATGGCTTGGTGCAACGCAAAGTGCATCCGGTCGTGCCGCCGAAAGTAGAATATTCCCTCACCAAATTGGGGCGAACTTTAATCGAACCGCTGCACGCGCTCTGTCGATGGTCCGAAAAACATTTGCACGAATTGCAGGGAAATCGGGCGCGAGCGAAAGCTGTAGCCGCCCCCGAAAGCTTTCGGGGCTGACCGCGGTAGCACGGGGTGTGGGCAAACGATCCCGGGCACAGAAACTGTCGACCTTACAATGCATCAAGCCGAAATTATCGTCCTTCTGTTCGCGGTGGTTGCGGCATCGGTCCTAATCGCGCGCAAAATCGCGTTGCCGTATCCGGTAGTGCTGGTGCTGGTCGGCTTGGGCTTGAGTTTCATTCCGCATCTGCCGGAAGTGAAACTCGATCCAGATATCGTTTTCTATTTCTTTCTGCCGCCTTTGCTCTACCCAGCGGCGCTGTTCACTTCGTGGCGTGATTTTCGGCGGAATTTGCAGCCGATCCTGCTGCTCGCCATCGGCTTAGTTCTTTTTACGGTCGTCCTCGTCGTTTGTGGCGCATTCGCTCATTCCGTCGCTAACTTGGGCGGCGGCATTTTCACTAGGCGCAATCGTTTCTCCGCCGGACGCAGTCGCGGCCACAAATGTCACTCGCCGCCTTCCGGTGCCGCATCGAATCGTCAGCATTTTGGAAGGCGAAAGCCTGGTGAACGACGCGGCGGCGCTGGTAGCATTGCAATTTGCAGTAGCGGCACAGATGACTGGCCAATTCTCGTTAGGCCAAGCCTCATGGCGTTTCGTCTGGGCCGCAGCAGGCGGGATCGGATTCGGCTTGTTTGTCGGCGTCGTGATTAGATGGGTACATCGACACTTAGATGATCCGCCTGTGCAAATCACCATTTCGTTGCTCACGCCATTCCTGGCGTACTTGCCGGCGGAGCGTCTGCACGCCTCGGGCGTACTCGCCGTCGTCGCTGGCGGAATTTTTCTTGGCTGGCACTCCCCGCTCATTGTTTCAACGCGCGCTATCGCCAACAAGCGTTCGCGGTTTGGGAAATTGTCGTATTTCTGCTGAATGGTTTTGTTTTCACGACCATCGGTTTGCAATTGCCGCGAATCCTCGGCTCGCTCAGAGGCGAATCGCTTGCGTCGCCCATCGAGAACGCGCTTCTGGTCAGCGCCGCCGTCGTGCTAGTGCGGATCGCGTGGGTGTTTGCGGCTGCATATCTACCTTTTTGGCTGGGCAAGAAAATCCGCGCACGCGATCCTTTTCCCGCTTGGCAAAACGTGACGATCATCGCGTGGTCGGGAATGCGCGGCGTCATCTCGCTGGCCGCGGCCTTTGCTCTACCATTTGTGTTACCCGACGGGAGGCCGTTCCCCGGAAGGAACTACATTCTATTTCTCACCTTTGGTGTGATTCTCGTGACCCTGGTCTTTCAAGGTCTCACGCTGCCGCTTGTCATCCGGAAACTTCGGATCAAAGGCGATAGCTCAGCTGATGAAGAAGAGCGAACGGCGCGACTGGAAGCGAACAAGGCTGCAATTGAGTTGATCGAGAAGCTGCGCGAGAACGGTGATTTTTCACCGGAAGTGGTGGACCGCCTGCGCGCCGAATACAATGAGCGCGTGGAACAGTTGCAACTTTGCGCGAGAAACCCGACGAATGCCGCGGTGAGATTGCCACGCCCCAATATCAGCGCTTGCAACACGAGGCGCTGCGTGTTGAAAGGCAAACCATTATCCGCTTACGAAATGAACGCGTGATCAATGATGACGCGCTGCGCCGCATCCAGGGCGATCTCGATCTGGCCGAGGCGCGTTTGACCGGACCTTAATGTTGCGCCCAACTCACCCCAGTCGCGGCTGAATTGGCATTGCAACCAACGGGGAGAGGCGATCCTTTCGAGAAGAAACTTTTCGGTGAGGGGGCTCTGGCGGCTGCCGGACGAGGCGTGTGCGCTGCCGAGAGCCATCAAAAACCGTAGCGTGCCGGCCATTCTCTGGCTGGGCCACCCAGACGCGCTGCGCAGGCCTTCAGCTCTTTTTTGAAAAACTGCGCCACACAGGACTGCACTTGGTCTGTAAACCGAAGCTTCTCCATCCCCGCCTTGCTGTTGTAATCCGGCCTCAGTCGGCCGCTTGGCTTGTTCGGGTCGGCACCCAGGAAATCGAGGATGAAACGACGCAGCTCAGCGGGATCTTTTTGCAAGTCGTCAAAAAAGTAGATACGAAAAAGGTCCGGAAGAACATAGCGTTTCCAGCGCGCGGCGATCGCGCTCGGGTACGAGCGCAAGAGCATCCCTCGGCGACGCAAGTTCCGAATTACTTCGTCGCTATCAGTCACGTCAAACGGTTCAATCTGGCGGGCCCGCACTTCCATGGACAAGTGTGACCAAGCTCTCTCGACCGGATCACGTGCCAGAAAGATCACTTTTAACTTTGGGAAATATTCGACGACCCGCTGAATCATCTTATCGCTCAGCGTTGAATAGCCTGGCGAAATGTCACCAGAGAGGAGCGACCCCTTGGGCTCGAACAACCGGGCATAATTCTCCAGGTCGATATAGGGTCGGGCGCTCAGAGTTTTCAAGCTCTGGAGAAAGCAAAGATCGCGCTCGTCTCTGGGACGCGGAGGATTTGCAAGCGGAGGCCTACTAAGTTGATCAAAATAATGCAGTTCCTTTATTGGAGGCATCCAGAAATCGGGATGTGACTCTAATTGTTGGTAAAGCCATCCCGTTCCAGTTTTCTGGGGGCCGACACAAATGAAATCCGGCCCTGCATTGCCAGTAACAGACCGGTTGCTTTGCTTATGCTCGTTGTCGGTGGCGCGACGATTGAATATCCGAGCCCGTCTCATGTCTCGTTATCTCCTTGTGGGAATTTTATGGTAGGGACGTCGCGCTGCGATGTCCGGACGGCGCAGCGCGCCGTTCCTACCTCAGGCAACGAAATCACACCAGAAAAGTATATCGAAGTCGTCCGCCAGCTGCATCACGAAGACGAGTAATGAAAAATCGTATCTTGCCGGCCATTGTTTGGCCGGTCCGCCGAGTTCTGCGGCACACGCTTTAAGTTCCTGTTCAAAAAACTGAGCTACACGGGACCGCACTTTATCGGTGAGTAGAAGTTTGTCCTTCCCCGCATGGTGGTTATGGTCCGCCTTTTCCACACGCAAAAAACAAGACAGGACCACTGCTTCCAGTGTTCGCTGGTGAATCGGACGATCGCCACCATTTGCCGCATTCATATCCGGATTCGTCGAAGGATTCGCGCAAGCTTGCCGTTCTTCTGCCGTTTGAGTTTGAGATACGTTATTGCCCACTCCTCTGATAGCTGGGTAGCCTGCTTTTCGATTGGTGGGCGGGCGATTCTCAAATTACGCGCAAATGGCACGCCCAGAAACTCCAAGACGCGTTTCGCGACGGCGTGGTGGGACGCCACAACATCTTCGTAAAAGAGAACCAGCGGCTCAATTTGATTTTCACGAAAATAATTTGCCCAGCCTGCTTCATGAGCCGCAATGCGGTTACACCATTCGTCAATTACCTTGAAATCAAACCGCAGTCTGGCCCGCGGTTGAGGTCTGTCGCCCTTTTGTCGAGCCCAAATGCCCGTCTCACATGCTATCGCCCACGAAATCGCTTGCTCCACCTGGTTCCGGCGGCGCATCCAAACGTATCTCGGCTGGTGGAGAGCAGCGGTTAGAAGCTGTGCTCCGTTGAGATTCTTATATCCAGGAATCTCCTGCAACAGCTGGAGCATTCGTTCGAAGTAACTCCACATCACGACAGCGCCGAACACTCCATTGGCCGTGGTATTTTGCTGCAAGACGCGTTCCACATATGCGACACGCGATGGCGCGCCGCAGCGTCCTTCCCAAGTTTCCCCGGGCTTTGACAGAAAATGCTCAGCTGGCGATCCGGCGACGCCAGTGCTGCGGAGGATGCTGCAAAGCAAATGCGTGCCGCTGCGTTGAACGGAAGCAATGATGTAAGAAATTACTGGTTTCTCTCTCAAGGTACCTCTGCGGTCAATTTGCAGGCCTGCCGGGTTTGATCCAGACATGAATCTCACCCTTTCTCGCCACGGTTGTCGAGCCGCACTTCATGCGGAGAACGATCCTCTTCGTAAAGTCGTGTTCGCGAGTGCGTTTGCGCGGCCGGCGCGTGCGGACAACCTCGGTGTGCTCTCGTCACGCCCGCGCGCGGCCTGGTCGATGCGAGAAGACCCATTAACGTTGATGACCCGCCTGAATTCGGAACGGTCAACGTTCACAAGAACGATGCGTGAAACATCGTCATGTTGTCAGCTTCGGGGGACACGCCCGTGAAAGAAATCATCAAGAGCGCGATTGTAATACATCCAGCCTTTCGTACTGAGGTGACTTTGGTGACGGATGAGAAAGGCCGGGTCTTCATCATGCTCTTCAAATTCAACTAACGCAAAATGGTATCGTTGCACGAGTGCGCGAAGCTTCGTGTAATAATCTTCGCGAGCCGACCGCGAGATGCCTGCATGGTCGTAAAAGTCTCCGCCTATCGGCATACTGAGAATTAGTGCCCGCGCACGAACCCTTGCCAGCGTGCGTAAAAGCAACTCCAGATCTATCCATCCCGGTGACGCGTTCATGTCGCTCCGGAACGCCACGTCGCGAGACCCAGGAATGATTTGTGCGTCGAAGCTCGGAGCGTTTTTAACGGGGCCTGTGTCGCTGGGCTTGGTTCCGCTTACTTTTCCAATGAGCTTCGACCAGTCGAGTACTTCTGCATGCGGCTGCGGAGCTGGTTTGATCTTATGGCGAATGTAATTGAGCGCCGCCGCATGATCCTGCAACTCCAGCAGGCTGGTCTGCACTTTTCCGGCTGGCCAGAGCGCGCAGAAAATGACGCGATCGAGCCAACGGCCAGAAGCCAGCCGCCTCAAGGCGAATTCAAGGAGTGGCCTGTTTTCAAGGGTACTCCGATATATTAGCATGCGCGAAGCGATGTCCCGCTTCAGCTCGAAATCGAGCGCGGTCCCGAATATCATTTCGCTCACTGCCATCGCCGAAAAATTTGCCTCGTAGCCCTTCAACCCGGACCCGGATTTCAAAAGCCACACGGGTGAAAGCGAGATAACAAGTCCTTTGCCGCGCAAGTCCGAGCCGAGTGCACCGACCCTTTGCAACATGACCAATAGGTTGGCGCCTCCACCGCCAACGGGCGAAACTTGGAAACCTGTCGGCGCAGTGCGAAAAAAATTGTCGCCCTTCTCTGGAACCGCGGGGACTAATAACTCTGAACTGCCATAAAGCAGCAATACGTTCGGCGCCTGCGCAGCGGCACGTTGAAAGGCGAGCCCCTGGTTTTTGAGCGAAAACAACTCCGGAGCGGTCGAGGGAATAGTGGCGTGTTCGAGATGAATCGCAGCCATTCGTCCAGCGAACAACACGGCCGCCGCCACGCCGGAGGCGATCAGGCCTGAAAACAAATACGGCATGCCCTTCTTGCCGCAGGCGCGCGCCATGGTGTCTCGAAGTTATTGCCGCAATTCAACGTTGCAATTGAATTCCGTGCAAGAGGCACCCTGCAGATCGGGTGAACGGTTCGGGAGCCTACGTTGGACGCAAGCCAGCAACGAGCGCATTGCCCACCCCCGTTTCACGAGGGTTTGGGCATTCACAATTCTGGCAACCAGAATTTGTTTTGCCTCGAGCGGCAAAATTGGCTTATCTTATGTCGTCTCCAGTCTCAGTGAGCCAAACTCTAGAACGATATGGACGTGAGTGGCACCATCCGGGCGATCCTGAATCAAAAAAGCGACGAGGTTTTTTCGATTTCGCCGGACGCAACGGTTTTCGAAGCGGTAGAAATAATGGACGCGAAGAATGTCGGCGCGCTGTTGGTCATGGAGCAGGAGGGAGTGGTAGGCATCATTTCCGAACGCGATTACACGCGCAAAGTGGTCTTACGCGGCAAGCGCTCGCGCGAAACGAAGGTCGCCGAGATCATGTCAACGAATGTGACCGTCACGCATCCCCGTGAGCCGGTCGAAAAATGCCTGCGTCTCATGACCGACAAACATATCCGCCACTTGCCTGTGCTCGAGGACGACAAGGTCGTGGGCGTGATCTCCATTGGTGATCTGGTCAAGCACGTTATTTCCTGCCAGAGCGCCGCCATCGCTCATTTGGAACACTATATCCACGGCGGATATACTGGATGAATTTGTAGCGGCAGGCGTGTCGCCTGCGATTTAAAACCAAGCAGCCGATACGCCTGCCTCTACAGGTTCCAAACTGTTTTTCCGCCAACGATGGTCCGCACCGCGCGGCCCTTTAGTTTCCATTCGTCGAATGGTGAATTGCGCGCGGCCGATTCAAACTTGTCAATCCCGACCTTCCACTCTAAGTCCGGGTCCATAAGCGTTACATCAGCTCTCGCGCCAATCGACAACGTGCCGGCGTCAATCTTTAACAAACGCGCCGGCTCGACGGTGTACATCTCGATCAAACGGGCGCTATCGATCTTGTGATGCTTGTGCACCAGCAGATCGAGGAATAAACCGAGCTCCGTCTCCAATCCGACGATGCCAAACGGGGCTGCATCGAATTCCACTTCCTTTTCGAAATCGGCATGCGGCGCGTGATCGGAACACAAGATCGAGAGAGTTCCGTCGGCGATTCCCTCCAGCAGCGCATTCACATCTGCCCGCGAACGCAAAGGCGGATTTACTTTGTAATTCGTGTCGAAATTCTGGATCGCTTTGTCGGTTAACGCGATGTGATGCGGACAAACTTCGCCGCTGATTTTTACGCCGCGCGTTCGCGCTTCACGAATCAATCGCACACTTCCGGCGGTCGTGACGTGCTGGCAATGAATGTGATGATCGCAGAGTTCCGCGAGCAAAATGTTGCGCATGACCATTGCTTCCTCGCCAGCGGCCGGCCAGCCGGGTAGCCCGAGCAGTGTGCTCCAGTAGCCTTCGTGCACGACGCCGTTGCCGACCAAATTGTAATCCTGACAGTGATCGAGCACGGGCAAACCTACCATGCGGGCATACTCCACCGCGCGCCGCATCACCTCGTGATTTTGAACACAATGGCCGTCGTCCGTGACGGCTACCACGCCAGCCTGCGCGAGTGAGCCGATCGGCGCGAGTTCTTCGCCTGTGAGGTTTTTTGAAATCGCCCCTG
>QHPD01000097.1 GCA_003218975.1 Verrucomicrobiota bacterium
CGAACACCGATTTGGGCAGGCCTAGCGGATTGCCCGCGGTCTTTACCATCAGCGGCGGTACCGCGCTGATGATTGCTGCCTTTGCCACCCGGCTTTCGCCGTGGCGCGCAATGTAATGCACCACTTCGCCACCCCCGGTGGAGTGACCAACATGCACGGCGTTCTTGAGGTCGAGATGCGCGGTCAACGCCGCCAGATCGTCGGCATAATGATCCATGTCGTGGCCGCCGCTGGTTTGACTCGAGCGGCCATGTCCGCGCCGATCATGGGCGATGACACGGAAGCCCTTGCCGACGAAGAAAAGCATCTGCGTGTCCCAATCGTCAGCTGAAAGTGGCCAGCCATGACTGAAGACGATGGGCTGACCGCTGCCCCAGTCCTTGTAATAGATGTCGATGTTGGCTCCGTTTTCTTTTCCGACAGTTACGTATGGCATGATGATGATTTTCCTTTCGGGTTAAGTTTCACTAGAGATGTGCCGCCCGTGGCAAGATCAGCCCTGCTCAAGTGTCGGCATTCCCGGTCACATAGTCACGTGACGTTTTCATGAATTTACAAGCTAGGTGGAATTAGCTCGACAATGAGCAGACAAAGGTCGAATCGAAGATTTAAATCCGGGGAATTTCTATGAAACAAAATCATAACCGTCGTCAGCATCGCGCTGCGCTCGGCTTATTCTGTGTATTCAGTTTGTTCGCAAGTGAGAGTTACGCGGCGCCGGCTGCAATCACGTCGCGCACAGCAAACATCGACAGTGTACAACTTCACTACTTGATTGCTGGAAGCGGGCCAGCCGTTCTGTTTCTTCACGGGTACACGCAAATTTCGCGCATGTGGCGGCCGATCATCCCGTTGCTAGCCGAAAAGTTCACCGTGATCGCGGTCGATTTACCGGGCATCGGCGATTCTTCGATTCCCGCAGACAACAAGATCGACATGATAACTGCAGCCAAGCAAATCCATGATTTGGTTCGTTCCTTGAAGATACATAAGGCGCGCGTGGTGGGACACGACATCGGGCTGATGGTCGCTTACGCTTACGCCGCTCAATTCCCGGGCGAAACCGAGAAGCTCGCGGTGATGGACGCGTTCCTTCCCGGCGTTCCCGGATGGGAACCGATCTATAACAATCCGAACACCTGGCATTTTCGTTTCAACGGCGAGTATCCAGAGAAATTAGTGAAGGGGCGCGAGCGAACTTACTTCGAATATTTCTGGAACGTTCTCGCTGCGGACAAAACTCATTCGATCCCGGAAGCGGATCGGAAAGCGTACACCGCAGCCTATTCGCGACCGGGACGCATGCATGCCGGCTGGGCCTATTTTGTTTCCTGGCCGCAACTGGCCAAAGATTTCGCACAACTCTCGCAAACAAAACTGACGATGCCGGTGCTGTCGATTGGCGGCGACAAATCGCTTGGCAACGAGTTGGCTGCGCAGATGAAGCTCGTCGCAACTGATGTCACAGTCGTGGTGCTGTCGAACACCGGTCATTGGATTTTCGAGGAAAAACCGAAAGAAACAATCGACGCGCTGGTGAAATTTCTCTGAGACTTTCGATGCGCACATGCCGGGACCTTCGGCGCGCTTACCGGTTTCTGGACGCCTGATCTAATTCCGGCGAGGCTCGGACGCAATCGGAACCATGGTGGAAAAGACCGAATTAATCCTGATTTGTCTCGTTGCGGTTGCTCTGCTGGCCATCGTTGCCCGGAAAATCCATATCCCATATCCAATTCTGCTGACCATTGGCGGCGTGGTCCTCGCTCTGATCCCTGGTCTTCCTGCGATTCACCTCGAACCAAAACTGGTCTTTAATCTTTTTCTTCCGCCGCTGCTTTATCCCGCAGCCATTTTCACGTCGTGGAGAGATTTCCGAGTAAATCTTCGCTCAATTCTCCCATTGGCAATCGTTTTGGTCCTTTTAACGATGACCGTGACTGCTTATCTGTTCCACGATTTGGTCGGATTACCTTTGGCGGTAGGTTTTGTATTCGGCGCCATCATCTCGCCCCCGGACGCCGTGGCAGCGCTGGCGGTCACTCAAAATTTGCGGGTGCCTCGCAAAATTATTGTCATCCTCGAAGGAGAAAGTCTGGTAAACGACGCTACTTCGTTCATCTCGTTCCGTTTCGCAGTGGCCGCCGTGATGACCGGCACGTTTTCGCTGACGCAAGCGAGCTTGCAATTTCTTTTGGTCGCCGCGGGCGGCATCTGCGTTGGTCTCGCCGTGGGCTGGCTCGTAGTCCAACTGCAAAAGCGTTTAGATGATCCGCCTGTTCAAACATTGTTTTCCCTGCTTACGCCGTACGTTGCCTACTTCAGCGGCGAAAATCTCCATGTCTCGGGAATCCTCGCAGTTGTAATTGCGGGCATCTACATCGGATGGCGCGCCCCGCGGATCTTGAGCGGGCGCATGCGATTACAAGCGCTGCCTGTTTGGGAAATGGTCGTGTTCATTCTGAACGGAATACTTTTCATGCTCATCGGGCTCGAACTGCCACAGGTTATCACCGTGCTTACTCCAGGCACCGTGACTCGCGTCGCCTGGCTGGCAATCGTGTTTGTTGCGGTGATCGTGCTGGTTCGTTTCGTCTGGGTGTTCGGAGCCACCTACTTGCCGCGTCTGCTGAGCCCAACCTTCCGCCGTAAAAATCCCGCTCCCTGGAAACAGACTGCGTTGATCGCGTGGACCGGGATGCGCGGAGCGGATTCGCTTGCCGGTGCACTGGCGATCCCGCTTGTCTTCGCCAATGGCCAACCATTCCCCGGGCGCGACCTGATCCTCTTGCTGACGTTCTGCGTCATTTTCGCAACGCTCGTTTTGCAAGGACTCACTCTTACTCCCTTGGTCCATTGGCTGAAAATCAAGGACGATCGCATCACGGAAAGAGAAGAGAGACTGGCGCGCCTGAAGGCCAATGAAGCAGCCCTGGCTCGTCTGGAGGAAATCGCATCGTCGAAGCGAGCCCCGCCCAAGACCGTAGAACGCCTTCGTTCGGAATATGAAGATCGCATTCGACAACTGCGGATTGAAGAGCCGGACGGAGCAAGCATGAGCCGATTGTTCTCGCGTGACTTTGAAGAACTAGCTCGCGAAGTGTTACAAGCAGAACGTGACATGGTGATCCAACTGCGTAACGAAGAAGCCATCAACGACCAGGCTTTGCGCAGAATCCAACGCGATATCGATCTGGCCGAAGCGCGGCTTCGCCTCTGTTCAGTGAGTGCTCAATGTCGCAGAAGCGATCGAGTCACGCGTCGGAGGCGAGAGTTTCGGGCGGCACTCGCAGGTAGCCATAACGCATGAGCATCACGGTCGGTACCGGTCGCACGTGCGGCGGAATAGTCATTCTCGTTGTCGCCGATGATTACGGCTTCGCTCGTGGTTGCGCCAAGCCGCTCGATCGCGTGTTGCCGCTCCAGGTCCGATCAAGAGCTCCCGATCCAGATCCCAACCAGAAAGACCAACACTCCTCCGACAATCACTTGAAATGCGGCCTGGAGAAAAGGCGTATCCATATAGCGCTTTCGGATCCAGCTGATGACCAAGAGTTCGATTCCCACGATCACAACGGCAATGGCCGTAGCAGTTCGAAATTCTGGAATCAAATATGGCAAGGTGTGACCGATTCCTCCTGCCGTAGTCATCAATCCGCAGACAAAACCACGAAGCAAAGGTTTGCCGCGGCCAGTCAGACTGCCGTCATCAGAAGCTGCCTCAGCGAATGCCATTGAAATTCCCGCGCCAACGCTCGCGGCGAGACCCACGACGAAAGCAGCGTGGCTGCTGTGCGTTGCAAACGCTGCAGCAAACACCGGAGCAAGCGTTGAAACCGAACCATCCATCAGTCCCGCCAGCCCTGGTTGCACGATTTGCAGAACGAACAATCGGCGGTGGGCTTTCTCTTCCTGGGCTTCAACTTCTGGAGTCACGTATTCGTGTTGCAGATTTTCAGCTAAGGTCACATGCTTTCGCTCCGCCTCCGCCAAGTCTCCCAGTAGCTTTCGCGTTGACACGTCGCTGACTCTACTAGCAGCGCGCTCGTAAAAACGCCGGGTCTCTGTCTCCATTATTTCCGCCTGGCGTCTGACCGTTTTGATTCCCAGCGGCCGGATCATCCAAACCGGTTTGCGGTGCACGAAGCCCTTCACGTCTTCTCGACGGATTAGCGGGATGTGTTCGCCAAAACGGCGACGGTAATCCTCAATCAGTTTGCGACGATGCTCATCCTCTTCCGCCTCCATTTCGCTAAAGATTTGAGCGGTTGCGGGGTAATCAGCATTCAATCCGGCGGCAAAGTCGGCGTAAATGCGCGCATCCGTTTCCTCGGACGAAATTGCCAGCGCAAGGATTTCCTGTTCAGACAGGTCTTTGAAATTTTTTGCCAACGGACCTCCTCCCCTTACGAATCAAGGATGCGAATATCATTTCTTCGGCGCTTCAGGACTGGGCGCAGCTGCAGGCGTCGCAGCGAGGCGGACTGTTGTTCCGGTAGTAAGAGAGTCCGAAGGATTGACGATTACCTCGTCAGATTCAGAGACGCCGCTCAGGATTTCTGATTGAACGCCGAAGTCGCGCCCTACCTTGACGTCACGAAGCTGCACAACACCCTTGGCGTCCACGATGCCAACTTGCACACTTTTGCCGCGAAATATGAGTGTGTTATCAGGTAAAGTAATCAGCTTTCTTAAAGCAACCTCTGGCACACGGACGGTGGCGTAGCTGCCAGGCAGAATCTCGTTCTTCCCGTTTTCCACTTGTAACTCGACAAGCATCGTTCGGGAATCGGGGGAGACGGCTCCCGACGTGGAGATCACTTTTCCGGGATACGTTTTTGCGCTTTGCGCCCCTACTTGGACATTGAAGGTTTGTCCCACTGCGATGTTTGTCGCCTCCTCCTGGGGGATACGGAAATAAACTCGCAAAGGATCTGTTTGTTGAATGTGAAACATCTCGAAGCTCGTATTGTTGGCGGTAATCAGGTCGCCCACGTTTACGTTGCGGACCGTGATGATACCCGCGAAGGGCGCAGTTACACGTTTAAAGGCGACTTCTTGTTCGAGAAAACGAAGATTGGCGGCAAACGCTTCGGTGTTGGCTTGGTTCGTGCCCTGCGAGGTGTCGGTGTTCTCGGCATCAAGTTGAGAGACGACACCTTCTTTGTATAACTCCTGCCATTTCGTGTTCGTCTTTTTGGCCTGTTCCAAATTTCTTTGCGCTAGGACAGCCTGCGAGCGGGCTTGCGCGAGCTGCTGATCGAGATCAGGTGTGTCGATCTCGGCGAGCAACTGGTCTTTCTGGACGTGCGCGCCGATGTCCACGAGCCAGTCTTTTAAGTATCCGTTGACCCGTGCATAGATAGATGCTTCCTGCCACGGTTTGACTTCAGCGGGCAAATTAAGCCCACTGTGAGGCGTGGTAACGGTCGGTGAAACTACTGCCACGGTAGGAATCGCCAACTCATTAGTATCAGCGGTGGCCACTTGGCGCTGCCGGAACTGGGGAACAAAGCCAGCGACCAATGCGATCAGAAACAATGCACCGCCGGACATCAGGATAAAGCGATGTCTTCGGCGAGCCCGGGTCGTGTCTCCCTCATGTTCGTCGGAGCCAACGCCGCCGGTAGGAGTAGTTGTGTTCATATATCGAGGAATGTGTTTAGGTTGCGGAAACGGCCTCTTCAAGGACCGTTGATGGAACATTTCCTTTCGGTTCTGGATTGACAGTGTCGGCTGCTTGGCGGTGCAACAGGCTGAATACGACAGGCACAAAAAGTAGCGTCGCGACGGTGGCGAGCATGAGACCTCCGATTACCGCACGCCCTAGCGGCGCGTTCTGCTCGCCACCTTCACCAAGACCAAGCGCCATTGGTAACATTCCGATGATCATCGCCGTGGCTGTCATGATCACTGGACGCAGGCGACCTGTTCCGGCTTCCCACGCTGCTTTCACCGAATCCATTCCTTCCTGAAGGTGAGTGCGCGCAAAGGTGACGACCAGAACAGAATTAGCAGTAGCGACGCCCAGACACATGATCGCGCCCATCATTGCGGGCACGCTCAGCGTCGTGCTCGTAACATGCAGCCCCAAAATCACGCCCGCCAGCGCACCGGTCAATGCCGTTAAAATAATGAAAGGGTCGAGCCAGCTTTGGAAGTTTACAACGAGCAGTAAATAGATCAGCGCAATCGCCACTAACATTCCGATGCCCAAGCCGAGAAAGCTGGAACTCATCGTCGATGCTTGTCCTCGCAGAACAATGCTGACGCCTTGCGGCGCGGTCTTCTGAGCTTGCGCAACGATAGGCCTAATGTCACTTAGCACTCCACCGAGATCTCTGCCTCCAACTCCTCCGTAAACATCGATTACCGGGATAACGTTGTAGTGCGTGTAGATGGGCTGGCTAGTGATCCGTGTTACGTCAGTTACATTGTCGAGGATCTGACCGTTGCCCGTTCCAGGTTTAGAGGCACTAAGCGGCATCGACCTCAGCTCGGAGAGCGTAGTCGTCTGACGTTCCGGGACCCTGACATTGACGAGATATTGAACGCCGGTCGTGTAATCAAGCCAGTAGGTCGGCGTCACCTGGCTGCTGCCGCTCAAAGAGAGCAGCACGGAACCAGCCACATCTCTTTCGCTGAGCCCAAGCTCCATCGCCTTTGTTCTATCGACGTTGAACTCGAATCGCTGCAAATCGTTAGGTTGTTGAACCCTCACATCAACGGCCCCGCGGACTTGGCGGACTTTTTGTGCTATGGAATTGGCCACCTGCTGATCAACGGTTTCATTTCGCCCGACCACTTGAATGTCTAGCGGAGCAGGAAGTCCAAAGTTAATTGTTTCGCTAACAATGTCGGCCGGCAGGAAGTAAAAGGTTGTACCGGGAAATTCGCGGTTCAGACTGAGACGCAGGTTGCGGACATAATTCGCCGTCGGCTTATGGTTAGGTTTCAATGAAACCAGAATGTCGGCGTCGGCCGGTCCTGATATTCCACTGTCGTTGTAGCTCAAGTTGATGCCCGAAACCGGAAGTCCGATGTTATCGAGCATACCCTCGAGTTCGTTCGCGGGAACGTCACGACGAATGGCGGCTTCTACTTCGTCAACCCGCTTGGCCGTTTGCTCGATCCGAGTACCAGTAGGCGCGCGCACGTGCAATCGAAATGTTCCTGCATCCACCGCGGGAAAGAAATTCTGGCCAAGGAATGGAACGAGTAGCCAGGATGCAACGCAAAAGGAGAGAAATCCAACGGCGAAAGCCGCTCTGTGTTCCAGGACTTTGCCTAACAAGTCTGCATAAGCTGCCCTAATGCGATCGAACGCTTTTTCAAAACCATGCTGGAGTGCCACCAGCGGTCGAACCCAAAACGGGGCGTGTTCGCCACGGCGAATCCGTCCGGCGGCGAACGTTCCCTGTCCAGTCTCTCGTTCGTGCCGGCGCCGCTCGAACCACATAATCATCGTTGGCACTAGCGTGCGCGAAAGCACGTAGGAGGAGATGACGGCGAACATTACCGCCTCGGCCAGCGGGACGAAAAGATAGCGCGCCACCCCGGACAGAGAAAACATCGGCACGAAGACAATGCAGATACAGAAAGTTGAAACCATTGCCGGCAACGCGATTTCACCCGCGCCTTTGAGAATTCCATCTTCAAGTTTTTCACCTGATGCCAGATGGCGCTCGACGTTTTCGATTGTCACCGTGGCATCATCCACCAGGATCCCGACGGCCAGCGCCAGACCGCCAAGCGTCATGATGTTGATTGTCTGACCGAGCAGGCTCAGGATTGCCAGAGACGACAACACCGAAAGCGGAATGGACACCGCAATGATGAATGTGCTTCTCCATGAACCGAGAAAGAGCAAAATCATCAGCGCGGTCAAAGCCGCTGCGATCACGCCTTCCCTAACAACCCCGCTGACCGCTGCCTTCACGAACACGGATTGATCAGCGAATTGCTTTACCTGGATATCGCTGGTCACGGTCTTGAGAATGTTGGCCATGGCCGCCTTCACTCCGGCCGCTACGGAAAGGGTGGACGCGCTGCCATTCTTGAAAACGCTGAGCAGCGTGCTGCGGACACCATCCTGCCGAACGATGTTTTGCTGCGGGAAATAACCATCACGCACTTGCGCCACATCGCTGACGTGAATCACGGTCCCGCCCACACTTTTGATCGGCAGGTCGTTCAACAGATCGATTCGCGGCGGGTTAACGTTTAGATCAATGGGCACTTCTTTTCCGCCGATCTTGGCCGTGCCACTCGGATAGGTTAGAGAGCCGTTGCTGATGGCAGTCACGACATCTGATTCGACAAGGTTGTTTGCCTCCAACGCTTTCAGATCGAGATCGACCGAGACCACCCTTTGCTTTCCGCCATACGGGTACGGAATGCTCACTCCCGGTACGCTGATGAGCCCGACACGAATCTGATTCAGGGCGATATCAAAAACCTGCTGCTCGGAAAGCTTGGTGCTACTAATTCCGAACTGGAGAATAGAAACCGTGGACGCGCTGTATTGGATGATTAGCGGCGGAGTGGTTCCCGGTGGAAGCTGTTTCAAAATCGTTTGCGACACGGCCGTCAGTTGAGCCACCGCGGTCGAGGGATTAGTGCCCGGCTGAAAGAAAACTTTGATTACGCCGAAGCTGTCATAGGAGGTCGATTCAATGTGCTCGATATTATCTACCGTGGTCGTGAGCGCTCGCTCTTCGCCGTAAACAATTCGTTGTGCGATCTGGTCAGCCGGCAGTCCGGTGTAATTCCAAATCACGCTGACCACTGGTATATTGATAGCGGGAAAAATATCGGTCGGCGTCTTGGTAATGACAAAAGGCGTCAACAAGAGCAACAGCAACGCCGCGACGACAAACGTGTAGGGGCGACGGAGAGCTAGGCGAACAATCCACATAACGCGCCTCCGATCTGGCTATGGATTGGGCAGTTTGCTTTCATACGCAAAACCGCAATTTCGCTCCGCGACCCACAAGCCGCTATTGCGCATCCGTGGGATTTTTTCCCCATCAATATGAACTGATTAGGGCTCCCTCTTTTGAGAGAATTCCTAACTCGGCTAAATGTCAACGTCCTTTCACTTCGACGCGTGCTTCTTTTTCAAGCGCTCTAATTATGGCGGAGGCGTTTTCTTTTCCGAAGCCAAAAGCAACGGCCGATGCGAGATTTTTTTCCGCAACACGCAGCGCCGGAATCGGTGACTGCAGAGTTGCAGCAAATTTTTCAATGAGGCCCGCGTCCTTGAGCATGAGTTCCAGTGCGAAGCTGGTCGAAAAATCGCGTTTCAAAATATTCTGACCGTTGCTCACAAGGAGGGGTGAGCGAAAGTCGGCGACTTTTACGACCTCCATTACGGTCCTCAGATCAAGGCCCGCTTTTTGCGCGAGAATCAAACCTTCCGCGAGCGCTTCCAATTCCAAGGCCACGATAAGATTTCCCACCAGCTTCATTGCCGCGGCGTTTCCGTTCTTGCCGAAGTAATGAATGGTCTGCCCCAAATGCTCCAAAACTGGTTTCACTTTTTCGAAAACGGCCTTTTTACCTGCGGCCATGATCCAAAGCTTGGCATCGACCGACTCATTTTTGCTGCCAAAGACAGGCGCATCGAGAAAATCAACACCACCCTTTGCGTACGCTTCCTGTTCTCGCAAACTCGTCGCAGGAACAACAGTGCTCATGTCGACCGCGATCTGCCCTTCGTTGATTCCGCTTAGAATTCCCCGCGGTCCAAAGACAACTTCCTCGACGGCTTGCTCGTTACTCAAACTATACATCACAAGCTCGGTGTCGCGGACCGCGTCCGCCGGGGTATCGGCCACGCGAGCGCCTTTTCTGGCGAAGGGTTCACATTTTTCAGCGCTACGATTCCAGACGGTAAGTTTGTAACCGGCTTTCAGCAGATTGGACGCCATGCCGCTGCCCATGGTGCCTAGACCGAGATAGGAGATTGTTTTTATCATAGTTGAGCTTTCGGTTCCTTTTGATGGTCGCCCGTCGCAAACTCGTAGATGGCCGAAAAATCCTCGGTTCCATGTCCGCCGCGCATCGCGAGGCGATACAACTCTTTCGCAGTATTGGTTAACGGCATTGCTACACCAGATTCGTACGCACTCGCTGCTGCAAGCTGCATATCCTTTTGCATCCAGCGCAACGGAAATTCGGCTTCGTAATTCCTGCTCTCAATTTTCTCCCGCTTCGACGCGAGAAACGGCGCGACCGCAGGCGTGCCAAGCAATGAATCGAACAACATCTTTGACGATAGCCCGAGCCCTTTGCCCAACGCCATGGCTTCGGCGAACGCGGCCATTCCTGTGCCCAACAAAAGGTTGATCACCATTTTCATTGAAGTCCCCATGCCATGGCCGCCCACGTGGACAATCCTGCTGCCCATGCAGAGCAACAGTGGGCGAATCGTTTCCAAATCCGCATCTTCGCCGCCAACCCAAAAGACAAGTTTTCCCTCCACTGCGACTTCCGCGGACCCCGTGACAGGTGCATCGACAAAACGAACCTGCCGCGCCGCAGCAGCCGCAACCATCTTCTTGGAGAACGATGGGTTAACCGAACTGCAATCAACCCAAAGCGCGTTTGGCCGAAGATGATTCAAAAAGCCGCTCGCACGTAGAGCTGCCTGTTCGACTGCATCCGGGTGCGCCAGCATCGTGAACAAGGCGTCCACTTGTTCGCTGAGTTTTGCCGGGGAATCAGCAAATGTTCCGCAAGGACCGAGCAACGGTTTTGCTTTGGCG
>QHPD01000074.1 GCA_003218975.1 Verrucomicrobiota bacterium
TAGGCACGCCTATTGAATCGCCCGCCGGCGGTATTTCGCCAGCGCCAGGTGCGACGGCTTCACCATTCGAACGAGGTCGGGGCCGTGGCAGGCCAGGTGCACAACCCGGAGTCACGCCGCCGGGACCGCCGACCGGTGCGGCGTCGCCAACGATTGAGCGTTCTCCGGCAGCAGGCGAGCAAGAGCGCGGCAAGCCGGGTAGGGGTAGGTTTGAAGCAAGTCCGACGCCGCCCTATGGCGGGCCACCGCAAGGCGGGCCGTCCAGGCAAACTGGCGTTGGGACCGTGGCACCCGAGGCCACCCAGCCTCCAGGCAAACACCGAGGCGAATTTGAGCGCGGTCGAGTGAGTCCACCTCCGGCCGCGAACCAGCCAGCGGAAGGCGCGGCGCAACCGTCGGGCCCGCCGACGGCAGGTCCTGGTGAGCAGCGCGGACGAGAAAGAGCGCAGGGTGCGTATGCACAACCTGGCGGCGCGCCACGCGGAGCATCTCCTGCGGAGACTGCCCATGGCCAAGGGAAACCAGAGCGCGGAAAGAAGAAAGGCGAGGAAAGCCCGCCGCCTGGTCCACCCCGGTGATGACGAAGTTAATTTAGTTCACGGCGGCCTCGGAGTGTTCCGGGGCCGCTTCGCGTACGGCCGTAGCTGTAGGGGAGAAGCTGTCAGCTTCCCAATTCCCACGGGACGACAACGTCGTCCCCTACAGCAGCTCCGCGATTTGGACCGCGTTTAGTGCGGCACCTTTTAGCAGTTGGTCGCCTGAGACCCAAAAGGCTAGCCCATTCTCAAAAGCGCAATCCACGCGCACGCGACCGACCTGACAATTGTCCTTTTCACTAACGCTTAGCGGCATCGGGTAGCGATTGCTTAGCGGTTCATCGACTAGTTCAAGCCCCGGTGCTTTGGCCAAAACTTCGCGCGCTCGTTCCAGTGAGATGGGTTTTTCAAATTCAGCGCTCACCGCAACGGAATGGGCGCGATACACCGGTACCCGTACACAGGTGACCGAGGCGCGGAATTGCGGCAGATGCATGATTTTGCGGGCTTCGCTCTGCATTTTCATTTCTTCTTTTGTATAACCGTTTTCGAGAAATGAATCGACATGCGGCAGGAGATTGAACGCGATTGGATGCGGATAGACTGTAGTCGCTTCGCTCTGCGAGGCGTGTCCGTGAGAACTTAGCTTTGCTCGCGTCGTGTCGTCCAGAGGCCGACGGCTACAAAATTGATCATCCTCCATCCAGTTTTTTATTTGCTGGCTTAATTCATCGATAGCGCGCGTCCCGCTGCCGGAAACAGCCTGATAACTCGCAGCGAAAATACGAAGCACACTGAAGGCTCGATGCAGTGGAAAAAGCGCCATCAACGTGATCGCTGTTGTACAATTTGGATTCGCGATGAGGCCGCGGTGCAGTCGCACGTCCTCGGCGTTGATCTCCGGGATTACAAGCGGCACATGCGCGTCCATACGGAAGACTGAGGAGTTGTCGATGACGATGGCGTCAGCCTGGCAGGCAATCGGCACATATTTTCGCGAGATTTCGCCGCCCGCGCTGAAAAACGCGATGTCGATCTTTTCGAACGAATGCTCGTTGAGTTTTTGCACCGGGATGGATTCATCGCGAAATCCAACCGATTTGCCGGCGGAACGAGCAGAGCTAATCGGTCGCAGACTCGCCACCGGGAAGTTTCGCCGTTCCAGCACACGCAACAGTTCTTGACCGACCGCGCCAGTCGCGCCAACAACGGCGATGTGATAATCTTTCATGTGCAGCCGGAGTTTATCGCCGGCGCGAATCGATGCAAACTTCGCGAACCATCCATATCTCGATCCGTGATCAGCAGCTTACGTTGAAGGAAGACGAGACGCCCATTCGTAGTTATCCTGTTTCAACTTCACGGTTCGGAATCGGAGCGGAAGAAGGCAGCATGAAAACACCGACTGGGCGGTTCCGTGTTGCAGAAAAGATCGGTGCGGATATGCCACGCGACACGGTTTTTCGAAGCCGCGTCCCACTCGGGCCCGCCGATCCGCTGCCGCTCACGGAAGATCTAGTGATGTCGCGCATCCTCTGGCTGGACGGCTTAGATGAGCACAATGCCAACACGCGTGATCGGTTCATTTATATTCACGGCACCAAACTCGAGGACAAAATCGGCAGCCCGGCCAGTCACGGTTGCGTGCGAATGCGCAATGCCGACATCATCGATTTGTTCGATCTCGTAGAGGAAGACACCCCGGTTGTCATTGAGGAATAATACGAGACGATAACTGTGCGGTGATAGTCCAGGCGCGATCTGGATGTAAAATCGCGCGGTGCGATACATCCAAAGCGGCGTAGAAAAACGTTGCTTCGATGTGATCCCTTGCCTAAACAGGCAGAGCAACTTGCGGCGAAAGGAGGCGATATAAATTGAAATTTGTAAAAGTGATGATGATTGTGGCCTTGCTGGTCACTGCTTTGGGACTGGGAGCTTGTGCGCAAAGGAAGGAAACAGTGACCACAGGCGCGGGTACCACCGGCTACGCGAAATAGAGCCGGCGCCCAAGTTACTGTCTGCGGTTCCATTTGCGCAAAAAAGGCCAGGTCATACTCGACCTGGCCTTTTTCTTTGTAGCATTGGCTTCCAACCACTATCCGCACTTTCATCGGCTGGGATGCCGATGCCACGGCACGCCTTCCCTGCTTCCCATTTCGCCGACTTCCGATTAAGATTTGCGGATGCAATTGAACGGCCAGGTATTGACACTTGCCGAAATCGCGTCGGTCGCTCTTGGAGACGAGGCCGTTCAAATCTCGGCAGCTGCGCGCCCTCGGATTCTTGCTTCGCGTAAGGTCATCGAAAATATCATCGCGCGCGACGAACTTGTTTACGGCGTCAGCACAGGTTTCGGAAAACTTTCGGATGTTCGCATTCCTCGCGATGCTCTATGCAAACTCCAGCTCAATCTTGTTCGCAGTCACGCCTGCGGAATTGGCAATCCGCTTTCGGAGCCTGAGGTGCGCGCGATGATGTTATTGCGTGCGAACGTGCTGGCCCTCGGATTCAGCGGAATTCGACTGGAAATTATCGAAGCACTTTGTGAACTGCTGAATCGCCGTGTCTGTCCAGTGATTCCAGAGAAAGGTTCCGTCGGCGCCAGCGGCGATCTGGCTCCACTGGCCCATCTCGCATTAGCTCTGATTGGGGAAGGCGATGCATTTTTCGAGAGGGAACGGCTCGAGAGTCGCGAAGCACTTCGGCGCGCTGGCCTGAAGCCTAGGCAACTGGAAGCAAAAGAGGGCCTCGCATTGCTCAATGGCACGCAGGCAATGCACGCGGTTGGCGGGCTCGCGCTTCTTCGCGCCAAACGGGTCGCTCACGTCGGTGATGTTTCCGGAGCAATGAGTCTCGAAGCGCTCAAGGGTACGCCCGGCGCTTTCGACCAGCGTTTGCAAAATGCCCGCCCGCATCCTGGCCAGAAAGAGGCGGCCGAACATCTCTTGTCGCTCCTCGAAGGAAGTGAAATTCGTAAATCGCATCTCGAGGATGATTTGCGCGTGCAGGATGCCTATAGTCTGCGGTGCATGCCGCAAGTCCACGGCGCGGTACGCGGCGCCTTGGCGCACTGCGAGGATGTGCTCCTAATCGAATCGGCGTCGGCTACCGATAATCCGCTCGTATTTTCGGAAAGCGGCGACGTGATTTCCGGCGGTAACTTCCACGGCGCGCCGCTGGCGTTGGCCCTCGATTATGCAGCAATTGCTCTTACTACTCTGATGAGCATCAGCGAACGCCGGATCGATCGCTTGAATAATCCAGACAAGAACGAAGGGCTTCCGGCATTCCTGGCACGTGAGCCTGGTCTGCAATCCGGTTTCATGATCGCCCATGTCGCCGCTGCTTCGTTGCTCAATGAAGCGCGCGTGTTGGCGCATCCGGCAAGTGTTGATAACATCACCACGTCCGGCGGAAAAGAAGATCACGTTTCCATGGGAATGACTTCTGCGCTGAAGCTCCGATGGATTGTCGAGATTGCGGAAAATTTGGTTGCCATCGAATTGCTCGCTGCTGCCGAAGGTCTGGAACATCGCCGTCCTTTGAAAGCTGGAGTGGGCGTCGAGCGCGCATTCGCTGCGCTGCGGAAAATGGCCCCGCCGCTCACGCAGGATCGTGCGCTCTCCGGCGACATCGCGCGTGTTGCCGAAGCCATTCGCCGAGGCGATTTTGATAGCGAAAAGTTATGAGCGGGAAACGAATTATTCACGCGCCACGTGGCGTCAAACGCAGCTGTAAGGGTTGGCACCAGGAAGCGGCGATGCGCATGCTGATGAATAATCTCGATCCTGACGTCGCCGAAAATCCAGATCAACTCGTCGTCTATGGTGGAACGGGTCGCGCCGCCAGAAGCTGGGAAGCATTCGATGCGATCGTCCGATCCCTGCGCGAACTTGAAGACAACGAGACGCTTCTCGTTCAATCAGGCAAGCCAGTCGGCAAATTTCGCACGCACGAAGAGGCGCCGCGTGTTTTAATCGCCAATTCAAATCTCGTCGGCCAGTGGAACAACTACGCCGAGTTCAATCGCCTCGAGCGAATGGGGCTGACCATGTACGGACAAATGACTGCCGGCTCGTGGATTTACATCGGTAGCCAGGGAATCGTCCAGGGCACATTCGAAACTTTCGCTGCCGCCGGGCGCAAACATTTCGGCGGATCGCTCGACGGAAAGTTTGTTTTGACCGGCGGGCTCGGCGGAATGGGTGGCGCGCAGCCGCTGGCCGCGACGATGAGTGGCGCGGTTTTCCTAGGAGTCGAAGTCGATCCTGCGCGAATCGAGAAGCGATTGAAGAGCGGTTACTGCGACAAGATCGCGCATTCGCTCGATGACGCGCTCAAATTGACCGACAAAGCGCGCAAAGATCGAAAATCGCTTTCCGTCGGACTCGTCGGCAATTGCGCCGATGTTCTCCCGGAGATCGTTAAGCGCGGGATCGTGCCCGATGTTCTCACGGATCAGACCAGTGCTCACGACGCGTTGAACGGCTATGTTCCGCACGGGATGTCGCTCGAAGATGCGCTCGTTTTGCGCCGGAAAAATCCGGAAGAATATATTGAGAGAGCAACGCACTCCATGGGCGTGCACGTCGAGGCAATGCTCGCATTGCAAAAGAAAGGCGCCGTTACGTTCGATTATGGCAATAACATTCGCGCCCAGGCAAAAAAAGCCGGAGTGAAAGACGCGTTCGATATTCCCGGGTTCGTTTTCGAATATATTCGGCCGCTGTTTTGCGAAGGGCGCGGCCCGTTTCGCTGGGTTGCGTTGAGCGGTGATCCCGCTGACATCGCGCGCACCGACAAACTCGCGCTCGAATTGTTCCCGAAAAATCAAACGCTGGCGCGTTGGTTGAAGCTCGCGAAGGAGCAAATTCGATATCAAGGATTGCCTGCGCGGATTTGTTGGCTCGGCTACGGCGAACGCGCCGAGTTTGGCGTGGCGATAAACGAGCTGGTGAAACGCGGCGACATCAAAGCGCCCATTGTGATTGGCCGCGATCATCTCGACGCCGGCTCGGTTGCTTCACCGAATCGCGAAACCGAAGGCATGCTCGACGGCAGCGACGCAATCGCAGATTGGCCATTGCTCAATGCTCTCATCAACACTGCTGCCGGCGCGTCTTGGGTGTCGATCCACAATGGCGGTGGTGTCGGTATCGGTTTTTCGCAGCACGCGGGCATGGTCGTCGTGGCAGACGGCACAGAGAATTCCAAGCATCGCCTCGAGCGCGTCCTCACCAGCGATCCCGGCACAGGCATCCTCCGCCACGCCGACGCCGGCTACGCCCGCGCCATCCAATTCGCTGCTGCCCACAAGATCGGCATCCCCATGCAGCCGCAAGCGCGGGATTGACGCCAACAGTAGCCGTCCTAATGCGAAAGTTAATCGAATGCGTGCCCAATTTTTCTGAAGGGCGCGATCTGGATGCAATTCGTCAGATCACTGATGCGATTGAATCGGTGGAGGGGGTTTCGTTGCTCGATGTCGATCCTGGGGCGAGCACGAACCGAACGGTGGTGACCTTTGTCGGCGACCCTGACTCTGCGGTGGAAGCGGCTTTTCGTGCAATTCAAAAAGCGGCCGAAGTGATCGACATGCGCAAACACAAAGGCGCGCATCCGCGCATGGGCGCGACTGATGTTTGTCCATTCATTCCGGTGAGCAACGTCAGTTGGAACGAAGCGATCGCTTGCGCGCAAAAACTTGGCGAGCGAGTGGGGAACGAACTGAAAATCCCCGTCTATCTTTACGAAAAAGCGGCCAGCGATAAATCGCGCGCAAATCTTTCAGTAATTCGGGCAGGCGAATACGAGGGCTTCTTCCAAAAAATTAAACAGCCTGAATGGAAACCGGATTTTGGGCCCGCGATCTTTAATGAGAAATCGGGCGCGACCGTAATTGGCGTTCGCGATTTTCTGGTCGCCTACAATGTGAACCTGAACACGAAATCGGTCCGGCGCGCGAATTCGGTCGCGTTTGATGTGCGAGAGCAGGGGAGAGTGAAGACAGTAGATGGCACACCATGGGGAAAACCGGTGCTGGATTCAAGCGGCGAACCCCTTCGCGAGCTTGGCATGCTGAAACACGTCAAGGCCATCGGGTGGTTCGTGAAGGAATACGGTATCGCGCAGGTGTCGATGAATCTGACAAACATTGAGGAAACGCCGTTGCATGCGGCATTTAATGCGTGTGTTAAAACCGCAGCCAAGCGGGGTTTGCGCGTCACAGGCTCGGAGATCGTCGGCATGGTGCCGAAGAAATGTCTGGTGGATGCCGGCCGTTATTTTCTGCGCAAACAGCGATGGTCCGAGGGCGTTTCGGAGGAAGAGTTGATCGACATGGCGATCCGCTCAATGGGCCTGGGTGAGTTGAAACCTTTCGATCCAAAAGAAAAAGTGATTGAATTCAAGATCGAATCAGCCGCCTCGAGGAAATCGCTCGTGAAAATGAATCTCCGTGAATTTTGCAATGAAACTTTGAGCGATTCGCCCGCGCCCGGTGGCGGTTCCGTGGCGGCGTTAATGGGCGCGTTGGGCGCGTCGTTAGGCGGTATGGTCGCGAATCTTTCCGCCGGCAAACGCGGGTGGGATGACAGGCTCGAATATTTCAGTGATTGGGCGGTCCAGGCACAACAACTGAAAGACGAATTGCTCTCACTTGTTGAGGATGACACCGCTGCCTTCAACAAGGTGATGGACGCATTCGCCTTGCCAAAAGAATCAGCGGAAGAAAGAGCCGCACGCTCGGCAGCAGTCGAAGAGGCCACAAAGTACGCGGCC
>QHPD01000075.1 GCA_003218975.1 Verrucomicrobiota bacterium
GTTTCAGGCCGTTAATCAGTTTATCAAGAGGGAAAAATTTGAGCTCGTCGTGGCCGGCCCCGCAGGACAATGGTGCATTCGCCGATCAACGGAGTGAGCTCATCAGCGATCACGTTGCCCACTTCATCGAATGCGAATCACAGCATCATGCGAGCGGCTGAAAAACTTGGCGTGTCTGATTGCATTGTCGATTGCGTTCGGCTCGGCTTACCACAGGCGACCGAAGGGCAGTGCATCGGAGATTAGATCAACACCGCGTTTATCGCTGCGAGGTCGAATCTCGTATGTTTTATTCCGCTGCTGAAGTTTTTTTCAGTGCATTTGAGCGCAAGTTGAGATGACGCAAAATCGCTTGGTTTACCTATGACTGAGCACGCACCGCGGCTGTGCCTCAGCCCGGTGTTGCGAGCGCTCGTAGCCCGGAGTTGTATCTTTGGTGGAATTGCCCACGGGGGAAGCGGCCACTTTTTTAAGGTGCTTGCTTTTTCGTTGAAATGTGAGCCCGGCCGGAACCGTCTTGCTCAGTATGTGTCTCGCTGTCGGTTTCACCGACTCGCTCCAACTTCTCGAGCGCCTTTGCTCGAATGAACCCCCTCATTTTACAAGCGTTGAAAACCCACCAATAGAGACTGTGCAATTGCTTTTCCAGGAGAGCCCGTGCTTCTTCCGTTTCTCTGATGCCAGAAGCTCGACGCAACTTCCTTGAGGCCCGCGGTCGTCGCTTTCGCCTGGCGGCTGACGCAAGCTTCCTGCGCTTTCGCGCTGGTTTTGCAGCTTTTCGTACCGCTGGCGTGTTCGCGTCAGTTGCCGCGCTGGCGAAATCAAATTCTGTGGGCTTCTTCATCGAGCGGGTTGAACAAACCGTTTTGCCGAGGAGAGTCAAGCCCTCCGCATCCTAACGATGTGGTCCGGTTGGGCGGCCGAGGGCGCGCCGTTAATGTTGGTGCAGCGGTTGCGCCTGCGATTTTTTTCGACGATTGCTCACTTGATTGAGGCGATATGGAAAAATTTGATGTCGTTATTATCGGGTCGGGGCCGGGCGGTTACATTGCTGCGATCCGAGCGGGCCAACTCGGTCTGAAAACCGCGCTCGTCGAAAAGGACAAGGAACTGGGTGGCACTTGCCTGAATGTGGGCTGCATCCCGAGCAAAGCGCTCCTGACCTCGAGCGATCATTTCATGTTCGTCAAAAAAGAGGCGGCCAAGCATGGCATCGCTATCGACGGCGCGCGGGTTGATCTCGCAAAGATGCAACAGCGCAAGGACAAGGTTGTAAAGACATTCAACAGCGGTGTGCGCACGCTGATGAAAACGAACAAAGTCACAACGTTCGAAGGTACGGGCACGATCATCGCGCCTGGAAAAGTTTCGATTAAATCCTCCAATGGAGAGACGCAAGAGATTGAAACAAGGAATATCGTCATCGCTACCGGCAGCACGGCGGTGGAACTGCCATTCGCGAAATTTGACGGCAAAACAATCGTCAGCAGTACCGAAGCGCTGGAATTCACCGAAGCTCCAAAGAAGCTCGTCGTGATCGGCGCGGGCGCGGTCGGGCTGGAGCTGGGCTCCGTTTGGAACCGGCTCGGTTCGGAAGTAACGATGCTGGAATTTCTCCCGCGCATCGCACTCGGATTCGATCTTGAGCTCTCAAACTTGCTTCAGCGTTTACTCACCGCTCAAGGCATGACGTTTCACGTCGATACAAAAGTGAGCGGCGCGAAGGTCAGCAATGGCCGCGCGACCGTTACTGCAAGCAAAGACGGCGAAGAAATCAAATTCGAAGCGGACAAGGTTCTGGTTTCAGTTGGACGGCGGCCGTTCTCGGAAGGTCTCTGTGCAGAAAAAGTGGGTGTCGAGTTGGACGAAAAGAAGCGCATCAAAGTGAACGAACATTTCCGGACCAACGTCGAAGGCATTTACGCGATCGGGGATGTGATTGCCGGGCCAATGCTTGCGCACAAAGCCGAGGACGAAGGGATTGCCTGCATAGAGATCATCGCGGGCAAGGCCGGTCACGTAAACTACGAAGCCATTGCCGGTATCATTTACACAAATCCCGAACTCGCCGGCGTCGGTCTCACCGAAGATCAAGCGAAAGAAAAAGGGATCGATGTGAGCATTGGCAAATTCCCATTCCGCGCCAACAGCCGCGCGCTTTGCAGTGATGACGTGGAGGGAATGGTCAAGTTCGTCGCCGACCCGAAAACTGATCGCATTCTCGGCGCGCACATTTTGCACCACGGCGCTTCGGAGTTAATTGCCGAAGCCGTTTCAGTGATTGAATTTGGTGGCAGCTCGGAGGATATCGGCCGCACCTGTCACTCCCATCCGACCTTGACCGAAGCAGTCAGGGAAGCGGCACTCAACGTCGAGAAACGCGCACTGCATATCGTGAACCGTTGATACGATTGTCTGCGTCGCTCGCGCGCGAGAAAATCCAGGCTAACAATGAAACGTGGAAAGCACGAGCGCCATCCTCCTGCGCAAACGAAAATTCAGCGATACGAGCCTGATCGTCTCGTGGTGCACGGAATCTTTCGGCTGTATTCAAACCATTGCCAAAGGCGCGCGCCGCGCGAAAAGCCCATTTGCCGGGAAGCTGGATTTATTCTTCGAAGCCGAAATTCAAATCGCGCGGAGCCGGAGATCGGATCTGCACACACTTACGGAGGTCGTGGTAAGAAATCCGTTCGCCGGAATTCGCAGTAATTATCTGCGCACACAGACTGCAGCCTATTTTGTCGAGCTGATTGAGATTTGCACCGAGCGAGATCACCGCGAGCCGGAATTGTTTGCGCTGTTGCGTCGGGCGTTCGGTTATCTTGATGTAAACGATCCGACGCCACGCGCAGTCTCGCATTTCGAGACCGAGTTGGCGCGCATCGCCGGCGTGCACGACATCAGAAAACTGAAAGCCGACCCGGCCTTTGCGCTGGGAAACTTATTCGGGCGGTTGCCGCTTTCTCGTACGCCGCTCTTGAAAACGCTCGCGGGGGAGGCGAAAAACAGTTCTAAATGAGATTAAGCAATTTTATCGCTGCAGCCGTAATCGCCGGCTTGAGTCCCGCCGCATGGGCGAACGAGGCGTACAAGTTCGATCCGTCCGGATCGACGATCGGATTCTCCGTGCACCAATTCCTCGGCACCACCCATGGAAAATTCACGAAGTTCAGCGGCAAGATCGAGGTCGACCGCGAGCATCCGGAGAATTCCTCGGTCACGACACAGATCGACGTGCGCAGCATCGACACGCGCATCAAAAAGCGGGACGATCATCTGCGCAGCACGGAATTCTTTAACGTGGAAAAATTTCCCCAGATCACTTTTAAGAGCCGGAGCGTGAAGCGGACTGGGCCGCAAAGCGGTGACATTCTTGGCGACCTCACGATGCACGGCGTGACCAGACCAATCACGCTCCATGTGAAACTGCTGACCCCGATCAGCGAAACGGCCAGGACGCGCTGGGCGGTGATGACCGAGCCCATCAGGCGGCGCGACTTCAATTTGATGTTTGCCTCAGCGGCCGAGGCAGTGTCCGGCATCAGTCAAACGGTTGCGATCAACATCGAGATCGAAGCGAAGCGCGCGGAGCGAGCTGACTAGCGCCGATGGAAATCGTTCCCCTCGGAGATTCCGCGGTGATCGTGCGTGTGCGCGAGCAATTTGAAGATGCGCCTGAGGAAACGCTGGACGGGGTTGTCCGCACATTTCGGCACCTTCGAAACGCTGCAATTCCAGGTGTAATCGAGCTCGCGCCGGCCTATACAAGCGTCGCAGTTTTCTTTGATCCAGTCGCCGTGACGAAGGAGAGCGCAAAAGGCGGCGACGCATTCGATTGGCTGGCAGAGCGAATTCGCGCAGTTGTAGCTGCGGGCGCTGATCGCGGCAGACGCGTTAGAACTACAAGAAGCGATGTACGCCTAGTCGAAATTCCAGTTTGCTACGATCCGGAGTTCGCTCCGGATCTCGATGAAGTCGCTCGACATGCGCAGATCTCGACAAAGGAAGTTGTCGATCTTCATAGTACGACCGAGTATCGTGTCGCCTGCATCGGGTTCGTTCCTGGGTTTCCATTTCTGGCCGGTCTGCCGAAGAAGCTGGCCACGCCGCGTCGCGACGTGCCGCGAAAAGAAATTCCGGCGGGGTCGGTAGGAGTCGGCGGCGCGCAAACCGGAATTTATCCGCTGCGGTCGCCCGGCGGCTGGAACCTGATTGGCCGCACGCCGTTGCGATTGTTCGATCCGACCAAAAATCCGCCTGCGCTTTTGCAAGCCGGCGATCGCGTGCGTTTCCGCGCGATCACGCGGCAGGAATTTGAAGCGTTGAAGCGCTAGAGCAGTGAGCCATGAAGATGATTGTTACGCGCGGGGGATTTCTTACCAGCGTTCAAGATCTTGGCCGGACCGGGTTCCGCGAATTCGGGGTTTCGTTGGGCGGTGCATTAGATCCGTTTGCATTACGCGTAGCAAATCTGCTGGTCGACAACGACGAGGGCGCAGCGGGACTTGAAATCACCTTTGGCGGGCTGCAGTTGCATTTCGCCGACGAACGCGCTGTCGCGTGGTGCGGCGGCGAATTTGATGTTCAGATCGAATCCATGCCATTGCCAGCCGGGCACGCAGCGCGTCTGCAAGCCGGTGAAGAATTGAAATTCGGCCGACCTCAAATCGGTTGCCGATGCTGGCTGGCGATTTCCAGCGGAGTCGATGTGCCAGTTGTTCTGGGGAGCCGTTCCACGGACCTTCGAGCAAATTTCGGTGGGTTTCATGGTCGCGCCCTCCGTGACGGCGATGAGTTAGCCTTGGGCGAATTTCGGCGGTCGCAAACCGCCGCTATAGAAGGAATTTCTTCGTGGACCGCGCCGTACGATTGGGTAAGTCCAGCAAAACGCGGCCCGACATTGCGCTTCGTTCGTGGCGTAGATTGGAGCCAATTTGACGATCTGACGATCGAACGTTTCACGAGCGAGCCATTCGCGGTTTCACCTGATTCGGACCGAATGGGCGCGCGTTTCGAAGGTCCGGAGCTGAAACGGAAGAGCAATGTCGATCTCGTCTCTGAAGCGGTCGCGCCCGGCACGATCCAGGTGCCACCGAGCGGAAAGCCGATTCTACTTTTGGGAGATTGCCAAACCATCGGCGGTTATCCGAAAATCGCTTACGTGATCACCCTTGATCTTAGCATGGCGGCCCAACTTCGTGCCGGCGATCATGTTCGTTTTTCCGAAGTGTCCCTCGCCGATGCGCATCAGCTCTTGCTCGAACGCGAGCGTGAACTGGAACGTTTTCGCATCGGACTGAGCTTGCATGTATCATGAATTTGATTGTCGATCTTAACGCCGATCTGGGCGAAGGGTCTGGTCACGATGCCGAGCTGTTCGAGCTCATCAGCTCGGCGAATATCGCAACTGGTTTTCACGCCGGCGATTCCGATACGATGCACGCCGCAGTTTCTGCGGCGAAGGAGCATGGAGTCGCGGTTGGAGCGCATCCAAGTCTTTTTGATCGCGAAAATTTCGGACGCAAGGAACTGAAGGTAAGCGCAGAAGAAGTCTTCGATGCCATGGCGTATCAGCTTGGCATTTTTCAGGCGATCGCTTGGGCTGTGGGCGTGCGACCGAATCACGTCAAACCGCACGGCGCCCTCTATAATATGGCGGTGCGCGACGAAAAACTGGCCGATGCGATCGCGCGGGCCATCGAATCGGTCGATCCCAAGTTAATTCTGTTTGCGCCGGACAATACCGAGCTTGGCCGCGCCGGCGAGGCGCATGGCTTGCAAATCGCGCGCGAAGTTTTCGCCGATCGTAATTACATGAATGACGGATGGCTGGTTCCGCGCACGCAATCAAATGCATTGCTCCGCGATCCAAAAGAAGCCGCTGAGCGCGTCCTGCGGATGTTACGCGAAGGAAAAGTGCGCTCCGTCGAAGGCCGCGATGTCGATGTGCGCGCCGATACGATTTGCGTTCATGGCGATACACCCGGCGCAGTGGCGTTCGCGCGTGAATTACGAATGCAACTCGAATCTCACGGTGTCAGGATCAGCGCGCCGCAGTGCTCGTTGTGAACAACAAGGTCGGCAGTTGCCAGCAATCCGGACTCGTCCGCGCAGTCGGACCAGTTGACGCGACCATGATCGTCATGGGCTCGATGATCGGCTCGGGCATTTTTATTACTTCAGCTGAATCGTCGCGATTGAGTGGTGCGCCGGGCTGGCTTCTGCTCGCGTGGGCAGTTGCCGGTCTGTTAACAATCACCGGCGCGCTTTGTTGCTCAGAGCTTGCGACCATGATGCCACGCGCAGGCGGCGTTTACGTCTTTCTGCGCGAAGCTTACGGGCCGTCCATTGGATTTTTGTATGGCTGGACGTTGTTCCTCGTGATTCAAACCGGCACAATTGCCGCAGTTGCAATCGCCTTTGCCAAATTTCTTGGTGTGTTCGTTGCAATGGTTTCTCCGGACAAGTACCTGATCATAAATCAGCCGCTATCGTTAGGCGGCGGATACGCTATCAGTCTTTCGACCCAACAGTTGGTCGCAATTGCGTTGGTTGCGTTGTTGACTTGGACAAACACGCGCGGAATCGAGGTTGGCACGCTCGTGCAAAACGTTTTCACGTTTGCAAAAACCGCTGCTCTTGCTGGAGTAGTCGTCATCGGCCTTTTCTTTGGCTGGAATCAGTCGAGTGCAGCGCGTTCGGCTGCGTGGTGGGACTCGTGGGCCAACGGCTGGAGCCCGCAAATTGCCCAACCCGGTTTCACGTTCGCGGGTGGAATCGCACTAGTCTTGCTTTTTGGAAAATCCATGGTCGGGCCGCTCTTTGCGCAAACAGCTTGGACGAATGTAACCTTCATCGGCAGTGAAGTGCGAGATCCGGGAAAAAATCTCGTTCGCGCGCTGCTTTTTGGCTGCGGGATTGTGGTGGTGCTTTACCTGCTGGCGAATGTCGCCTATCTGGTAGTGCTGCCATTTTCCGAGATTCAACACGCACCGCAAGATCGTGTCGCGGTGGCGGCAATGAATGCCGTGTTCCGTTATCCCGGCGCGATAGGGATGGCGACGGCGATCATGATCTCAACTTTTGGCTGTAATAACGGGCTCATTTTGTCGGGCGCGCGTGTTTATTATGCCATGGCCCGCGACCGGCTGTTCTTCAAAAGGGTGGGAACAACAAATCGCTACCACGTGCCTGCGGCCGCACTCGTTGCGCAGGGAATTTGGACGGCACTTTTAACACTGCCGCGAACGGTAACGATCAATGCCGCGACACACGAGGTGACGTACGGAAACGTTTATACGCAACTGCTCGAGTACATCGTTTCAGCTGATCTGCTTTTTTATCTTTTGATGGTGGCGGCGCTAATCATTTTGCGGCGCAAAAAGCCGGAAGCTGAGCGGCCGTATCGAACCTGGGGCTATCCGATCGTG
>QHPD01000162.1 GCA_003218975.1 Verrucomicrobiota bacterium
TGCCGCGCACGGAGTTCCCGATGAAGGCGAACCTTGCCGCGCGCGAGCCGGAGCTGCTCAGGGTTTGGGAGGAAACACGGCTTTACCAGCAAATCCAGAAGTCGAGGGAGGGTCGAGAGCTGTTTGTTCTGCATGACGGTCCGCCCTTTGCCAACGGCGATGTGCACATGGGCACCGCGCTCAACAAGATCCTCAAAGATTTCGTGGTGAAATCGCAGACCATGCTGGGCAAACGGGCGCCGTACGTCCCCGGCTGGGATTGTCACGGACTTCCCATCGAATACAAGGTGGTGAAGGAATCGCGCGCGCTTTCTCCGCTGGAGGTGCGCAAGAAATCCGAGGCGTTCGCGCGAAAGTTCATCAACATCCAGCGCGAGCAATTCAAGCGCCTGGGAGTTTTCGGCGATTGGGAGAATCCGTATTTGACGATGGACCCCAAATACGAGGCGGAAATCCTGCGCGCCTTCGCGGTTTTCGTTGAGGAAGGTCTGGTTTATCAGGCGCAGAAGCCGGTCTTTTGGAGCACCGGCGCCCAGACCGCCCTCGCCGAAGCCGAGGTGGAATACCAGGAGCGCGACGACACCGCCGTTTACGTCAAATTCCCAATCACCAGTGGCGAGTTCAAAGACAAGGCGAGCATCGCAATCTGGACAACGACACCGTGGACTTTACCTGCGAACCTGGCAATCGCTGTTGATCCGAGGGAAATTTATACCGTCCAGGAATTTAAACCGGCACGAGAGAAGGACGGTCGCGCGACTCTACTGCTGGCTGAGAAACTTCTGCCGCATTTTTCTGCAGCGACAGGCCTGGACCCAGTCGGCAAACCGCTGGAATCATTTCCGGGGGCGAAGATCGACAAGATTAAAGCGCGCCACCCTTTCCTGGATCGTAAAGTAACCGTCTTCACAGCCGATTTCGTCACCATGGATTCCGGGACTGGAGCCGTGCACGTCGCCCCCGGCCATGGCGCTGACGATTACGCTTTGGGGATTGAACACAATCTTCCAATCTTATCGCCGGTCGATGATCATGGTCGTTTCACACACGAGGCCGGCTTGCCCAATCTCACCGGCAAATACGTCTTCGACGCTAACCGCGACATCGTGGAGTTGCTTCGCCAGCGCGGCATGCTGCTTGGCGAACAAAAATTTCATCACTCGTATCCGTATTGCTGGCGTTCGAAAACACCGATCATCTTTCGCAATGTTGAGCAATTCTTCATTCGCATCGATGAGCTGCGCGGCAGGGCGCTGAATGCGATTCACAACGAAGTAAAATGGATTCCCCGCTGGGGCGAGAACCGCATCGCGGGCACAGTGGAGTCGCGCCCCGACTGGGTGATTTCGTTCGAATTGGATGATGCCGCTCTCGCAAAAGAGCTGGGACTTCCAGCGGGCACAACGAAAGGCAACGATACGATCGATGTCTGGATTGACAGCGGCGTTTCGCACAAAGCCGTTTGCGCCCTGCATCCTGAATTGCGCGATCCGGCTGACATGTATCTCGAAGCGACCGATCAACATCGGGGCTGGTTTCAATCGTCCCTCATGACCAGCGTCGCGCTCAATAATCGCGCGCCGTACAAAATCTGCGTCACGCACGGATTCGTTGTCGATCTTGATGGGAAAAAGATTTCGAAGTCCGGCACGTACGATAAACCGATGGCTGCTGATCATTTCGTCGGCCGGCATGGTGCAGATCTCGTTCGGCTGTGGGCGAGCAGCATCGATTACACGGACGACGTGCCGTTTTCCGAAGAAATGTTCTCGCGCCTGGGCGACACCTATCGCCGGATTCGCAATACGCTGCGCATTTTGCTGGGTAACCTTTATGATTTTTCTGTAGCCGGGGTAGGTGACCCCGGCCGGCCGGCATCACCCCGACATGTCGGGGCTACAACGCTAATCGATCGCTGGATTCTGGAGCGACTGAATGACGTGATCCGTGACTGTCGAAGTGCTTACGAGGAGTTTGCCTTCCACAAGGTCTATCACACACTCAATCAATTTTGCGCCGTCGATTTGAGCAGCCTCTACATCGACATCACCAAGGACCGAATGTATTGCGACGCGCCGGATTCACCGCGTCGCCGCGCTACACAGACAGTCATGCATGAGATTTTCGATGCGCTTTGCCGACTACTTGCGCCGATTCTTGCATTCACCGCCGAGGAAGCCTGGCGGCATTCAGGCGTGGGTGCCTCGGTCCACCTAGAGGAATTTCCGCAGGCGCAGCATCGGGGTCATGAAGCCAGTGAACAGGTTGCCGAACTGCTCAAATTGCGCGGCGTGATCGGTCAAGCGATTGAGCGCGCGCGACAGGAGAAACTGATCGGGAATGCGCTCGAAGCCGCGGTTGTTTTACATTCGAATTCCGATGTCACTAAAAAGATCGACAAAGAAGAACTGGAAGAGTTTTTCATCCTGAGCGATCTCACGATTCACGAAGGGAAGGCAGCAACCGCCTGCGTCACCAAAACGGCTTATAAAAAGTGCGCGCGTTGCTGGCGTCATCGGCCAACCGTCGGCGTGAGCAAGGCACATCCCGATTTGTGCGATCGCTGCGAAAGCGTGGTGAAAACGATTGGAAAAGGCTGATCCTCATATGGGAATGACTAAATCCGAATGACGAATGCCGAATTAATGACGAAGCCCGAATGACAAGACTTCCACGGTAGCTTTCGTCATTTGAGCATTCCGGTTTCCTTCGTCATTCGATATTCGTGCTTCGACATTTCCGATATGCGTCCATCCCTAGCGATTGTGATCAACCGTCCTGCTTGTTTGAAGTGACCACATCGGTATGAGATACATCCTCTTCCTTTCGCTGCCGCTCTATGCGCTCGATCAATGGTCGAAACAGCTGATCCTGCGGTTTATCGACCCGGATCAGCCGCGGATCCTGGTCTCCGGTTTCTTTAGTTTGGTAAACGTCACGAACACCGGTGCAGCGTTTGGTTCTTTCCGTAACAACAATACTTTCTTCATCGCGATTTCACTCATCGCGCTTCTCATTGTTGTGGTCCTTCTCGTGCGACGGCGTGCGCGAAACATTTGGCGCGACGTATCGCTCGCGTTGCTGCTGGCCGGCATCCTGGGAAATCTCACCGATCGTCTTCTCTTTGGGCACGTAATCGATTTTCTCCTTTTCGACTTGCACGTCCCTTACGCGCATCCCTGGCCCGCCTTCAATGTGGCTGATTCGTGCATCTCAATTGCAGTGGTTCTGTTTCTCATCCAATCGTTGTGGAAAGAGAAACATCCTGCGGCGACAGGAACGTAGGTAGGGGCGATTGACCTC
>QHPD01000124.1 GCA_003218975.1 Verrucomicrobiota bacterium
ATTGGCGGAGATTTACTATCGACACCAGGATTTCGCGAATGCGCAAACACAGTTTGAGATTCTGGCGCAACAAAATCCGGATAGTCCGCTCGGGGAAAAGGCTCTTTTTTTCGCGGCGAAATCGGCGATGTCGAGCATGGCTGAGCATTCCCTCGATCGGGCGATCGTCCTGTTTGATGAAGTGGTGCGGCTCAATGGCGCGTTGCGGTGGGCCGCGCGTAACGAACAAGCTGTCATCGAGCGTAAACTGGGAAAGCCGCAAGATGCTCTCGTCTTATATGACGAAGTGCTGAAAAGCGATGCTGCCCAGTCTGAGAAGCGCGAGGCGCTCTGCGGCAAGGGTGACATTTTTTTCGAGATGGGTGGAAACGCAAATTATCAGCAGGCCATCCAAATTTATGACCAATTGGCGTCGGAGAAGAACGGATCGATTCACTGGCGCAACCAGGCGCTGTTTAAAAAGGCCCTCTGTCTGGAAAAGAAAAACGACCGCGCCGGCGCGCTCGAGACGTTTTACAAAATCCTGGAGGACGAAGCCCGCCCAGATGGGCGACGCGAACTCTTCTGGTACTACAAGGCTGGATTTAATGCCGCGCGACTCTTGGAGGAAGATTCAAAATGGGAGTCTGCGGCCGCGATTTACGAGCGACTGGCTGCCACCGGTGGGAACCGAAGGGAAGAAGCCAAGGCCCGCCTGAATCATCTGCGCCTGGAACATTTTCTCTGGGCAGATTGAGCCACGTTTGCTCGCCGGCCCTTGGCGAAGGTGGGTAGCCGAAAGTGTGGATTCTTTGTCCCCAAGACGCTCCGAATTTGCTTGCGTGAAATTCGAAACGGCAGCACAATGCCCGCATGAAAACAGGAACTAGGTTCAGTCGCTGGTGCGGCTGGTCGGCTCAATGTGCAACCTGCGCGCTCGCGCTCGCATTTTGCGCATCGGCATTTGCTACGGACCCGAGCAAGAACGTAGTTGCGCAACCAACATTGCGGGTTGCCCAACCAAAGGCCATAAAAGTCTGCTACGTGAAGACCATCGCTTCGGGCATTCCGCAACGATGCGAAGAGTTGTTCGGAACTTTTCCGACCACTGCCAACCCGCTAGAGGTTATCGGGCGCGAGCAGTACAAATAAGAATTTCGCCAAAAACGGCAGCTTGGCGAACGGAACGCTGCCTGACACGGCAGCGCCGCCTGCGTATTGTTTCCTATTTCCAACTCATTAGCCCCCGCAAGCGTGCACCGACCTTTTCGATGGGGTGCTTTTCACTTTTGCGCAGCAGCTGGGCGCGGCGCCGCGCGCCGGTTCCCATTTCCCGAATAAATTCACGCGCAAATTTCCCGGAGCGAATGTCGCGCAGCGCGGATCTCATGTGTTTTCGCACTGTTTGATCGATAATCTTTGGACCGACCGCCAATTCGCCCCATTTGGCGGTATCGGAAATCAGTCTGCGCATTCCGGAGAGTCCTGCTTCGTGGATAAGATCGACAATGAATTTGAGTTCGTGCAGGCATTCGAAGTAGGCCAGCTCGGGCGGATAACCGGCATGAACGAGCGTGTCAAAGCCGGCTCGAATCAGCGCGCTTGTGCCGCCGCAAAGCACCGCTTGTTCCCCAAACAGATCGGTCTCTGTCTCCTCTCGAAAAGTCGTCTCGATGACGCCGGCACGCGTGGAGCCGATCCCTTTTGCCCAGGCCAGGGCCATTCGCTTCGCGTCCCCGCTCGGATTCTGGTGAACCGCAATCAGCGCGGGCACACCGCGACCACGCACAAATTCGCGGCGCACCATCGGTCCGAGCCCCTTTGGCGCGACCATCACGACATCGGCATCTTTGCGCGGAACGATCGTCCGGTAATAAATCGCGAAGCCATGCGCAAAGAGCAGGGTCTGACCGGGACGCAGGTTGGGAGCGATCTGTTCCCGATAGATGACCGGCATCTGCGTGTCTGACAGCGCCAGAAAAATAATGTCGCCGCGCCGCGCAGCCTCCGGTGTGTCGAACACACGAAGCCCGCTTCGCCTCGCGCGCGTACGGGATTTGCTGCCGGGATAAAGCCCGACCACAACATCCATCCCGCGGTCGCGGAGATTGAGAGCGTGCGCGCGGCCTTGCGCGCCGAAGCCGATCACCGAGGAAATTTTTCCCTTCAGCCAACGAAGATCGGCGTCTTTGTCGGTATAAATGCGCGCGGCCAAATTTAGCTGCGTGGCTTGGCCAGGCATGACTTTGCTGCTGCAAGCAGCGCTTTGTCGTCGTTGTCGGTCAGCCCCGCGAGAAAACGGCGAATCCGGCGAAACGACTGGTGCAAAAACAGATCTGCAGCGCTGTGATCGGGCGCTGCGGCGTCGCCATTTCGCCGCGCGAACTGAATTTCGCTGTCCTGCCGGCTGAGGACACAGGTCGAGGCGAAAAGATCCATCGCCGCATTCGCGATCCGCTCCTGAAGGAGCTGCATGTCGAGAATCGGCTCACGATAAGTGATCAACGCGCGGTTGACGGCGAAATTAAAACGCCAGATCAAACGGCCGAGTTGCCGCGCATGCGCGCGCAGCTGCTCGCTTTGCACCGGCACATCAGGCACGCGAATCGTTGCGCCAAGCCGATTCATCCCAGCGGTCCACGCTTTGCTCATCTGATTGCGCGACGGTTTCATCATCGTGTCGTAGATTTCCTTGAACTCCATGCCCGGCCCGCGCATGCCAACGAGCGCGATGAACGAAGTGAGCACTTCATTGGCGCCTTCGCCAATCTGGTTGATGCGCGCATCGCGCAACATTCGCTCCAGTGGAAGATCGACAAAATACGCCGAGCCGCCATAAATCTGAAACGCTTCGTTGATGCACTCCCAGAGCCGTTCGGTCGTGAAGACCTTTAGCATTGCGGTCTCGATCATGTAATCTTCCAGTCCGCGGTCGATGAACGACGCCGTGACCGTTGTCATCGCTTCCATCGCGTACGCGTCTGCCGCGATACGAGCGATTTTCTTTTTAACCAACTCGAATTCGCCGAGCGTTTTGTTGAATTGTTTGCGCGTGTTCGCCTGTCTGACGGCCAGTTGTAAACAGGTTTTCGCCGCGCCGGTGCAACACGCGCCAAAAGTTGTTCGGCCAAAATCGAGTACTGTCAGCGCGACCTTCAGTCCTTTCCCCGGCGGTCCGAGAATGTTTTCCTTTGGAACCTTGACGTCGCGCAACGCGAAACGTCCCGTCGCCGTACCACGGATTCCCATCTTCGGCATCCGCGCTTCGAGGATTTCGAATCCGGGCATGTCCGGCGTCACTAGAAACGCCGTGATAGCCGTTTTTCCCTCTTTGCCAGGCACCGGGGTGCGCGCCATCACGGTGAGCTCGTGCGCGATCGCCGCGTTCGTGATGTAACGTTTTTCGCCGTTCAAAATAAAGTGTGAGCCGTCCTCGGTGGGGCGCGCCTGCGTTTGCACGTTTGCCGCATCCGATCCGGCTTCGCTCTCAGTGAGCGCGAATGCGCCCAGCTGCTCACCAGTCACTAACTTCGGAAGCCACTTCTGCTTTTGCTCGTGTGTTCCAAAAAGCAGCAATGCGCGAATCCCGATGGAGTGATGCGCGTTGACGAAAACCGATGTCGATGCGCAACGACGCCCGATTTCCTCCAGCACTTTGCAGTTGGCCATTTGCGAGAAGCCGCGTCCGCCATATTCCTTCGGCGCCGTCATCCCGAGCACGCCGATACGGCCAAGGCCATCGATTACGCTGCGTGGAATGTCTGCCTCTCGATCGATCTCCGCAGGATCGAGATGTTCGTGTAAAAATTTGCGAAGTTCAGCTAGCGTCTCATCCAACTCGATTTGTTGCGCAGCCGGAATACGCGGATACGGCATCACCCAATCCGCAACGAAATGCCCGGCGAACAGCCCCTTGGCAAACCCAAGCGCCTGCGGCCCTGCAAAAAGCAGTTCCTCAGCCTGCTGAATTTCCTTTTGTCTCTGCGCGTCGAGCTTGTTCATCAAACCTAATCCCTTGCGGACGGGCGCGCGCACTGTAGCCATGCGCGCCCGCATGTCCAATCAATCCCGAAAGCTTTCGGGATCAAACGCACTTCAGCCCGTTTATCCAGCCGAATGGCTTTCGGCCGCTTTCACACCTGCGGTTGGCTGAGCACGGGAATTCGATAGAGATTCAGAAAGTAATCCCCATGGCGTAAGCTTGCGAAAATCAGACACCGGTCGGATAAACGTAGTGGTCGTCAAATTCGAACCGCTCACCCTCTAGCAAGCCAGAGATTCGAACGCCCCTGCGGTCGCCGAGCGACTGAATGCGGCTGACTGCGTCATCGACCTTCTCGAAGGTCAAGAATTGGCATTGACGTGCTAACGCATTAAATGACGGCCTAATCAGTTGATTGAACACCCTCTCGCGTCTGGCGTTCGGAGCGACAACGAAAAGCGCGATTTGATTATTGGGTTGCGCAAGCACCAAGTCATTTAATCGCAGCAAGCCGCTGTATATCGATGTAGTAGATTCAACTTCGAACGCACGATGAATGACGTTTCTGATTAGCCAGAGCACGTCGATATTTTGCACGATGCGCCGTGTATTTTCATCAAATCCGAAGTTCGGCAGGTGTTCAAGAGTTGCAGAAGCGAATGACTGACCCTCGTAGCTCAAATTGCGATCGCTCGGTGGAACCCAGACTGAGCAACCTTCAGCGCGGCCCAATTTGATGAGCCCGCTTTGGATCTTTACGTGGGCTCGGTCGGTGCCGGGTTTCGCGGAGGTTTCGTCCACGGTCTCCTTCGCCCTTTCGGCGGCAGGAAACGTGTTCAAGAATTCGGTGACGTTTATTTTCGGGTGGCCCGTCGTCTGTAGGATGTAAGTGTCTCCTTCTTGGAAGACGTCGAGTTTTCGGGTGGCTACGTTGCGCATGGCTTGGAGCACGAGTTGACGCGGCAGCATCAAAACCTTGTCGGCACCGCCACATACCAGCACTACGAACTCACCTAATCGCGTCGGCGGGTAATGAAAGCGCGAATCTGTGACGTCTTGTGCTAAGCCGAAAAAGTATTTCTCGCCGCGCAACCGCTTGGAGTAATTGACCGAGCAAGTGATTGCGTCTCCGAACTGATAAAGACGACTCTTGCCGAAGGGTTCGGCTCTGCCGTACCGCCTGCGCAGTTCGCGGACTACTTCATCTACAAAGTGAGGAGCGTTACTGCGCACTAGCTGTATTCAGGAGGGGCAATTTGCGCGTGACATTCATAGCATTCGTAGAACGCCGTGTCAGCGAAAAGTAGATGCAGGTGATTCAGATTTCCGTCCACGAGGTTCTCGGCGTGCTCCTGCACCTGATAGAACAGCTCTGCATTTCCGCAGATTGGGCAGCGTAACGCCAGAGACGGCGTTTGGTTTCTGTCAGTCATACTCGGAATTAAAATCGGGCTCGCCGGGCGTGTCATTCAAAAATATTGAACAGAGTCTCGAGATTGCGAGACGGAACTGAGTAGAGACGAGCCGGAGTCACCGACTCCGGCTACTACTTTCGCGTAGATTAGCGTGATTCGTGGGCAGGCCTCAGCTACAGCCCTGGCTAGTCCCGCATTCGATGCAAACGCCGCATGCGCCGGCGCGGATGACTTTGTCGCTGCCGCATACCGAACAGGTGATGCCCATGAAGATGCTGCCAAGCGCGACCATGACGCGGTCCGAATTGCCGCTGCCGTTTCCGGTCTGTCCGGAGGTGGCGGGATCATTGCCCGACTTGTTCGTGATCACGTCGATCACTTCTTTCTCGCCGGTGCGCGCCAAATCCGTGACCGGCCGGTTCACAGACTTCTTCTCGAGCTCGACAATTTCCTTGAGAGGTAAGTCCGGCTGCGCTCGGTTTGGCGCCGTTGCTTCCTTGTAGCCTTTGATGAATTGGCAAGCGAGCCAGCGGAAAACGTAATCAGTAATACTGGTGGCATGGCGGATATCCGGATTTTTTGTGAACCCGCTCGGCTCGAATCGTTGATACGCGAATTTCTTCACCAGACTCTCGAGTGGCACGCCGTACTGCAGGGCAATCGAGGTGAGCGTGCCCACGGTATCCATCAACCCGCCGATGGTGCTGCCTTCCTTCGACATGGTGATGAAAAGTTCACCCGGTTGACCATCTTCGTACAAACCGACTGTGATGTACCCCTCGTGACCGGCGATTTCGAACCGATGGGTCAACGACGTGCGCGTGTCCGGCATGCGATGCCGAACCGGTTGGTCGAGCTGGCTGCGCAGCGTTGCCAATTCTTGTTCGAGTTGGAGAATGCGCTTTTGCAGTGCGTCTACCTCGGGGCCGATGTCGGCTACCGTACCCATGTCTTTTGTCTTGCGAGTGTTCAAAGGCGCGGAGCGCTTCGAGCCGTCGCGATAAATCGCGATTGATTTCAATCCGAGTTGCCACCCTTCCACGTAAGTGTTCATGATGTCGTCCACTGTGGCTGCCTCAGGCATATTGACCGTTTTCGAGATCGCGCCGCTAAGGAATGGTTGCGCAGCTGCCATCATCCGGAGATGCGCCATGTAACTGAGACTGCGTTCACCTCTGAACGGCTTGAACGCGCAATCGAAGATCGACAAGTGCTCGGGCTTTAGCCCTGACGAGATTTTGGATCCATCGGTGTCGGTGACGTCCTCGATCGTATCGAATGCATCGATGTGTGCGATAATGCGCTCGATCTCCTCGGCATTGTAACCGAGTTTCTCCAGCGCGGGCTTAACTGTCTGATTGACAATTTTCAACATGCCGCCACCTGCGAGCAGCTTATATTTTACCAGCGCGATATCCGGTTCGATGCCGGTCGTGTCGCAATCCATCAGGAAACTGATCGTGCCCGTCGGCGCGAGCACCGTGACCTGCGCATTGCGATAACCGTAACGCTTTCCGAGTTCGGCCGCGCTGTCCCAAACTTTGGCGGCTTCCTCTTTCAAATGCGCGAACTCTTTCGCATCCGATATCTCGCGGACCGCGCAGCGATGCAGCTCGATCACTTCCAACATTGACGCGACGTTGTCCTTTTCGACCGGCTTCGGCACGCCGCTGGCACGCGAGTCCTGATAGCCGGGGAAGGGCCCTAGCGCTCGCGCCATGCGTGCGCTTTGTTCGTAAGCTTCGCCGGTCATGATGGCGGTGACCGCACCACAGAGCGCCCGGCCTTCCACGCTGTCGTAACCGTAACCGTAACTCATGATAAGCGAGCCGACATTCGCGTAACCGAGCCCGAGCGTGCGGAAGATATGCGAGTTCTCCGCGATTTCCTTGATCGGATAGCTCGCGTTATCGACAATGATCTCCTGCGCAGTGATGAAAATGCGCACCGCCGCTTTGAATCGCTCGACATCAAAATCGCCGTCGGCGGTCTTGAACTTCATCAAATTAAGCGACGCGAGATTGCAGGCCGTGTTGTCGAGGAAGAGGTACTCACTACATGGGTTGGTAGAATTCTGCCGGCCTGTGCCTTTACAGGTGTGCCATTTGTGGATCGTCGTATCGAATTGCATTCCGGGATCGCCACAGACCCAAGTGCCCTCGGCGATTTTTCGCAGTAACGAACGCGCCTCCTTTTTCTCGCACGGCTGGCTGTCGGTCACTCGGCGTGTCCACCATTCGCGGCCTTCCAACGCTGCTTCCATGAACTCGTCGCTTACCCGCACGCTCACGTTTTCGTTTTGATACATGACCGAGCCGTACGCGTCGCCGTTGTAGCTGCCGTCATAGCCCTGCTCGATCAGTGCCCATGCTTTCTTTTCTTCCTTTTGTTTCGCGTCGATGAACTCTTCGATGTCTGGATGCCAATCTTTGAGCGTGTTCATCTTCGCGGCGCGGCGTGTTTTCCCGCCGCTCTTCACCACGTTCGCAACTTGATCATACACTTTCAGAAACGAGAGCGGCCCGCTCGGTTTGCCGCCGCCGCTCAATTTTTCTCTTGTCGATCTTAGCGACGAAAGATCGGTGCCGGTGCCGCTGCCGTACTTGAAGAGCATCGCCTCGCTCATGGCCAGCCGCATGATGTCTTCCATCGTGTCGTCCACTCTCTGGATGAAGCAGGCGCTGCCCTGCGGATATTCGTATTGCGAGGGCGCTCGCTCCGATTTGCCAGTCTCGCGATTGTAAAAATAATTGCCGGCACCCGCACCCTTGCCCACGCCGTATTGATGATACAAACCAACGTTGAACCAGACTGGCGAGTTAAACGCGCCGTGCTGGTTCAGGCAAAGCCAGGTCAGTTCATCGTAAAAAATTTCCGCAGCTTCCGCATCCGCGAAGTAACCATCTGCTATTCCCCAATCGGTGATCGTCCGCGTGACCCGATGAATCAGTTGTCGCACCGAAGTTTCTCTTCCGCCTTTGTAAGGATCGGTGCCGTTGGCGATGTCGCCGTAGAAATATTTCGAGACTGCGATTTTGGTCGCGAGCGCGCTCCAACTCTTCGGCACTTCGATGTCCTCCTGCTTGAAGATAACCTTGCCGCTGTCGTCATTGATTTCCGCTGTGCGGCGTTCCCATTCGATTTGATCGAACGGCGCAACGGCACCGTCGCTGAACACGCGCTCAAAACGCAGGCCGGCATTTTTGGTTTTTTCGGGCTCGATCTTGCGGCGCTCAGTTGGTTTAGGCGATCGTTCGAGCGAGGCAGGCGGAATTCCGGATTTAAGTTGAATCATGGTGGTGACTCCGGTTGAGTTGTCAATTAGATGGGAATACTCGTGAACAGCGGCGCTAACAACCTGTGAACTATCGTCAACAACAAGTTATAGCGTGGCTCTCCAGCAGACACACAATATGCAGCCCTCAGCAGATCGATTGCAAGCTTAAAATTGTAACATTTTTTGGCGACTTTGCAGCCCTAAGCTGGGGGGGTATCGATCTCGCCTGGCTAGCCGTCAGTCGAACTTCTGTGGCCAAATGGACCTCAGAGCCGCACCTGAGAATTGCGCATCGCAAAATAAGATCGAGAGTGTCGGCCACTGGGAAGGGTGGCTGAGTCCGGTTTAAGGCACTCGACTCGAAATCGAGCGTGGGGAAACCCACCGTGGGTTCGAATCCCACCCCTTCCGTTTCCCTCGTGGAGAGGCCGACGACAGTCAAACGCATAACGAATTTACATAACAGATGCGCTGAAGACCGCCACCGTCCGCCAACGTGCAACAGTAGCAGCAGCGCCGCCCGTCACCTTTGAATCACCTTGCAAATGTAGTGGCGATCACGGCAAGGCTCGATTGGCAGTAAAGGAGGGACCATCTACTCAGCCTGCGGATGCCAGTGCAATACACGCCGTCACGCCCTCAGATGGTTTCAATTGGCTAGCACCGGACGTGGCATCTGACTCAAAGCTCGGAGCGTACCAGAATCGAGAATAATTGGTTCGCACTCACTGGCCGAGTGGTCGCGGTGAAAGTCGAAACGGACGGCGACCTACACATCGCGCTTGCAGAAGCGACCGGAGACAAAGGCGGGGATTGTGGTCTGTGAAGTACCGGCGAAGAAGCAGTGGTGTGAGATTCGTGCCGCCACCTCTTCCTCGACTCGCCGCAAGAGAGCGGAAGCGATTCCCTTGCTCTGATGCCCGTGGATTCTCGCGAGCGAACAATCTTCGTTGCCGACGCGCATCGCGGCGACGGAAAGCGCTTCCTTGTGCGTGCTGATGAAAAGTTGAAGGCCTTTGTGGAAACTCGAAGCGGCGATCCGCGATTACAGCGAATTGTCTTGACAAACTGGTGTAATTTTTCCCAGACTCGACGTCGCTAAGAAAGATCTGCTATGAACGATCAGAATAGATCTGACGACGCAAATCAGTCGCAACGAAGCGAGGCGGTCCCTCCTGACCTGTACGCAGCGCGAATCAACGGCAGCCCCGAGACTTTCGCCAAACTCAGACAAGAGTTCGAGCTAGATGTCGGCTGCCGCGGACCGCACGTCGAGGTGAACCCCGATGGAAGTGGCACAATGCTAGTGTTCGCCACCGAAGAACGCATCCGCGAACTTCGGGCCGCAGGTTACCGCGTGGAGCTTGGGGAGAACGTCTCGGAGATCGGACGGCAGCGCCAGAAAGAAATAGGTGAGGGCGACCGGTTTATGGGCGGGCGGGTTAAGCCTCGCGGATTCGGCGAAAAACGCGGTCGAGCCAGCGAGCGACGGTCGACGTCATGAGCTTCTTGAATGTTGTCGAGATCGAGTCAGCGTTGATCGGCCTCGCCTCAAGTTATCCCAGCGTCACCCAACTCATCACCCTCCCGTACTTTACTGTCGAGGGCCGCCAAAGTCACGCCCTCCGGATCGGAACCGGGCCGTGCCGGCGTTCGGCCGTGCTCATCATCAGCGGCGCACATGCCCGTGAGTGGGGCGGTCCTGACATTTGCATCAATTTCGCGGCGGATCTGCTTGAGGCATATAGTCTAGGTACGGCCCTTATCTACGGCGGGACGGCGTACAGTGCCGCTGAGATCAAGTCGATCATCGAGCGACTCGACGTGATTGTTTTTCCCGACGTCAACCCCGACGGCCGCAACTACAGCCAGAACACGTATCCGATGTGGCGAAAGAACCGGAACCCGGCCAGCAGCGGTGGCCAAGCGAGCAAGATCGGCGTTGACCCAAATCGCAACTATGATTTCCTATGGGACTTCAACGCTGCCTTCGCGCCGGGTGCCCAGGCGTTTGGCACGCTCGCATCGTCCGATCCGTCCAGCGACATTTTCCACGGCATTGCGGCCTTCTCCGAAGCAGAGACGAAAAACGTGCGCTATTTGTTCGACCAGTTTCCCCAGATCAGTTGGTTTATGGACATCCACTCGTTTGGCGGAGACATCCTGCATTCGTGGGGAGACGACACGAACCAGTCGGGTTCACTGAGCATCAACTTCACCAACGCCGCTTGGAACGGCCAACGAGGCCTCCCGGCGGATGCCTATGGAGAGTACATCGGCGCCTGTGATCTCGCGAACGTAGCGGCAGCGGCGAACGCCATGAAAGCGGCCATTGCGGGCGTTCGCGGCGAGACGTATGCGGTCGCCCAAGCCTTTTTCCTTCCGAGCTGGGGAAGTCCCTACCCCACTTCTGGTGCGAGCGACGACTGGACCTATAGCCGCTTTTTCACTGATCCGACCAAGAGGAAGGTCCGTGCCTACACTCTTGAGTTCAACACGGTGAAGACATTCTTCCCGACATGGGCTGAGATGCAGCAGATCATTCTCGATGTCGATGCTGGTCTCGTTAGATTTTGCTTGGGCGCTGTCCCAAGGTTTTCCCTGTCCTACTGGTTGTGCTGGTGGAGACACCGGTTGAACGACGCTATCTGGCATCGGGTGTTCCCGCCCGAACTTTGGGGTCCGTATGGGCCGTGGGCACGAATCAGACGTGCCGTTGAGTCCATCCTCTTTCCGATCGTTGCGCCCCTCCTCCGACTATTGGGCACAGGGGCTCGCCGACGTTCTAGCGGCGGCTCGCGCCGAAGATGAAGCTGGCAACGTGATCGAGACGCACGAGCACGCGGGCGATTTCAAAGTTTTCATAGATTTTGGCTAGTGGAAGTTCACGATTCTCAGTAGAGATGGTTGTCGTGTCAACGCCTGTAACGCATGAAAACGTGCGGCTCGGCCTACCAGCGAAAGGCGGTGGGACCAACTTTGGTCAGTGAAAACGCGTCGACACAGCGCCACGGCTATAGCTCAGTCAATGCGATTGAGTCAATCGTCACTACCGATTTTGCTACTTCCTCGGGGCGCGACGATTCTTTCGCCAAGTCACTGACCGCCAAGTTTGGCAGGTTTTTGGTGCGTGCTCCCATTGTATCTTGGTGCCGCCTCCCATTGTAAACTGACTTTCTCAAGACTGCTAAATCCGGTGGTGCTTTTAACTCCGGTGTTGCTGACGATATTGCCGTTATCATCAACATCGATCCATCGACCCGTACCGCCGATAAGCGTTCCCGTCTCGTTGGGACACCAAACCGAGTGTATGTGTTTCTTAGCCGACGCCGTCGTCGCCGTCGGATCGAAGTTGAGTTGAGTGGATTTGCCCAACTGCGTCTTGGCATTTGGGATTGACGCTTTGACTGATCCATTGACAACGAGAGTGACTTTATAAGTGCCAACCGCCAAGCCACTGGAGATGTAGTGGCCGCTGGCATCGGTCTTAGCAATCTTAGAAAAATTTTTCGCTTCAATCCGGACATCGGCGCCTTTGATCGGGCGTCCGGTCGGGTCCTTCACAACGCCTTCAAGAGCTGACGTCCCAACTGGCAACGCATACACTCTGGGTGAAGGCGCAAAACAGGTGAGCACGACCAGGATGAGAAGCGGGAGAATCGTGGTTTTGGATTGAATCGATGGATTCATGGTTCTTCCTTTCCTTTCTTTTTCCCCGCAGCGCTGAGTGTTGAAAAAATCTAGCCAGCTAGTCAAGACAATTCGCAGCGACTCGAATCGCCGCTAGTTTTTCATCCGCGTGCACAACGAAACGCTTTCCGTCCCCGCGACGCGCGTCAGAAACGAAGATCGTTCGCCCGTTGGAATCTAGGGTTGCAAACTAACCTATGAAACGGGCATCAGACAGAACGGACTACCAGTTCGTTTCCTCTGGTGTTCAAAGCGGCATTTCTTCGATGACTACGGCGCGACTGAGAAGACAAGCTTTACCTCTTGCACATCGTTACGAGCAAAAGTGACGTTAGGGCCGAGTGTAATCGTCGTGACAGGAATTTGGGCAGCGCCACTGACCTTCAGTTCAACTCCAAAAGATTCCTCGACTGTTATCTCACTATGAGGCTGGCCGCCAACGTTTCTCTCTACTTGTTCTGCCACATCCCGCTGAATCTGATTTGCTAGCTCGCCGCTTTTGGTAGGACCAATACTGAGGGCACTGAGGGCGAAAAGTTGAGAAGGCTTGCCATAGTGATGCGTAACCGAATGAACCTCTTGTCCAGTTCCCGAAAAACCGGCTTTGAAACACAGAATATTTGCATCCATTCCTCCGCCGGCGGTATAAGTAACTTTGAACGTGAAGTCTGCCGTTTTGAGCGAGGCATGAGCTTTCTTCGCTGCCGCACTCTGCAGATACTGTTCGATTCCGTTTTTTGCTGCGGTTATCGCAGCTCCGACTGTCGTAGTTTTTGGTTTTTCTTGTCCGATCGTGCCGCATCCTGTCAGAATGAACGCGCAAGCGGCGGATAGCAGAATAGGGGTTCGCATAGGCCGCTAGTTATCCAAATCAGAGCCTATTTGTCTATATTTTTCAAAGCATGCTTACGAAGTCCGACCCCGCAGTGATAAGCGCGGCGTTGATCTAATCTCCAATGCGCTGCCGTTCGGTTCGCTGTGGTACGGTGAGCCTGACGCACTCACGAACGCAATCGGCTACGCCAAGTTTTTTAGCCGTTCAAATGATGTTGTGATTCGCGTTTACGATGACGCGGGCAACGCGATCGAATGCGCCCGCCGGAGAATCTATTGTCGATGCCAAGCCCGGCAAGAATAGCCCTGCCGCGGGCAATCAGTTGCGCCTTGTAGAACCGTGGGTTCGAATCCCACCCCTTCCGCCAAGATTTTCTGTCTGAATTAAAATGTCGCGTGAACAATTTCTCGAAGCCGTGCAGATGAAAATCGTGGCTGACCGCATCGTTGGATCCAGTGGAGAGCATTCAAACCACACTAGCTGTGGCGCCTAGTCACATCGAAGGTGGTGAAATGAAAAAAGTGATGCATAGTTTCCTCCACGACATGCAGTCGTTATTTCCCGCGTTCGCTGCGGCAACATGTTGAAGCGGCGCGGGTCGCCGCATGGAACGCGCTTTTCCAAATCGAACGGAAGCGGGCCGGCTGCTTGCGGGGAGGCTCGTCAAGTATGCGGGCCGCGATGACGTGATTGTGCTTGGGCTACCACGGGGCGGCGTGCCAGTAGCATTCGAAGTTGCGCAGCGGCTTGGCGCGCCGTTGGATGTTTTCATTGTGCGCAAGCTGGGCGTGCCCGGTTTTGAAGAGCTCGCCGCCGGCGCAATTGCCTCAGGTGGTGTTCGTGTTCTGAACGAAGATGTGGTACGCGCCTTGCCTAATGCGGAGGAGACGATCGAGTCGATCACGGCGAGAGAAACGGCGGAACTGGAACGCCGCGAGCAAGAATATCGCGACGGTCGCCCTGCGCCGGAACTCCGCGATCGTATTGTCATTCTTGTGGATGATGGATTGGCCACTGGCGCGACCATGCGCGCCGCGGTAAAGGCGCTGCGACAGAGCGGCGCTGCAAAAATTGTCGTAGCCGTCCCGGTAGGTCCGCCAGACACCTGCCACGAGCTCGAAGAGCAAGCCGACGAAACAATCTGCCTAAGCATGCCTGAATTCTTTCAGGCCGTCGGCCAATATTATGAAGATTTCTCGCAGACCAGCGACGAAGACGTGCGCGAATTGCTCGCGCGCGGCGCGCAGCAACGAGCAGTTTCAGGCGAGCAGGAGCAAGAGTAGGAGTAAGAAATGAACGACGTGCGAATTGAGGCCGGGCGGGAAGTGCTCTTCGGGAATTTGAACATTCTAGAGAACGCGACCACACTTGTGCTTTTCGCGCACGGCAGCGGCAGCAGCAGGCACAGCCCGCGGAATCAATTCGTCGCGCGAACTCTGAATAATGCCGGGCTCGCGACGTTGCTTTTTGATTTACTTACGCAGCAGGAGGAAGCAATCGACATGCGGACACGCGAGCATCGATTCAACATCGCCTTGCTGGCCGAGCGACTTGTGCACGCGACGAAGTGGGCGAAGCAGCAAGAGCAAACACGCGATTTGCTTGCTGGCTATTTCGGATCGAGCACCGGCGGTGCCGCAGCGTTGGTTGCCGCGGCAGAGTTGCCGCAAGATGTCGGCGCGGTGGTTTCCCGCGGTGGTCGTCCCGATTTGGCAGGCGAAGCGTTGCCAAAGGTGCAAGCGCCCACTTTGCTCATCGTCGGCGGCAACGACGACGTCGTGATCGAGTTAAACGAACAGGCCCGCGACCGGATGCGCTGCGAAGTGAAACTGGAGATCGTTCCCGGGGCGACGCATCTCTTTGAAGAACCAGGCGCGCTCGAGCAAGTCGCCAAACTTGCGAGCGATTGGTTTTTGCTCCATGCCGCCGGCAGCGCCGGGCCGCACTGACCGTCACTCTGAGCGGAGCGAAGCTCGCTATCGAAGAGGTCGTCACACTGGATAGCTTGGGTGACGCGCTATCTGGCGGCAGGTCCTTCGCTTCGTTCAAGATGACACGCGTTCTTTATTCTCATTGTCTTTATAGGTCACCACGCGTCCCCAGAGACTTTTTGTCCCCCAAATGCCGGCGCGCAAACACTCCAATTGCACGATCTGGCTGTGATCGACAAAGAGGTTCACGTCTGCGCCATAGTTTTTGATGTACCACGCGAACACGTCTGGATCGGCAGCTTCAAACATGAGTTTCTCCATGCCGATCTCATCGATGAATTTTGCGGGAACATCCGTGCGCCACGGATCGACATTCTCAGTGATGCCTTCACTCTCAATCATGATGATCTCCGCGCCGGCATCGAGAAATCGTTTTGCTTGCGCACTCGCCCAGCTCGGGTCGCGTGTCCCTTCAGCTTTTAATTCTGCTGCTGCCGTCGCGCCACCGGCGCCAAATTGAATTCCCACTTCCGGTTTCGCTTTTAATCCGGATTTGCGCACTAATTCAATCAGCCGCAGCCAGTCATCCGTCGGGATTGAAACAAAACCGGCTGAGATTTCAACGATATCGAAGCCAAGCTTCTTGCACTCCGCGACATATTTGCGAACCGCTTCGCCGCCTTGCGCGAGCACGCGCTCGATAAAGCCGCCGGTGGAAACGAGCACGTCATGTTTGTGGCAAAGATCGACAATCTCGCGCACCGCTTTCTCCGGCATGAGTGTAAACGAGCCGCCGGCGAATTTTAGTGAATCCACGTAAGCGCCCATGGTTTCGAGCAAATCTTCGAGGTAACGCCGGCCAACGACCGAGTAGTACGGCCCGCGGATTTCTGTTAAGCCGCGGGTTCGCGGTTTGCCATCGCGTTCGTTGACTCGCAGGAACGGAAAACTGCGCTCAGGCTGTTTTGATCTTCGCTTCATCGGTATTCATCTGGGAAACGTTGCGCACAGTCGCAGCGGTCGTCTCCGGGGTAGCACACGCGTCTCGCGTGTTGGTTTCGGCGTCGCGCCGAAACAGGCTTCCTTTAAGTCTCGCTGGCAGAAGATGCTTCGAGCTTGCAAGGAAAGTCCGCGATCGCGAGGACGCGCTCGCCAGAACGCGAGACGCGCGCGCTACCCAATCGCTCGCGAACTCGCATGGGGTGCTTAGATTGCAGATTGGATAAATGAGACCGCCACAGCAGAATTTCTCCGCTCTCACGACCGATCTCTATGAGGTGACGATGGCGTGCGGCTATTGGAAAGCCGGTGTGCGTGATTACGAGGCGGCGTTCCACGTCACTTTTCGGGAGAACCCATTCGGCGGTGAGTTTACGCTCGCGTGCGGCCTAGCTGCGGCAATCGAGTTCCTGCGCGGCTTTCATTTTGACGAAACAGAAATCGATTACCTCGCTTCGCAACACGGGAACGATGGCAAGCCGCTGTTCGATCCCGGTTTTCTCGGTTACCTGCGCAGTTTGCGATTAACCTGCGACATCGATGCAGTGCCGGAGGGAACACTGGTCTTCCCCAACGAGCCGTTGATCCGGCTTTGCGGCCCGGTGATCGAATGTCAGCTCTTCGAAACAGCTTTGCTTACCATTCTGAATTTTCAAAGCTTGATAGCGACGAAAGCGGCGCGTGTCTGCCTCGCCGCTGAGAACGATGCCGTAATTGAATTTGGTTTGCGTCGGGCGCAGGGAATGGATGGCGGCTTGAGCGCGGCGCGCGCGGCTTACATTGGCGGTTGTGCGGGGACGTCGAACCTGCAGGCGGGCCAACGGTTCGGAATTCCGGTGAGCGGCACGCAGGCGCACAGTTGGATCATGTTTTTCGAGACTGAGAATGAGGCGTTTGAGACTTACGCCAAAGCCATGCCGAACAACTGCGTGTTTCTGGTTGACACTTATAATTCTCTCGATGGCGTGCGCCACGCGATCAACGTGGCGCGGCAGTTGCGCAAGAACGGACACGAAATCATCGGGGTGCGCCTCGACTCCGGCGACTGCGTGGCTTTGAGCATTGAAGCGCGGCGAATGCTAGATGAAGCCGGATTTCCGAAAGCGAAAATTGTCTGTTCGGGCGATCTGGATGAATTCGCTATTACAGAGATGAAAAAGCGTGGAGCGAAAATCGACATCTGGGGCGTGGGAACGAAGCTCACGACGGGCCAGCCGGACTCGGCACTTGGCGGCATTTACAAATTGGCGGCAGTCCGGAAGCCGGGTGAGAAGTGGCGTTATCGCATCAAACTATCCGATGACCCGGCAAAGACGTCCTTTCCAGGCCTGTTGCAGATGCGACGCTTTCATCAGCCCGACGGCAGATTCATTGCCGATGCGATTTACGAAATCGATCAGGCGGTGAGCGAACCGTGTGTAATTGTCGATCTTCAAACAAAGGCGGCGACCGAGATTCCTGTGGGAACAGATTATTCGGATTTGCTCGTGCCAGTTTTCCGCAAAGGTGACTTGGTCTATCAAGTGCCCGAGCTCAGGGAGTCGCGCAAGTGCACACGGCAGCAACTCAGCAATGCGCCGTCCGAAATCTTAAAACTGCATAGACCACGTCCTTACATAGTTGGTCTCGAAAAGTCATTGCATGAGCTAAGGTCCACCTTAATCGCGCGTGCCAAAGAACGACCCGCGCAACCAAAATGAAGGCGTTAATCATTGTCGATCTTCAAAATGATTTTTTGCCCGGCGGCACACTGCCGGTGCCGCATGGCGATGAAGTCATCCCGCTAGCGAATGAATTGCAGCAGCGTTTCGAGCTTGTTCTTGCCACGCAGGACTGGCATCCGCCCAACCACGGCAGCTTCGCGGCAAATCACAAGGGGAAGAAGCCAGGTGATCGCATCATCCTCGACGGAATCGAACAAGTCCTTTGGCCGGTGCATTGCGTTCAAAACACGCACGGTGCAGAGTTCGCCCCTTCTTTCGACATGAGCCGAGTGGTGCACGTCTTCCACAAGGGAATCGATCCGCGCATCGATAGCTACAGCACGTTCTTTGATAACGCCCATCGTCGCGAAACCGGTCTCGCTGATTATTTAAAGAAACGCGGCATCAACGACATTTACCTGATGGGCCTCGCATTGGATTACTGCGTGAAATACAGCACACTGGATGCGCTCCAGCTCGGCCTGAACACGCACGTCATCCTGGATGGCTGCCGGGGAATTGATCTCGAGCCAGGCGACGTCAATCATGCGCTCGATGAAATGAAACGTGCTGGTGTGGTCCTACTGCAAAGCAGCGACCTATAGCCGGAATTCATTGCAAGGGAATCCGCGCTGCACCGAAAGCTTTCGGGGGTCGGCGCAGCGCGTCTGCGTCGTTTCACTGCGGTTGCTCGCGAGTAAACGGGTTTGGCGCGGATGGAACGCACCAAATCCCATGATCCGTCAGAGCTTGAATCTCGTGCCAGCAGTCGAAGCACATAGACTTACAAGTAAGACGCCGCTTGTGTTATAGACCTTGACGGTTGCGGACCCCGCATTGGTGTCTCCGGTCGGATTCACGGTTGTTGTCCCCGCAATGATCGTCCAGCCCGTGAAGATGTTCTGAGTATCAAACGTGAAGAATTTGAAGCGAAACGCATAGGTATGATCACTGACCAGGCTCCAAACACCTTCTCCAGGCGTCTTCAGAGCCTGCGGTGTCCCCGCGTTCGACTCCACTACCGTGCCTCCCGCCGTGAATTCTACCAGTGACGGGAAGCTCCTTATCACGTGACCTGCGCAATCGGTCAGAGTTATCCGCATCTCCCAGGTCCCTTGAAGGCTTCCGCCTATTGTGCCCTGCCCGGACGCCGTTGGGGCGACCATGGTGACTAACGCAAAGACGGCCACTAAGGGAGCCATTATGCCCTTAACTAATTTTGTTTTCATAAGTATTATTTTCCTTTTGTTGTTTTGGCCTTCCTTGACTCCTCGTTATTGAGAAGTCATTTCTGGCCGTTCACTGGTGTACAGAACGGAAACCAGCGCGACGTTACGCGGAAAGTTTGGATTTAATGAAGACCGCGGATTACCCGCCTTCGCCAAGGCTACGGTGTAGCAGGCGCCGATGTCACGGATAGGGCAGAGCCAGAAAACCCCGGGAACTTGCAGGCGACACGCCTGCCACCACAGGAGGAAACGAAGGGAGTGAAAGGAATCTCAACCACCAATCCGCCTTCGCGCGAGGCTACGGCGTGACAGGGCGGACACTAATGTGCACGAATGCTAGAACTCCGGTTAGTGTTGATTCGTGGTTAGCGGACCTAGAAGAAACAAAGATTCTGTTCTGCCGGAGCTGAAGCCTTGTTACCTTCGCTGCCTTCTGTTAAAAAAATTCTATTTAACGCATGTCGAGATCGCGCCCTAGCCCTTGTAAATCATGTCTTAATCCGTGTTATCCGCGCAATCCGTAGTTAAGTTTATTTCCGTGAGTTTAGCAAAGAAACTGCGCGGGTTCACGGCTGCTTTTCCTTACAGAGTTTTTGGAAATCGGGATCGGCGCGCAAAGGGTCCCAGATCGGGTCGGTGAACCGCTAGCTTCGCGGCAACGTAAGCGTCATTCGAAGCTAACCCCTACGGCACGCTTGACCCTCCTATGTCGGGACGTGTCAAGCGTGCATGATAAGGCCCCTGAGCAGCTTCGTTATTGTCTCTTTGCGACGCCGCGGCTCGCAGCAGTCGAGTCGGCGTTTTCGAACCGCAATTCCCTGCCGCCGTCAACGATGGCGAAGGCCGACGCGTGGTTACCGCCGTTGCTGAACCACTGCATCGTGCCCGTGCCATCCGGGTTCACTATGTAGGTTCCGACGATAGGGTTATCGGCCGCGCCACGATGAATGATGATGCCGCCTACGTTCGCGGTATCGTGAAACTTAAACGTGCCAAGCCCGTCAAACCACATAACGCCGACGGCATTGACCGGAGTGTTTGTCGTGTTGTTAGACGGGTTGCTAGGTCCTAAGAGCTCGCCTCCAGTGCTGTACCCATAAACGCCAGTGAGGCTTGCATTGCTATAGTTAGTAGCAAAGGGCCCGCTCGCATTAAGCTTTGGGACTAGTGACAAAGCTAGAGCAAAGAGCAATGCGACCAGCGTCGTTCTATTTTTTAATGTCATTTTCATAAGCTAATTTTCTTTCAGGTTTTGGCCTTCTTTGATTCCTCGTTATTGAGAAGTCATTTCCGGCCGTTCACTGAGGTACAGAACAGAAACCGGCGCGAGGTTACGCGGAAAGTTGGGGAATCGTTAAAACGTTGAACGGTTGAAGCGTTTAAAGCGGGAAGGGCGCGACCAGGCATCGAACACCGAAGGTCCGTGGCGTTTTGCACGGCGATTAAAGTTGCAATTTTTAGGGCGTCTAATGGCGATTGCTCGGACTCTGATTGGGTCTGAAATGAACGCGATGATTAAGCCAGTATTGCGTCGCGTTGCTCTTGCGGCGAGCATTGGTCCGGCAGCTGCCGGACTAATTTTTGTATCGGAATCATTTGCTCAGAACCCTTTGCCACCGCCGGCGCCCGGCACGGCGGAAGCCGAGCCCGTGATTGTGACTGCGGAAGTCCAGCGCGTGATTGTAACCGGTTCGAACATTCCGACGGCGGAAGAAATCGGCCCGAACCCGGTGGTCAGTCTCAATCGCGATTTGATCAACAAATCGGGTCAAAGCACCACGGTGGAAGAGCTTCTCAAGAGTCAGCCGGTCATGGGTGCGAACAGCATTCCGGTTCAGAATAACGCGAGCGGCACCGGCGGCCCGCAGGGGGCAGCTTCGGTCTCGCTGCGTGGTTTCGACCCTGGTGCCACACTGGTTTTGCTCGATGGCCGCCGTGTTGCTCCATATCCCGGGAGCGCCGTCTCCGGCGCCGCTTTCTTCGACTTAAATACCATTCCCATTGCGGCTGTTCAGAGCATTGAAATTCTGAAAGATGGCGCTTCTACGAGCTACGGAGCGGATGCGGTTGCCGGCGTGGTCAACATCAGGCTCTACAAAGACTATCGTGGCGCGCAGTTGACGCTTTATTACGGCAACACACTGGATAAAGACGCCGCCCTTTACAGCGGCGACATTCTCTTCGGCACGGGCGACGACAAAACAAGTATCACTGGCGACATCTTTTTCTATCACCATAACTCGATGTTCAATCGTGACCGGGGCAACTCCAATCGTCCGCCATTTCTGAGTTCAGACTCGAGCCCGTACAATCTTCAGGTGAGCAGCGATGTGGCGGCCGCCGCTGGCGGAGAGAATTTAACCCCGGGGGGTTTTGAATTTGCGACTCCGCCGAACCTTACTAACGGATTGGCCCCCGCGAGCAATTACATCTACGATACAAGGCGTGTCAGGGGATTCGGTCTGCTCCCTGGCTTCAACTTCAACGCGTTCTCGGGCTCATTTCCCACCCAGGAACGCTGGGGAGGGTATGCGGCGTTCGAGCACAAGATCTGCGACGATCAGCTGCGGATTTATGGCGACTTTTATTATGCAGACGTAAAGACGCGTGACGAACTCGCCCCAAGCGCCACGGGCCCTTTCGAGATCCCGGGCCAGGGCACACTCTACATTCCGCCCCATTCCCCTCTGCCAAACGGAGTCGCGCCTCCCAACACGCCGACCATTGCGGAGACTGGCATGCCTGCCGACGCGTTCAATCCGTTCAATCCATTTGAGCAGATCATCTCAGGCGGTTCTCGTGCGCGTATTTTCGATTTCGGGAACCGCTTGTTTGATAACGAGAATATCGCTGAGCTTTTCACGGTTGGTGTAAAGGGTGACAAGCTGTTTAACGGAAGCTGGGGCTACGACGGAGCATTCCGTTATAGCCAAATCCTTAATATTTCTCGAATTCAAGATGTCTCGGTCTCGCGATTCGAGCGCATTCTGAACGCGAACGACTCCCTCTTTAACCCCGCCTTGCCTGATTATATCGGACAGACGACCCCGTACAATCCGTTCAATGACTACCGCGTGCCGATCGCAACCAACCTGCCATTAATCGACTTCGCGACGCTACATGCGAGGGACCTCAATACATCCAAACTAGCGACGCTGGACCTAAATATTTACACCACCGACCTGTTTGATTTGCCGGCAGGCGGCGTGGGACTCGCCTTCGGCGGCGTGTTTAGTCGGGAAACCCTGACTGAAAATCCCGATGACGAACACCGTCTTAAAGACGAAGCCGGTTTCGCACAATTGTTCCCTGTTAAGGTGGGACGCAAAGAATATGCGTTCTATGCAGAAACGCTCATCCCGATCACTAGTCCCGCCATGCGCGTGCCAGGGCTTTACTCACTGAAGTTCTCGGCCGGGGCGCGGTTTGAGGCTTTCCAGAATAACGACACAAATTCGTTAGTGCCCAAAGTGGGGGTACGCTGGCAGCCGTTTGACGAACAGCTTACGCTTCGCAGCACCTGGGGTGAAGGCTTCGTTGAGCCCTCGCTCACCGAGCTATATGGCCCTGTAATTTTCGGTTTCGCGCCAACGTCCTTCATGGGCGACCGCGAGCCGGAAACAGCGACACGGAACAACCCCAACCCGCACCTGGGGCCAGAACGTTCCCGTAATTGGAGTGGGGGTATCGTTTATACGCCGAAGTGGATTCCCTGGGGCAGTCTGACGTTGACGGTTGACCTGTGGGATATCGAGCGGACGGGCGTTGTCATGGTGGCTTCTCCTCAGAGCGTGATTGAACGCTTTTTAGCCGGCAGACTCCAGCCTGGAGAAGCGGTTATACTCGACCCGTCCGGAACATTCGTATCGGAGGTGGTGATCCCTTTTATCAATGGTGGCCGTCAGAACGCGCGCGGCGTTGACCTTGGCATTCAGTACCAACTGGAGACCCGTTTTGGAACATTTACTTCTCTAACCCGGGCGACGTATCTGGATTCTTTCATCCTCCAATTCGCCGGAGCGAAAGCAAGAGAAGTGGCCGGGCGAACCAACGCTGATTGGTGGGACGGCAGCCTTTTCGGGTTCGGGCCCGGCGATGCTTGGTACAAATGGAAGGGAATCTCGACACTTGACTGGACGTGGCACAACTTCGACTTGAACTGGACCGTTCACTTCTTCGATGGCTTTTGGGAAGAGATCTATGCCAAGAAATTTGATGGATTTTGGAAGCAGCACTATGTCCATCCCACATGGTTCTTCGATGCGCAGCTTTCCTACAGCCTGATCTTCACGCCTCCGGTGGAAGCGGCGCCGGTGGCCGGCTACTCAAAGGACACCAAGGAAGTGGTGGGCAAAGAGAAGGAAGCGCCGCCTACAGCTGTTTACGCCATGCCGTGCTGGAAAAGCATCCTGAACAACTCCACCATCACCGTGGGTGTGAACGACATCTTCGGCGCGGATCCACCCAAGGAGTTCGGGTACGAATTTGGCAGCGCCATAGGCTATCCGGGCTTCGCCTACGATAACCTGGGACGGTTCTGGTATGTCCGACTGATCAAGAAGTTCTAAGTGGAAGGAAGCAAGCTCCCCGGGGGGTGCGCTACTTGGAGACTATTTCCTTCGGCGCGAGGGAGGCGACGATTTTTTCGAAGCATGGATCGCCGCGCAAGGGATCCCAGAACGGCATCAGTTTTAATTCGCCATAGCTGAGGTCAAGACCGCCAGTGGGGGAACGGACGGCAGTGGCAAGCTGTTCGCAGGCGAGATCTTTTTCACCAACCCAC
>QHPD01000076.1 GCA_003218975.1 Verrucomicrobiota bacterium
CCGCTATACCTCCTTGACGCGTTCGATGTGCGCGCCGAGTTCGCTCAATTTTTCATCGAGCCGCTCGTAGCCGCGGTCGATGTGATAAACGCGGCTCACTTCGGTAATTCCCTCCGCCTTTAATCCGGCGAGCACGAGTGCTGCAGATGCGCGCAGGTCGCTGGCCATCACCGGCGCGCCCAAAAGGCGATCGACCCCGTCGATCACCGCAGTCGCTCCCTCCAAGCGCATTTGTGCTCCCATCCGTTTGAGTTCTGCTACGTGCATGTAGCGTTGCGGAAAAATATTTTCCATCACGACGCTCGTACCGTGGCTGGTGGAGAGCAGCGCGCACATTTGCGCCTGCATGTCGGTGGGAAAACCGGGATACGGGTCTGTCTTTATCTCCAACGCTCTCGCGTCTCCGTTCGGCCAGACCGAGATTGCGTTGTCGGCGGTGTCGATGGGGAAGCCGCAAGCAGCCAGCGCATCGGTGACCGAGCGAACATGCTCCGGGTTCACCCGCTTAACAGTGACTCCCTCGCCCGAAATCGCGCCCGCCACCAGAAACGTGCCCGCTTCGATTCGGTCGGGAATCACTTGATGTTCCGCTCCGTGCAGCGCGCGTACGCCTTCAATAATGATGCGCCGGGTTCCCGCGCCTTCGATTTTCGCGCCCATTTTATTCAGAAAATTCGCAAGATCGACAACTTCTGGTTCCTGAGCTGCGCCTTCGATCACAGTCAATCCGTCCGCGAGCACAGCGGCCATCATGACATTATCGGTGCCGAGGACCGTCGGCCCCAATCTGCCCTGCATGTTAATGACCGTTCCGGTTAGCTTCGGCGCAAAGATTTTAATGTTACCGCTCTCCACCCGCACCGCAGCCCCGAGCGCTTCGAACCCTTTCAGATGCAAATCAATCGGTCGATCGCCAATGACGCAACCTCCCGGCAACGAGACGGTAGCTTCCTTGCAACGGCCCAGCAACGGCCCGAGCACACAGACGGAAGCACGCATTTTGCGCACGATGTCGTAGGGCGCGACCGATTGCGTCTTTTCGGCGGTCACACTGACCGTCCCACTGGCGCGTTCCACTTGCGCGCCCAGGTGCATCAGAATTTGCAACATGTAATGCGTGTCGCTCAGATCGGGCACCTCATGCACCACGCATTGCTCTCGGGTAAGCAGCGTCGCAGCAAGGATCGGCAGCGAAGAATTTTTCGAGCCGCTGATCTTGATCGAACCGGAAAGCGGGTGGCCGCCGTGAATACGAATCTTATCCATACTTGGCAAACAGAAATCGTGTCACACCTGAATAATCGTTTTTCGAATAAATGTCGCGGTATTTTTTTTCCGTCAGCGCCGAAAAAAGCGCGTCGCTCTGGCCGATTCCGATCTCCAAGGCCAGCGTGCCACCGGGGTGCAGGCGAGCCGGTGCCTGCGCGATCAACTCGCGCACGAATTCTTCGCCATACGCACCGCCGAAAAGCGCGACATGCGGGTCATGCAAAACCTCGCGTGAAAGCGTATGTCGATCTTGCGTTGCGATGTAGGGAAGATTCGCCACGATGAGATCGAACGTTCCATCGACATCTTGAAGCAAATTGCTTCTGAAGAAACGAACCCGGTCGCTCAAGCCTAGCCTTGCAGCGTTTTCGCGGGCGAGCTCAAGTGCATCTTCCGAAATATCCACAGCATAAATCTCTGCTTCGGGAAATTTCGCCGCGAAACTCAACGCGATCACGCCACTGCCCGTTCCAACGTCCAGAATTTCGGATTTCGGATTTCGGATTTCGGATTTTAAGAACTCCACGAGTTCTTCTGTCTCAGGCCGCGGTACCATCGCGCGTTTGTCGCAAAGAAAGATCAGGCCGCAAAATTCGACCGTGCCCAGCAAGTGCTGGAGTGGTTCGCCTTGAGCGCGGCGCGTCACCATTTCACGCAGCGGCGCCAGTTCCGCTTCGGTCAGCTCGCGCTCGAATTCCAGATAAAGCTCTATGCGCGTTCGTCCCAGCACATACGCCACCAAATGCTCTGCGTTCAGACGCGGACTCTCGACATTGTGCTTCTTGAAATACGCCGTCGTCGATTGAAGCACTTCAAGAACGGTCATACGTATTCTTCTGCCACGTCGAGCGTAATCTAGACATCTCTTGGGGTTACCTGTTAGGCGCGCAACTCAGTCAAAGCAGAAGGAGATTTCTCCACTTCGTTCGAGACGGCAGAAGCGGATTTCTATTGCTCATAGGACGGCTGATTCCTTCAATCGCTCAGCCGCATCGGCAGCTTGCAGCGCGCTGATCAATTCGCCCAGATCGCCCTCCATGACCCGATCCAAATTGTAAAGCGTCAAGGCAATGCGGTGATCGGTCACGCGGTTTTGTGGGAAATTGTAGGTGCGAATTTTTTCTTCGCGTCCGCCGGTGCCGATTTGGCCGCGGCGTTGCGCGCTGTATTTCTCCGCTTCCTCACGCTGCTTTCGCTCGAGCAGACGCGCCCGCAAGATCGACAACGCGCGCTCCTTGTTCTTGATCTGGCTGCGCCCGTCCTGACACCGCACGATCATGCCGGTCGGGATGTGCAGGACTTGCACAGCCGAGTCGGTCGTATTTACGCCTTGTCCACCAGGGCCGCCCGCTCGAGAGACTTCGATCCGCAAATCTTCCGGTTTCAATTCGACATCGACCTCTTCTGCTTGAGGCAACACCGCGACCGTGGCGGTTGACGTGTGAATGCGTCCCTGCGCTTCCGTTGCCGGCACGCGTTGCACTCGATGCACGCCGCTCTCGTAACGCAGTTTTCGAAAAACGGATTCGCCCGAAAGGCGGAAGATCACTTCCTTGAGTCCGCCAAGTTCCGACGGACTTGATTCGAGGTCTTCAGTCTTCAGTCCAGCCGATTCCGCGTAGCGATGGTACATCCGGTAAAGATCGGCCGCGAAAATTGCCGCTTCGCTTCCGCCGGTCCCGGCACGGATTTCGACGATGGCATCTCGATCTTCCTTCTGATCGGATGGAAGCAGCTGGATTTGAATTTTGCGCTCAAGATCGGCGACCCGTTTTTCCAGATCCGGGATTTCATCGTCAGCCATCGCTGCGATCTCGACATCACGCGACATCGCCAGCTCGCGGTTGTCATCCAACTGCTTGCGCACGGCTTCGAGTTCGTTCCATTTTGCCCGCAGCTCCTTTAGGCTTGCATGTTCGCGCATGATTTCCTCGGCGCGTTTGCGATTGTCGAAAAGGCGTGGATCAGCGATCTCGCGTTCAAGTTGCTCGAAGCGTTCGCGCTTGCGTTGGATGAGCGAATTAAAGTTCATATCTGTAGGGGCGCTCTCTGAGCGTCAAAGAAACGTACGACGGTCAGAGACCGCCGCTCCAACGCAGCTAAGCCTTCTTCTCAGCGCGTGCGGCTTTAGTGCTGCCGTACCGGCGAGCGAATTTCTCGACGCGCCCGGCGGTATCGACGAACTTCTGTTCGCCGGTAAAAAAGGGATGACAAGCGGCACAAATACCGATCCTAATATCGCGACGTGTGGAGCGGGTATGATACACCGCGCCGCACGCGCAGACGATATCGGTCTCGTAATACTCTGGATGAATGCCTGCTTTCATCTTCGAAAAGGAGCGCGAAACTTACTCGCGCACGTGGTTTCCTGCAAGCGATGAAATCCGAAGACCCATTGCTGACGGCGTGGGACAAAACGCTGTTGCGGAAAGGCGATCGGCCTGCCATTCTCGATCCAACGGGGAAAATCGCGCGGACGTTTCGACAGATCGAAGAGCGAGCGCGCCATTTCGCAGCGAAGATCGACATCTTCGATGCAGGCGAGGTCCTCGCGGTTCAGATCGGCAATCATGAAGATTGGCCATCGATTTTGGTCGCTTGCCTGCGCAAGCAGCTGGTTGTTCTTCCGCTCGAAAAATCCATCAACGACCAACAGCGCGACGCCGCGCTGAAGATTTGCAGGGCGACTGCTGTAGTGTCCGCTGTCGCTAGCGGGAATTCTCCGGAGATTTTTCGGCTGAGGACAGCCGACACTACAGCAGACTGGGATCGCCAGCCGTCGCTCTTGAAGCTTACCTCCGGCACAACGGCCACACCGCGCGCAATTCGGTTTCGCAGCCGACATCTACTGGCCGATTGCGATCAGATTTGCGACACGATGGGAATTAGCGACGCTGATCTGAATTTCGGCGTCATTCCCATCTCGCACTCCTACGGGTTCAGCAATCTGCTCACACCACTGATTGCGCGCGGCGTGCCGATGGTCGTGAGCCGCGACCGAACACCGCGGGCCATCCTGCTCGATCTCGCCCACACAAACGCGACGGTCTTCCCTGGAATGCCGTTTTTCTACCAGGCGTTTGGCGAGATGTATGATGTTCCAACTCTGCCGAAACTGCGGCTTTGTATCTCTGCGGGCGCGCCATTGTCGGTCACCGTCGCGGAAAAATTCCGGGAGAACTTCCGGCTGCCCATCCACTCGTTCTACGGCGCGTCGGAATGCGGTGGGATTTGTTACGATCGCGCCGCCACCAATGAGATCGAGGGTTTTGTCGGGCAGCCGATAAAGGATGTCGATCTTGAAATTGTCGATGCGGCAGGGGGAGCGAGTCAGATTCGGGTGCGCAGCGCTGCCGTGGGCGACGGATATTTTCCTGAGCCGGATGACAAAAAATTAGGCAACGGCATTTTCGTTCCCGATGATTTACTCGCGCGAGATGAAGCCGGATTCAGAATCGTCGGTCGGATTTCGGACGTGATTAACGTTGCCGGGAAAAAAGTGACTCCTGCGGAAGTGGAGGCGCAATTGTTGCGCTTTGCCGGTGTCCGGCAGGCGGTGGTGTTCGGGCGTCCGGCAGCCGCCGGAGCATTGCGCAATGAAGAGGTGGCCGCGTGCGTGGTGGCTGATGCCGATCCTTCGACCGGCCTCAGGACAAGCCTAAACGAAAAAGAACTCCAGGAATTTTGTCGAAACGTGCTGAGCGCCTGGCAGGTGCCGAAACGAATTTTCTTTGTCAATGCCATCCCGGTGAACGAGCGCGGAAAAATCAGCCGGCGCGAGCTGGCGCGGCGTTTTGCGACAAAAAGGCATCAGGCTGATTTGGATGCTTGAATAAAGGCTGCACACGGATTTGCTTAGGAAAACCCTGGAGGACAATCATGCCAAACTCAGCGGGCGAACCGGAACCAACTGAAGGTCCACTCGAATCTTCGGGTAGGGAAGAGTCGGATCACGTCGAGAATCGCTCTCTTTCCAAAGAGGAGGAACCGGCTACGCAAGCGTCGGCTTCTGGCGAGGCCGCCGCGGAAGCTCAAGACTGGTGGAGCGAGCAGCCTGCCAGCGATTGGGCGCAATCGGCCGGGAGCGCTCCCGACACAGAGCCCGCGATTCCAAAGGAGTCGACGACAGCCGATGTTTATTTTTGCGGACATACAACCCTGCTTTCGTTGAGCCGCGCGCTTCAAGTGATCGCGAAGGAGAAACTCACCGGTGCCCTGCGAGCATTCTGGGACCGGGAGTCAATCGAGCTCCTGGCGCAGGATGGCGCGATTGTTTTCGCGACGACGCGAGACCCTGATCTCTATTGTCCGGATGCGCCAGCGGTGCTCGCCAATGTCGATGCGGAAATTGTGGCCAAGGCACGCGCTCAACAGAGCGAAACGGGCGTGCCATTTTTCTTAACTCTTGCACGGGAGGACGCAATCGCCAGCCAGCCTGCTGTGGAGCTGGTGCAGCATTATGGGCAACGGCTATTCTCGCAGCTTTGGATGGCGCCGCGGGTGTGGATTATGTTCGAGAAGAACACCGAACTCTTAGACAATGCCGGCGACGTGCCCACGGAGGCGAATGTGGATGATTGGGCATTGGAAAGTTTGCGTCTCGTTCAAAACCTCGATCAGTCGCTAGGCTTCGAACCTGCATCGATTCCTGCTTACACCCGGGATGGCTACGAACGGGTTCAGAAACTGAAGCTGACCTCGGATGAGGCCCAATTCGCTTCGCAATTCAATGGCGTCCGGTCTGTCCAGCAAATCACCAAGAATCTGCGACTCGACCTGAAATCCGCGCACTTGATGCTATTCCGGTTCGTTGCGCTTGAAATTGTGGAATGCTGGCCTGCCAGCGCGGCAACAAAACCGGAACGGAAGAACGTCTTTCAGCGGTTCAAGCGATTGATCGCACGCGGCGGCCGATAACATCATCCCGAAAGGTTTCGGCGTGGTCGGCTCATGAAAAGAAGAGTTCTCGTCGTCGATATCGGCGGCACCTGGGTGAAACTCTTGGTTTCACTGCGCGAGCAGCGCGAATTCGGGTCCGGACCACGAATGCGACCTGAACAATTCATTCGGCGATTTAAAGAGAGCGTGCAGGGATGGGAATTTGACGTGGCATCGATTGGATTCCCCGCGCCTGTGCGCAAGGGACACATCGTAAGCAAGCCGAAACATCTGGGCAAAGGATGGGTCGATTTCAATTTTGCCAGGGCGCTCGGCATACCGGTGCGTCTGATCAATGACGCTGCGATGCAAGCGCTCGGCAGTTACCGTGGCGGCCGCATGCTTTTCCTGGGCCTTGGAACCGGGCTGGGCTCCGCGCTCGTATGGGAAAAAACGCTGTTGCCTCTCGAGCTCGGCGACCTGCCGTATCCCGATGGCAAGATCATCGAAAATTATCTCGGTATTCCCGGCTTGGCGCTATTGGGTAAAAAAAAATGGAAACGCGGAGTCATGTACGCGGTCGCGCAATTAAAGAAGTCCTTCATGGCCGATTATGTGGTGCTGGGCGGCGGCCTTGTGCATCATTTCACGCGACTGCCCAAAGGAATTGAGCGCGGGCGAAACGAAAATGCGTTCCTCGGCGGGAAACGGCTGTGGGAAACTAAACCACATTCGCGAGAACTAAAATGGCACGTGCTTTAATCGCGGCGGCTCGCCCGACCTGGCGAGACTGATTGTCGATCTCAGTGTAGCCCTTGTCGTAGCCTGGCCCGCCGTGGAGTTACTTTACTATCTGAATCGCCAACTTGAAGCTGCCGACCGCTTGGTCGTCGCGTTGCCACGCGCGTTTGTTGATCAAGCTCAACGCGGTGCAGCCCGGGGCCTTCGCGCGAAAGAAAAACCTGCGTAGGCCGCCGGCGCCGGGACTCATCGGATCGCCCGTTAGAAACGCGTCCCCTTCCGGCACCAGGAAGGCCTCATCGATACTGCTGATCATCCACCTATAGCCGGTTGTCGGGTTTTCCTCTAGTTCGATCGTGATCTTTGCGTCGCGCGGTAATTGCACCAAGGCGCCGTTATCTTTCGCGCCAAATATGGACTCGGCCACACTTTCGTATCGAAATTGTCAGCCTTCTTCTGCGGCACGAATTGTCCAGAAATCGTCGGCCAGATTTTTGTCAGGCGACAAGTAATCGTAAGGCATGGTGAAGTAGCCTTTCTGTCCCCAGTCGCTGCCCCAGGAGTTTCGGATGACAAACCGCCGCGCCGTGTCGTCGTAACCGACTGCCATTACTGCGTGGCCGCCGGCAACCTTCTCCTTTGGACCAGGCATATTCAACACGCCCGACCTTGCCACCGCGGCCGATTCGAACGCGTCATAGACGGTGAAGCCAAAGACAAAAGGAAAGCCCTCG
>QHPD01000077.1 GCA_003218975.1 Verrucomicrobiota bacterium
GGCAGCCAGGATCTCGCAGCCGCTCTGTTTTGCACCACAACGGCCCAAATGCCAAGATACAAGTGGCAGCCGTGTCGGCTGCTTTGAAGTAGATGCAAGACAAGCAGGCGGCATGCCTGCCACTACAGACTTACTTCGGCGCGAGGGAGGCGACGATTTTTTCGAAGCGCGGCTCGCCGCAGAGCCGACCCCATAATGGCAGCAGTTCCAATTCGTAATGGCTGACGAGGATTGGTGGACGGACGGCGGCTCCGTCCCGTTCACGGAAAGAGGAGGGACGCGCCAGGGGCGTCCCTCCATTCTCTTGACCGTCGCCTTGGGGTTTACGCTCCGCCTGCCCGCTACTGTTTCACCATGGAACCGCTGACTAGGATGCCGGTATTGGGGTCAGTACCAATATACTTAAGCTCCTTTCCGCCAGCGCCGATCACGAAGTGGCGGCGATGCTCAAAAAAAGTCAGGGTGCCAGTACCGTCCGCATTCACGGTATAGGTCCCGGTGAGATTCTGACTCCAACTCGCATTGAATATGCCGGCGCCACTGAAGTTGAAGACAGCACGCGCCGTGAAGCCGCCCGCGCCATTGAACGTATACAAGCCCGCCTCGTATTCTGCCGCATAGCCGCTTACCGACACCAACATGCCTGACCCAGGGCCTGTTGCGCTTATTGGATGAAAGGCCGAAAAAGAGTCGGCGTAACTGCCGTTGAGGCTACTCAGATCATAGGCTTGCGCGCGCGGCAGGGAGACTTGCATGATTAATGCAACTACCCCCAGCGCCAGAACCGACCTGATGAGCCGGGCCTTCGACATTTGGGGAATGCTTCTTGTAAACATGATGTTTGGATTTTTCATAAACTACTTTTCCTTTCTTGTTTTGGCCTTCTTTGACTCCTCGTTATTGAGAAGTCATTTCTGGCCGTTCACTCCTGTACTCCGTAGGATTTTGCGTTTCATTACGCGGAAAGTTGGAAAAACCACGGATGACACGGATATCACGAATCGGTTCTTGGTTGGCGTCTGACACAGACGCCCTACAATTGGACGCCCGACTCTGCGCGCCGGGTCCGGCAACCGCCGGACGCCCTAGCTTTTTGTATCCGTGTTATCCGCGCAATCCGTGGTGAAGTCTTACTTCGGCGCGAGGGAGGCGACGATTTTCTCGAAGCGCGGATCGCCGCGCAGTGGGTCCCACAAGGGATCGAGGCGGAGCTCACCGTAAGAGGCGCCAGCCGGGATTTTCGCGACTGTTTTAAGTTGTTCAATAGCCAGGTCGCGCTCGCCTACCTGCGCACAGATCACAGTATAAAAATAAAGGATGTCCGCGCCGTCGAGCGCATTTTTTGTTAACGGTAGAAGCTCCACCGCGCGGCGACCCTCGCTGAGAGCTTCTTGCTTTCGCCCAAGTGCGGCATCGATCAGGCCCAGGAGGCAAAGTTCAACGCTCTGCGTGAGATCATCAGGCTGTGCGCGGACAACTTTCTCCTGTTCCGCCCTCGCGGCGTTAAAGGCAGCGCGTGCACCGTCTCCGTCTCCTTACATCCGGGCAACCAGGCCTTTGGCGTAAGCGTGGCTAAATGCAACAGAATTGCCTCTTGCTCCAAAAGCATTGTCGGTCATCGCTGCGGTCGCTGCGAGTACGTTATCAGCCGCAACAGGGTCGCGCGCCCATAAAGCGACTAAAAAGCAATCCGATGGGTGGGTTCTCAACAATGCAGGGTTATCGGTGAAGTTTTTTCCCAGAACATCCTGCATCGGTCGAAGATCGGCTCGCTCCCTTACCTCGACCCGGGCGCGCCGAAGCCGGTAAAGAATATCCTTTGGTTCCAGAGCAATGATGCGGTCGAAAATCGCCAAGGCCTGTCTATAGTCCCGCAAAGACCTGTAAGTCACCGCGGCAGCAATGAGAGTCGTCACGTTTCGCGGGTCCAGCTCCATTGCGCGCTCGTGATTATGCACGGCATCGTGCCAACGGCCCTGTCTTCGATCGATGGGGGCACTCAAATCAAAAATTCGTGCGTTGTTGGGCAAGGTGCGGAGGGCAATGGCCAGCTCGTCACGCGCTCGGTCGTAATCGAAGTAGCCGTGGTAAAGATGGTCAGCCAGGGCAAAGTGCGCTTCGCCTGAATCTGGTTTTAGGCGAAAAGCGGCATCAATTGCTGCCTTTGCCAAGGCGAGGCGGTTGGGCGTGCGATCATCGCCTCGGAAGTAGAGGGCATCGTGCGCCTCAGCCAACCGGCAATATGCAAGAAGAAAACTTGGGTCACGGGTGACTGCCTGATTGAGCAAGTCCACCGCTTGGAAGTCATTCTTCGTTTGCTCTTCACCTTCCTCGTATGTAGCCTTGTCGATCAAAGCTGCAGCGCGGACATAAAGATCGTAGGCAGCAAGGTCCTTCGTTGGTCGTTCTGCTATGGTCAGCTTTTCGCTAGCAGAAATCTTGGCTTTAAGCCGGCTCACGATTGATTGCGCGACTTCCGTCTCGATGGCGAACACGTCACTTAAATCGCGATCGTATTGCTCTGCCCAGACGCCGGTATCAGTCCGAGCGTCCACCAACTGCGCATTTACGTGCACTTTCCCGCCGGAACGCCGCACCGTTCCCTCGAGCACGTGGGAGACACGCAGCGCATCACCGATCTCGTGTACGTTCTGCTTGCCGCGATATTGCATGACGCTGGTGCGGCTGATGACCTTGAGGTCAGCGATTTTCGCCAGCTTGATCAAAATGTCGTCCTGCACGCCGTCGGCAAAGAACCCGTACTCTTTCTCTTCGCTTAAATTCTCAAATGGCAACACAGCGATGCCCGTTGTTACGGGATGCTGGACAAATCCGCTTTTCCAAACGATCCAGCCGGCCGCCGATGCCAGCGCGACCAGGGAAGCTATCAACAGCGCGCTGGTTGGATTGCGCCGGATCCATTTTCTTCCGCGAGAGAAAATTCCGGTACGCCGAGCTCGGATCGGCTCGTGCTTTAGCCAGCGTTCCAAGTCCTCAGATAGCGCGAGCGCGGACGAGTAACGTCGTTGCGGATCTTTCTCGAGACACTTGAGACAAATCGTGGTGAGATCGCGATCTATTTTCGGATTCAACAGGCGCGGTTGCCGCGGCTCGGTATCCAAGAGTAGCTTGATCGTCTCGTAGGTTGTGCCTCCGGCAAACGGCGGATGCCCGGTTAGCAATTGATAAAGTACTGCGCCAAGTCCATAGACATCCGTCGCGCTACTGACGGCTGTGTTGTTTCCTACCGCTTGTTCAGGCGCCATGTAACTGGGTGTGCCCAAAACTTCCAGCGTGTGCGTGACACTGCTCTCAGATTCGACTAAGCGGGCAAGGCCAAAATCGGTCAGATGCGGTTCGCCGTTTGCGTCCAGCAGGATGTTTCCCGGCTTGATGTCACGATGGAGAATTCCATGTTCATGCGCGTAATGAACGGTGCGCGCCACCTTGGCGATTAGTTCCGCCCCCTGCCGAATAGGCATCGGTTCGCGCCGGACTATTTCATCGAGCTGGCCGCCTTCGATGAATTTCATGCTGAAGTAACACGAGCCATCACGCTCGCCCACTTCGTGGATGGGAACGATACCGGGATGCTCCAAACGCGCGGCGGCTTCGGCTTCAAGGCGAAAGCGCTTCAGGTGCGCTTTGCTCGCCCACTGACCAAGACTAATGACTTTTAAGGCGACTGTGCGATTGAGACTCTTTTGCCGCGCACGAAACACGACGCCCTGACCACCGCGACCGACCTCTTCCAGCAATTCGTAATCACCCAACTCTCCCAGCAGCTCGGCTGCACGCGCGGTTGTTTTGTCTTGTGACGCTGATGCTCGATCTTCGCCTGCAGGTTGTTCCACACAGCCGGAGTCGCCGACTCCGGCTACAGCGTCCGGGAAGGCCCCGAGCGCGATCTTCAGCATGCATCTGGCGCAAAGCCCTTCAGGGGCATCGGAAAAGATTTTGGCGCCGCATTTTCGGCAAATTCTGATTACCCTGAGCATGGTCGGAGTCTCTCGCGCACTCTCCCTTTGTACTCCGTAAAATTCTTCCATACGTTACGCCTCGAGTACCGCAATGAGATGGCGCAGCTCATCTTCGATATCGCCGGGCGTGGCAACCGTATGGGCAATCTCCTCTCGCAATAACGATTGGTAGCGTTGCCGAAATCGGTAAAACGCCTGCCGCAGCGCATTTTCAGTCATGCCTAATTGCGCCGCAGTCTCCGCCTGTGATGGCGCTCCCGGTTCATCCGGTAGCAATTGCTTCAACGAATCAAACAACGCGGCGTTACCTGCCGCGCAGTATTCATCCTTTAATCGGCTGAGCACGTGCTCCAGAACCGTCAAAGCCCACCGCCGCTCGTAAATCATTTCGGCAGTGACTGGATTTGCTGGTTCCATCTCGATCCGCTCATCAGCACGCAAGTCTTCCAGCGGGATGAGCCGCTGTCCTTTCCCCCGCTTGATTGCCATCGCGCGACGCTGCTCGTCGGCCAGAAAATATTTTAGCGCGCCAAGCAAATAAGAACGAAGTCGTCCTTTTTCCTTGCGGACGGCACTGAGACTTCTGCGCCCCAATAGCTGCGCAAAAAACCCCTGGGTAATATCCTCTGCCTCCTCTCGCCTGAAACCTTGTCGCCGCAGGAAGGCATAAATGGGTCGCCAGTACGTGCGGCAAAGTTTTTCGAGCGCTTCGTGTGCCGCTGGCGATTCGCCTTGCGCTTCAAGCACTACGCTCCAGTGCGTGGTAGTAAAGGCCACTGCGCCGTGTTGCGCGCTTCCGACAAGCGCGGTCAACGAACTCACTTTATCATCGGCACTCACGCCGCCATCAAAGTAAAAAGTTGCGCGAAAATCAAGCCTGCGTGTAATGGAACAGACGCTGGGTCGCGAGGCGCGCCGAGCCCCCAGATCACGCCGGAAGGACCGTGGAGAGCGTCACTTCGCTGTCGATCGTTTGCTTGAAGACGTTTTCGACGGTTGCTCCGATTTTCGATCCGTCGCGATCGATGATCCAACACTGCTGACCTTCCTCGAAAGGGCCGCGTGCCATGACCTTGAGCAACGTGCCGCCTTCCGTGCCCGGGTCATCAAGTACTTCGGCACAAATCGCTTCGGTCTCGCCGAAGTCGGTCATCAACCTCAGTTTGTCGTCGATCTTTGGTTTTCGCATAGACCTTGACCCCAATACGTCTCGCTAGAAATAATCGCCGCTCGCGCGATTGGCGAGCGTGTCTAGCGTGACAAACGATTCATTAAACAAATGACCCAATATCACGTCACGCAACTCGAGGATTACGAGCCCCTTATTGGGAGAGAGAATGTCGAACGCATTCGCGAGAAGGCGCGCCGGTTCAAGGGACTGCGCGTGGCGAATTTCAATTCCACTTACTACGGCGGCGGCGTGGCGGAGATGCTTTCCTCGCTCACGCTGCTTTGGAACAGCCTCGGTCTGCGCACTGAATGGCGGGTCATTCAAGGAACGCCTGATTTCTTTTCGATTACAAAGAAAATGCACAACGCGCTCCAGGGCGCCGAGATCGATCTCTCCAGCATCAAACAGGAAATCTTTGAACGAGTGATTTACGAAAATAGCCTGCGCAACTTCCTCGAACACGATTTTGTAATCGTACACGATCCGCAGCCGCTGCCGTTGATCGAGCATTACGAAAAGAAGTGCCCCTGGATCTGGCGCTGCCACCTCGATCTTTCACGGCCCGACGCCGGGACTTGGAAATATCTGCGCCTTTGGATCGACACCTACGACGCAGTGATTCTGAGCTGCAAGGAATTCGTCCAGGAGATGAAGCCGCCGCATCGGGTGATCATGCCCGCGATCAATCCGTTTAATATCAAGAACCGGGAACTCAGCGACAAGGAGATCGACGAACGCCTTGCGCACTATGAGATTCCGACTGATTTGCCGTTGGTCGTACAAATTTCGCGGTTCGACCCATGGAAAGATCCGAAAGGCGTGGTAGAGGCATTCAAGCTCGCGAGTGAGGAAGTGGATGCGCGGCTGGTATTGCTCGGCAATTTCGCCACGGACGACCCAGAAGGCGAAGAAATTTTCAATTCGCTCTGCGCGTGCCGGGATGACCGCATCCTGATTTTAACGAGCGGCGACGACACCGCCCTGGTGAACGCGTTGCAAACGCGCGCCGCGGTGGTGCTGCAAAAGTCGTTGCGTGAAGGTTTCGGGTTGACGGTCGCCGAGGCGATGTGGAAAAGCCGGGCGGTGATCGGAGGGAACGTCGGGGGCATCCGATATCAGATTGAGGACGGGGTCGATGGATTTCTCGTGTCGTCCAATGAACAGGCCGCCGAACGAATTGTGCGGCTGCTCAAAGACGAGAAACTGCGCGAAGAAATAGGACGCAAAGCGCGCGAGACTGTGCGCAAAAAGTTTCTGCTAACTCGCTACGCCGAGGAGTATCTCGATCTTTTCGACGCGTTCGATAAAAATTTCAACTTGCGGGAATGAGTAGTGCCGCCGGATCAGCGATCCGGGCCGCAACAGAACAGAGCGGCTTGCAGCTATTGGCTCTTCGCGAGCCCGATCACGCCGCAGGCAATGCGCGCGCCCGAGTCGCCAGCCGGTTGCGATTTAAGGTCGTCCGCTTTCGCATGAACGATCACTGAACGCCCAACAACGGAGCGTTGATCGTTCGCGAGCGATATCTCGTGATCCACGTAATCCAGTTTTGCCGCACCTGACGCATCCGCCTCGACGTTGCCCATGTCGCCCACATGCCGCTCTGCCGCGTCCGGCCCGGCGTGCGGTTTATTCGTTGGATTGAAGTGACCGCCAGCCGAGGCCAGATCGGCCGCACTGCAATCGCCGAATTCATGCACGTGAAAGCCGTGCTTGCCAGGAGTTAGGCCGCTGATGTCCGCCTGCACACGCACGCCATCGGCTTCCTCAGTGAACGTGACCGTGCCGCTCACTTTGTCGCCCTCTGTGGGATGAAGCACGGCGATCGCTTTCAATGGCGCCGCCGATTTGGGCTCGGGCGTTTGCGCGGCGGCCGCGACCGACAAATACAACAGCGCAATCAACGAGAGTGTAAACGACTTCATATTATGCACATCATATTTCGTTGCCCCGGGCGAATCCAGCCGTCGTTCTTCTGTAAATTTTATTTAGTGCCAAATCAGCTCCATCCCATCATGGGCGATGCACGCCTCGATGCCGCGTTCGGCGGCCATTTGACGCAACTGGGCGCCGATCTTGCGCTCATCACCCTTCACAATTTCTGAGCCGCAATGAGTGATGACGGCCCGGGGGACTCCCTCTTTCGCGCACCAGGTCAGTTGCGTCCGAACCGGCGAATGGCCGATGAGAGTCTTTCCGCGTCGGCGAATGAACGAGCGCGTGAGCGTCGCGCCGTCGCCAATGTAAACCTGCACATCTCGGAGTGCCACAGCGCGGTGGCGGATAAAGACGAGATCGGGCGCGTAAAAAATCTTCGTGCCGCCTGCGCTCACGCGATACGCTACCGCGGGCGCAAGAATTGAGTGTTCCACCGGAAACGCCTCAAATGTGATGCCGCAAATCTTCGTCGGCGTGCGTTCCTTGATCAGATGCCGATCTTCGATGTCGCAGTGTTTCAACATGCGCCATGTCTTCTGCGGCGCGTGCACGGGGCACGGGGCGCCGTTTTTCAAGCCCCACGCGT
>QHPD01000078.1 GCA_003218975.1 Verrucomicrobiota bacterium
CCTCGGCGCGCGAGCTCAACCGAATCGTGCGCAACTCGTTCACCGAAGAGCAGACCTACCGCATCGATCATTTTCTGGGCAAAGAAACCGCGCAGAATATCCTCGTCCTCCGATTCGCGAACGCGATTTTCGCGCCGCTCTGGAACACGCATTACGTCGACTCGGTACAAATCACCGCGGCGGAAACGCGGGGGGTTGAGACTCGCGCCGGTTTTTACGAACACGCAGGCGCCTTGCGCGACATGGTGCAGAACCACTTGCTCCAGCTCCTTTGCCTTGTGGCCATGGAACCGCCTACTGATCTCGGCGCCGACAGTATTCGAGACGAAAAAGTGAAAGTGATCCGGTCGCTCCGCCATTTGTCGCGCAACGAAGTGGCGGCCAATATTGTGCGCGGCCAGTACACCGAAGGCGCGATCCACGGCGACCCGGTCGTGGGTTATCGCCAGGAGCAAAACGTCAAGCCGGATTCGCACACGGAAACTTTCGTTGCGTTGCGTCTGTTCATCGACAACTGGCGCTGGGCTGATGTGCCGATTTACATGCGTGTCGGGAAGCGGCTCCCCAAATCGGCGACCGAGATTTCCGTTCACTTCAAAAAAGCGCCCCCAGTTCTTTTCAACAAGGAGTTGTGCGATCAAAACGTGCTCGTCATTCGGATACAGCCCGATGAAGGAATTTCATTGCGAATCCACGCGAAAGTGCCGGGCGCGAGTTTTCGCATCGAGCCGGTGAAAATGGATTTTCATTACGGGACATCGTTTGGCAAAGCCAGCCCGGAAGCGTATGAGCGCCTGCTGCTCGACGCGATGAGCGGCGATGCGACGCTCTTTGCCCGTCGCGACGAGGTCGAGGAGGCCTGGGCTTTCATCGATCCGATCGAGGAAGCCTGGCACGCCAAAAAAGATGCACCCGGATTATTCTTTTATGCCGCCGGCTCGTGGGGACCGGAAGAAGCCGATGACTTGCTCGCCCGCGACGGCCGAGCATGGAGGAGATTATGAGACATGCCTGCGGTTAGTGAAACATATTCGTTAGGCCTTCCGGTCGAACTGGGCAGGATCGACAAGGAATTGAAAAAACTTTGGGCGCAGAGCGAAGGCGCGATGACGCGGGCCTCACTCGTCAATCTCGCCGTTTACAGTGAGGAGCCCGGTTCACTGGAAAAAAACACGCAGCTCATCGCCAGGATCACCGAAAACCACGCCTGCCGCGCGATTGTGATCGGTGCCGACTGCGCGGCGCAAAAGGACCATGTAGAAGCCTGGATCAGTGCGCATTGCCATGTCAGTCGTGCCGGAAGCAAGCAGATTTGTTCCGAACAAATTTCGTTCCGACTCGAAGGTCCGTGCACAAAGCTGCTGCCAAGCATTGTCTTTTCTCACCTGGATTCGGATCTGCCGTTTTATCTTTGGTGGCAGAGCGACTTTCACGAACCGATGGACCCGCAGCTGTGGGCATGGGTGGATCGCGTCATCTACGACAGCCAGACCTGGAAAGATTTTTCAGGCCAAATGCGTTTGGTCGAATGCGCGCAACAGGAAGCCAAACAGCGCATCGTGCTTTGCGATCTGAACTGGACGCGGCTGGATAAAATCCGTCTGGCCCTTGCCCAATTCTTTGACCATCCGGCGTCACATCATCGCCTCGCGAAAATCGATAAAGTAGGCATCGATTTCGCGCGCGGCTTTAGATCGACCGCGCTTCTCTTTGCCGGCTGGCTCGGAGCGCAGCTGAATTGGCGCGCTGAGAAAGCGAAATCGTCGCATGAGTTACGCTTTGTCGGTCCATCCGGGCGCAAAATCGATATCCAGCTACGCGAGCGCGACGGCCAACCGGTTCACGAAATCGCGTTGATGACGGGCGACATAGAATTTCGCGTCACTCACGCGAAGTGCGGCGATCTCCTGGAAGTCTCACGCGGGAAACCGAGCGAAAAACGTATTCCACAACTGATGCCCGCTGGAAAAAGCGATCCGGTGACTTTAATGAGCGAAGAGCTGATGCGCGGCGGACCGCACGATGTTTATCTGCACGCTGTCAATTCTGTTCGCGACTTACTGTAGCGGCGCTTTGGTAGGCGCGGTTCACCTGAACCGCATGACTTGTGCATGGCAGTCTGAACACCGTTGAAATGAGGGCCATAAAATCCGGGCGACTGAGGTCAATCGCCCGTGCCAGCGTTAATGAGCGTGCATAACTCACGCACGTTTCTCTCAATCGAGAAAAGCTTTTGAGCACGCTCGTAGCCCACACGCCCCATTTTTTGCGCCAGAACAGCATCGCTGATCAACTTCTCGATCGCATCAGCGAGCGCAGTGGCATCACCCGGTGACACAAGAAATCCGGTTTCTCGTTGGACCACCATCTCCGGAATACCGCCAGTCGTTGTCGAGATGACTGGCAGTCCGGTCGCCATGGCTTCCATGATTACGGTAGGCAGATTATCCATGCCGCCCTCGGGGTCTATTACACTAGGCAATATGAAAACGCTCGCCGCGGCGAGACGCTGCCGGACTTCACGCTGCGGTTTTGCACCGGACAACTCAACACGGTCTTGCAAGCCAGAGTCGTCAATCTGCGCGCGCAATTCGTGCTCGAGCGGGCCTTGGCCGATGATCTCGCACTGAAATGCTCTTCTACGTTCCGCAAGCAATCCGCAGGCGCGAATTAGATCGGCAAAGCCTTTCTTTGCGATCAAACGACCGACTGCGACAACCAAGGACGGCGCAGATGAAAAATCTGCGCGCGTGAACTCCGCGAGATTCAAACCATTGTAAACCCGGTGGACACGATCCGCGCGATCTGGAAAACGCTCTCGTAAGAATCTCGCGGCATAATCAGTCTCGGTAACGATTACGCGCGCCGCACCGACAAGCTTATCAAGTCCAATCTCAAAATCACGCGGCGTAAAAATGTCATTCGCATGCGCGGTAAAACTAAAGGTGATTGGGAAAAATTTGTGAATCCAGAAAGCGGTGCGCGCAGCCATCCCGGCGAAATGCGCATGAACATGAGGAATCCCCATTTCTTGTAGGCGCAATCCAATGTAAACGGCTTGATAGAGCCGAAGAAAATCAGTGCGCCGCCCCCACTCATCGATTGCAGCGATACTTTCTGCAGTCAGCTTTCCTTTTTTCGAAGTGCGGCGAACATCATTCAACAATTCCCTTTCCTCAGGCAGGTAATGCACGCGCTTGACGATGCGCTGGTCCCATTCCTGCGGCGGTTCATCTTTTGGATTGCGGATCGAAAAAATCGGCGGAGCGATTCCCTGCCGCGCAAGCTCAGCCACTTCTCGATAGCAAAACGTTTGTCCGAATGACGGGAATCGCTCGAAGAGATAGACGAACTGCGTCATCGATCGGAATAATTTGGACGAACGCGATAGCGACTAAGCACTCCCGCGTTTTACCGGAATCGGTTTCCCGGATTCATCGACAGCGACCAGAGTAAAGACGCCGTGTGTGACGCGGAGCTGCTCGCCGGTCATATAACGCGTCACCCAAACTTCCACCGGGATGGTCATCGAAGTCCGCCCGATTTTCTCCACCCGCGCATAGCACCTGACCGTGTCTCCAACCCGCACCGGTTGAAGAAATGACATCCCTTCCATGGCCACGGTAACCACCCGCGCTTGCGCGGTTTTCGCCGCAAGGATTCCGCTGCCAAGATCCATTTGCGATGTCAACCACCCACCAAAAATGTCGCCGTTCGGATTGGTGTCCTTGGGCATGGCAATCGTTTGGATGACCAGCTCGCCTTTGGGTTCATCCGCCATCTGGGCGGAAAATAGCACAATTTGCGGCCGCGCAATCTTGCTCTTTCTCTCCCTCTGCTTCCGCTTCTCCGCCTTTCTGTTGGAGAAGATCCAGAGGAAGTGGAAGAGGAAGAGCTACAGAATCAACATGCAATCGCCATAGCTGTAGAACCGATAACGTTCACAAATCGCCTCCCGGTACGCCCGAAGCAAAAATTCGCGGCCTGCAAATGCGCTGACCAACATCAGCAAAGTCGAGCGCGGCAAGTGAAAATTTGTCAGCAGACCATCGACCGCTCGGAAACGGTAAGGTGGGTAAATTAAGAGGTCGGTCGCGCCTTCTTGGGCGAGGATTTCTCCGTCCGCGCGAATTGCAGATTCCAGTGTGCGGACCGTGGTCGTTCCAACCGCGATGATCCGGCGCGCTTCGTTGATCTTGTTTGAGGCTTCTGGCGAAATGGAGAAGCGCTCGGCTTGCATGCGATGCGCGGCGATATTGTCCGATCGCACCGGTAGAAATGTTCCCGGGCCCACGTGCAAAGTCACGAAGGTATGCGGAATCTCACTCAAAATTCGCGGCGTGAAATGAAGACCAGCCGTGGGCGCGGCAATCGCGCCAGCCGCATGACCAAAAACAGTTTGGTAGCGCGCCGCGTCTTTCTCATCGCTGGGTCGGGTGATATAAGGCGGCAACGGCATGGAACCGCCGGCATAAAGATCGACATCTTTCTCCAATGCGACAACGCGCTCGCCATCGGATGTAATTTTCTCAACCCACAGAGTAACATTGTCGATCTTTGCCGTCGCGCCAACGCGCATTTTGCGTCCCGGCTTGACCAGGCATTTCCAGCGTTTGGGGCCGAGGCGCTCGAGAAACAAAAATTCAACCGCGCCGTCATCGGAGAATCGTCGCGCTGGAAGAACGCGCGTGTCGTTTAACACAAGCAGGTCGCCCGGCCGCAAGAATGTTTTTAGTTCGCGGAATTGGCGATGTTCAATCGCCCGCTCAGCGCGATGCAGCATCATCATCCGAGAATCTTCGCGGCGCCGAAGCGGACGCTGCGCAATCAATTCCTGCGGCAGTTCGTAATCGTAATCGCTTAGGCGGACGCTCATCGGTTTTTCAAATCTTACCGCAAAACAAACGAGACGCCCTGCTTCTGGGGAGCGCACGCGCCTCGCGAGGGTTCGCCGCGAGGGCGCCGCGAACGACACGCGAGGCGCGTGCGCTCCCCGGAAAAGAAATTGCACTCGGGCGCAAAATTTTGGATGATCGCTGCAAATGACAGAGCCAGCTCTCGATTTGGTTATCGCAGCGCTGGAGAAGATTCGACAGACAAATAATCACTTGCCGCGCGCATCGCGAGCTGTGCTCGCGCGATTGCAAACCGGGACTGTGCAAGATGGTAAGGCACGACTACAGGCCGCCCGCGATGGCGCGCTCGTGTCGAACAAGACTGTGTTACTCAGGGCAATACGTGAACGCGTTCGCGCTTGCACAAAGTGCGCACATCTCGCCTGCTCGCGCACACAAACCGTTTTCGGTGTAGGAAATCCGGATGCGGACTTGATGTTTATCGGCGAAGCGCCCGGCGTGGATGAAGATAAACAAGGCGAACCATTCGTCGGCCGTGCAGGACAATTGTTGACGAAAATTCTCAAGGCGATGAACTTCGCGCGCGAAGACGTCTATATCGCCAATATCCTGAAGTGCCGGCCAGATACGCCACCGGGCACTTTTGGAAATCGCGTACCCACGCCGATGGAGATGCAGACCTGCCGGCCGTATCTAGTGGAGCAGATCGAGATCATCCAGCCGGAAGTATTGGTCGCGCTCGGCGCTGTCGCGGTGGAGGGCCTGCTTGGAATGCGCGTGACCATGCGGGAATTGCGCGGCCGTTGGCACGCTTACAACGGAATCCCGCTCATGATCACCTATCACCCCGCTTATTTGCTCCGAAACCAAGCCCCTTCGGAAAAACGCAAAGTCTGGGAAGACATGTTGCAAGTGCTGGAACGACTCGAGCGACCAATCACCGAACGGCAGCGAAATTATTTCTTGTAAGAGCGAGCGAACATCGCGTCGATCACTCTGCACGATGCGAAACTGATTGCGAGCAAAAAAATCATCGCACGCACTTCCCGGCGCGGGACTTTCATCGTGCGCCTCAACGCCATCGGGCCAGCCGCGTCTAAAAGCGCAAGTGTGCGCGCCCCGATCAAGGCCGGCAAAACCGTGGCGGCACGCATCCGCTGATTTTGGATCGCACGCGAGTATTGCATCCCGCACTCGAGCCCGATTTTTGCTTTCTCCAACCAGGTTCGGTAAATGGATTGGAAACGGTCAGGTTCGGAGAGAATTTGCGACGCAGTCAGATGCGCCGCGCTCAACTCGTATTCCGGAAAATAACATCTGCCCCCTCGGAGATCCGAGCCGGCATCGCGCAGCACATTGATCAACTGAAGCGCCATGCCGTAGCGCTTGCCGAGGGCCAGCATCTCGTCCTCGCTCAAGCTGGCGAAATTCCGAACATGCCGGAAACAGAGTCGCGTCCAAAATTCACCGACACAACCGGCAACTATATAGGTATACTCGTCCAGATCGGCGGCGGTGCCGAGCGCGCGAATTTCCTCCGGGTTATCGAAGCGCTGTAGATCGAGCATCTGGCCCTGAGTGATTTTCTCGAGCACGGCGCGAATGTCGTTGCGATCCGCCTGCTCCATCTGCTCGAGCCATTCAAGGCAACTGGGCAACGACTCAAGCAGCTGCTGTTCACTCTCGTTTTGCTGTAGCGGGACAAACGACGCGATCAGATCGACAACGACATCGCGGGAAGCTTTGCCCCGAATTCCGTTCGACAGCATCCTCAGCGTCTCCATCCGCACCTTGCTGGAAATTCGCGCTGTGTCCGCGACGGTGTCGGTTGTCCGCGCCAGCAAATACCCCAGCGCAACCGGTTGACGTAACTGCGCCGGCAAAAACCGGATCGAAAGATAAAATGAGCGCGAAACCGAGCGCAGAATTGTTGTCTCCAACCGCCGGGTAAAGGGATGCGATTGGGCGCTCATAAAATTTTCTGGCAGAATCTTACCGTCCGATATTCCGGATCTCGATCCGATTCGGCGCCGAGTTACCGAGGCCGAGTTGACTGGCAAAGTCGATGTACGCCGCAAGGCGACTGATCGCCGGCAGATTCGCTCGCGCGCGCCATTGCTCCAGGCGTCTCAACGCGATCGCGTCTAACGCCACCGGATCTTTGCTCGCGTACAGCGTAGCATGATGGATCGCGTAGTTCGGTTGCGACTGCGGGCCACCCGCATACTGCGCAATGAGGCCGTCCATCAAATTGAACACGACTTTCCTGGCGATGAGCGGGTTGGCATAAATCTCGGCGAGACTTTCCGCGCCAAAACGAGGACCTTGCGCAAAGCGACGCCAGTTGTCGATGTTGGGAATGGTCACGTTGTAAAAGCAGCCGGCGATCCCGTTGGTTTCGCTGCTGCTCATTACCGGAACATTGATGATCTTCGTGACTTCACTCGAGATGACCTTTGAAAAGTGACTCACGTTGCTTGTGTTTTCTGTATCTGAAAGCAACGGTATTTTTTCTCTCTCGCTCCGATAGTCCAGATCGCCCCAAACCAGTTGCCCAATCAGCGGTGCGGAAATGACTGCTTTCGGATCGTATCCGTCGCGTGGCGTGATTGCTTTAAGCTGATAGCCGTTTATTCCCGGCCGGTAACCGGCGTCTTTGATTCCACCAAGAGACCGGTCCCAAACGATAATGCTGCCCCGTGAATGTCCTGCCGCGACGAGGCCGTCCACGATCGCGTTTACCAGGTCATGGTGCGTGGTGAAAAGTTCGCCGCCTGCCGC
>QHPD01000079.1 GCA_003218975.1 Verrucomicrobiota bacterium
AATGAGATAACACTGATTTTCGATCGCACGCGCCCGCGCTAAAACCTGCAAATGCTCGATCCGAACGAACGGCCACGCCGATGACGTGACGAACACGTTTACGTTGTGTCCAACCGCGAGCGCGCGACACACTTCGGGAAACCGCAGATCGTAACACATCGTCAATCCAACATTGAACTTATCGATCTCGCCACCGGGCGAGTCCGTGCGAAAGGCGGACTTGCAGCTGACAAACTCATTGCCGGCCGAAAAACAGGAACGCTCATCCAACGGAGCCGCCGTTACGAGATGGGTCTTACGATATTTGGCGACGATTTTGCCGGTGGCATCGACAAACACCTGCGCGTTGTAAATGGATTCGCCGTCGCGATCTGAAATTCCACACACGATTCCCAGCCCCAATTCCTTCGCGAGCTTTTGCAACTCCGGCGCTGCGCCTTCTTTCCAAGCGGCAGCATGTTGTTTGATCGTGGGCATGGAATAGCCCGTATCGATCATCTCCGGGAAAACGATCAGCTCGGCGCCGGATCGTTTCGCGTGAGAAGCAAAGTCGCGCACTTTGCCAAGGTTTGCCGCGCGATCGCCGAGAACGCAGGACATCTGGGCGGCGGCAACTTTCATTGTGGATATTTGTAGGGCGTTTCTGTGAAACGCCAAATCTAAACAGCGCCTGAAACAGACGCCCTACAATTTCATCGCAAATTTTTGTCCAGTGCGCCGATTTTGCGGGTCTGTGGCCAGCGCAAGGTAACTGCGAGGACTACGAGTATGGTCCCGATGCCGCCCGCCACAACGGAAATCACGGGGCCAAATAGTGCCGCGGTCAATCCCGACTCAAGCGCACCAAATTCGTTCGATGTGCCGATAAAAATATTGTTCACGGATGAGACGCGCCCGCGCATTTCATCCGGCGTAACAAGTTGCACGATAGACCCGCGAATGATCACGCTCACGCTATCGAACGCACCGACAAAGAATAATAAGCCGAGCGATAACCAAAACGCCTTGGACAAGCCGAAAAGGATAGTCGCGATACCGAAACCGGTTACGCACCAGAGCAAAGTCTTGCCCGCCTGCTTCATCGGCGGCAGATGCGCCACGACCATCGCCATTGCGAAAGCTCCGACGGCCGGCGCCGCGCGCATCCAGCCGAGTGCAACGGGTCCACGGTGCAGAATTTGATCGGCAAAAATCGGCATCAATGCCGTGGCTCCGCCCAGGAGAACCGCAAACAGATCCAGTGTGATCGTTGCCAGAATCACCTTTCTACGGAACACGAATCGGACGCCAGCGATGAGACTTTTCCACGTGCTTGCCTCAGTTCGATCGCGTACCTGCGTGGTGCGGCGGATCGGAAGAACGAGAAGAAAAAACGAAAACGCGCAGAGCGCGTCCAGCAGATACACAAACGGAAACCCGACATACGCGACAAGCAATCCGCTGACGGCGGGGCCGACAACTGATCCAATTTGAAAAACGCTGTTGGTCCAGGTGACCGCGTTAGAGAACGCGTCGCGGGAAACTAGCGTAGGAAAAAACGCGCTGCGCGCCGTCCAACTGAAGGTGCGCGCTACTCCTCCTATAAGCACCAGCAGATAGATGAGCGGAATCGAAGCGTCATCGAAGTGAAACACCGGATGATGAAGCTCGAAGATCCTCGCGATCCCTGCCAGCGCGCGATTAGCTCCACGTATCGGCGCAATCGGAGGAATAGCAAGATGCTTCCAGGAGACGAACGCGAGCGCTATCGATGCAAGCGCGCTAAAAATCTGCGATACAAGAATAATGCGTTTTCGGCTGAATCGGTCCGCCAGGTGGCCGGCGGGCAGCGACAAGGCAACCACCGGCGTTGCGATGACCAACCCGACCAGCCCAAGCGCAGTTGCGGAATGGGTGCGCGCGTAAATCTCCCATTCGACAGCCACGGCCAGCATCAAACGCCCGGTGATTGAAAGCAAGTTACCGGCAGTAAACAGCCTGAATCCACCGAAACGGAACGCCGCGTAAGGATCATGCGGCCGGCGTTCCAATTCGATCGGCGGCGTAACCGAGGGGCGTTCGCCTTCCGGCGATTCATAGGATTTGGGATCAATCGGTCGCGGCATGTTCGAGCCCAGCTACTTGTTAAGAACGATGCAGTACTGTTCGATCCCGATCGGATTCAAGTAGCTGGGCGCACGAGATTCTAAATTGAGCGGCGGGCGTCGCAAGGTCGGTAGGGCGATTGACTCGTTCGGCTTCGCTCAGGGCAGGCTCTCAATCGCCTTGGGTGGTTCAGGTGAGCCGCCCCTACCAACGCTTGGCGTTGGATATAGGCTTGATTTTGGCGCGAGTTTTTACTTAGATCGGGGCGTGCCTGCTGACGATCAGGGGTCAGAGAATCGGATTGGTCCAAGCACGCAAAACGGGTCGGTCGCGTTTACAACGACGCATTGGAGCGTAGTGCTTGAAGCACAAGGTCCATCGCCGGCAGCGCAGGCGGCGCTGGAAAAACTTTGCCGCACTTATTGGTGGCCGCTGTACGGATTCGTCAGACGACAAGGCTACGCACCGGAAGAAGCGCAAGACCTGACGCAGGGTTTCTTTGCGCTGCTGCTGGAAAGAAAAGACTTCGACGCGGTCCGCCGCGAAAAAGGGCGTTTGCGTTCTTATTTGCTCACATCGCTTAAGAATTTCCTCGGCAAAGCGCACCGTCGCGAGATGACTATCAAACGCGGTGAGGGTCGGCCGCTTGTGCCATTGGAAGAATTGCTTGCACGCGAGCGCGCCGACCTGGAGCCGGCCCACAAATTGAGCGCCGACCGGATTTACGAGCGTCGCTGGGCTCTAACGCTGCTGGAGCAAGTGCTCGCGCGGCTCGGAGAAGAATATCGGGTTGCAGGCAATGCACGGTTGTTCGAGCAGCTAAAGCAAAAGCTCACTGACGAATCGGATCGGCCGTCGCAGGCGGAGATCGCGCAAGAATTGAGCATGAACGAAAACGCGGTGAAGCAGGCGTTTTATCGCCTGCGTCAGCGATACCGGTTACTGTTGCGTGAGGAGATCGCTCACACCGTCGCACTGCCCGGCGACGTGGAAGACGAGTTGCGACATTTCATCGCTGTATTGCAAGCGTAACCCACCACAAGATTTCGGACAGTACATATGCAGGTGACTGATCACCTCGGAACCAGTATGACAAATGTGAGCCCAGTCTGCGCCAAGTGCGGGAGCAAGCTCTTTGCGGACGCGCCGCAAGGATTTTGCAGCTTATGCCTGTTTAAGACTGGTCTTGGACCGCTCCAGGACGAAGATGAGGACGCTCTCGGATCGAGCGCAGCGCGGATGCAGATGGAATTCGGCGACTATAAGTTGCTGGAGGAAATCGGACGCGGCGGTCAGGGCGTCGTGTATCGGGCCCACCAGAAAAGTCTAAACCGCACAGTTGCGCTCAAAGTCATCGGCCTCGGCCAGTGGGCCACGAAGACGCATCTCAAGCGCTTCCGTCTCGAAGCCGAAGCCGCAGCCAGTTTAGAGCATCCCGGTATCGTTCCGATCCACGAAGTCGGCGAGCGCGAGGGCACTTGCTATTTCAGCATGGGATTTATCGAAGGCGATCAACTCGATGCAGTGGTTCGGCGCGAACCAATGTCAGTTCGTCGCGCCGCCGAATTAATCGCCAAAGTGGCGCGCACCGTTCATTACGCTCACGAGCACCACATCCTGCATCGCGACATCAAACCAGGAAACATTCTGCTGGATCAAGAAGGTGAACCGCACCTCACCGATTTTGGTCTTGCGAGATTGGTCGAGACAGAGAGCACTGTCACGCGCACGATGGAAGTTTTGGGCACTCCCAGCTACATGGCCCCAGAACAGGCGGTAGGCAACGACGCAGCGATCACAAGCGCGACCGATGTTTACGGACTCGGCGCAGTGCTTTACCAATTGCTCACAGGTCATCCGCCTTTCGCTGGGGGAACAACTTTTGAAACGGTACGGCTGGTTTTAGATACTGAGCCGCGGCAACCGCGCCTCTTAAATCCGAAAATAGATCGCGACCTCAACACCATTTGCCTGAAGTGCCTCGATAAAGATCCGCAGCGCCGGTACGCCTCCGCGCTCGCGCTGGCCGAAGACCTTGAACGCTGGCTAAAGCACGAACCAATTCGGGCGCGGCGGACCGGCCTCTTCACCCGCGGAAGGAAATGGCTGCGACGAAGTCCCAGCATCGCGGTAATGGCGGCGATGCTTCTCGTCTTGGCCGTGCCATTAGGCGTGATGATTTGGAGAACCGAATCAGAGCGTTCGGCAACTTCGAATTCGGCACCGCCGGAGAAAAGCATTGCAGTGCTGCCGTTTAGCAATCTGAGCAAGGAACAAGAGAACGCCCTTTTCGCCGATGGCATGCAGGACGAGATCCTCAGTGACCTCGCGAAAGTGGCCGATCTGAAAGTGATCAGCCGGACGAGTGTGATGCCATACAAAAGCGGGATGCCGCGCAACATGCGCGTGATCGGTCAGCAATTAGGTGTCGCGCATGTGGTGGAAGGAAGTGTCCAGCGAGCCGGCAATCGGGTGCGTGTCAACGCGCAGTTGGTTGATGCCCGTACCGATCGGCACCTATGGGCCCAAAGTTATGACCGCGATCTGGCGGACGTGTTCGCCATTCAAAGTGAGATCGCAAAGACGATTGCCGACCAATTGCAGGCGAAACTTTCGCCGCGTGAAAAGAATGCAATCGAACGTCACCCGACGAGCGATATCAGCGCGTTCGATCTCTACACCCGCGCCAAAAATATTCTACTGAGGACGGCCTTTGTCGGGAAAGCTAATTTACTAGAGGCGGTCGATCTGCTGAACCAGGCTGTCGCGCGTGATCCATCGTTTTTCGATGCGTATTGCCAGCTCGCCTACGCTCATGACGCGCTTTATTTCTTTGGCCTCGATCATACATCTGCGCGTCTGGCGTTAGCGGAAGCAGCTCTTCAAGCCGCCTCTCGCCTTCGTCCCGATGCTGGTGAAACGCATCTCGCACGTGGGCGGAATCTTTATTGGGCGTACGGCGATTACGACGGTGCTCTGGCTGAAGTGGAGGTTGCCCGCCAGACGTTGCCTAACGATGCGCGGACATTCGAGCTGATGGGTGTCATCCAGAGGCGTCAGGGGCGCTGGGAAGAATCCACGAGAAACTTTGAGCGCACAGTGGAGCTGAACCCGCGCGATATTGAAACGCTGGTGCTGGGAGTTGCAGGGAATTACTCGGGCCTTCGGCGCTATGCGGAAGCAAAACCGTGGTTCGCCCGTGTATTGGCTTTCGAACCTAACGATGCCGTTACGAAAGTAAGGCTTGCGGGCGTCGACTTTGCTTGGAAAGCCGATACCCGGCCGTTGCATCAAACAATCGATTCAATTCGGGCCACAAATCCCGCTGCGATTCCGAGTATCGCCGCTGATTGGCTTATTTGCGCACTGGCCGAACGCGACGCCGCTGCTGCAAAAGATGCCTTGATCGCGTTTGGCGAGGAGCCAAGTAGCTTCGCTAACGACAACGTTCCTTTCAATCGTCCATTCATAGAGGGCGTTATCGCGCGTATGACAAAAGACGATGAGAAAGCGCGGTCGGCTTTTATTACTGCACGCGCGGAGCAGGAGAAAATCGTCCAAGCTCAACCAAATTACGGCCCGGCGCTGTGCGTGCTTGGTTTGATCGACGCCGGTCTCGGGCGGAAAGAGGAAGCGCTGCGCAAAGGCCGGCGCGCGGTCGAGCTTCTTCCTGTGGAAAAAGATTCAATGAATGGCACGGACATGGTCAAGTATTTGGCCATAATCGCTGCATGGGTCGGTGACAAAGATCTCGCCTGCGAACAGCTTGCCAGCATCATCCGCCGTCCAAGCAGCCCTAGCTATGGTCAATTGAAACTGCTGCCGTTCTGGGATCCGCTGCGCGGCGACCCACGTTTTGAAAAACTTGTTGAAGAAGCGAAGCAGCCAGTGGCGGTGGAGCCAATCACACAGAGTGCGCCTGAGAAATCGATCGCCGTCCTGCCGTTCGAGAATCTCAGCGACGACAAACAAAACGCCTATTTCGCCGATGGCGTGCAGGACGAGATCGTGACTGACCTCGCGAAAGTGGCCGATCTAAAAGTGATCAGTCGCACGAGTGTGATGCCATACAAGAGTGGGATGGCGCGCAACCTGCGCCAGATCGGGCAACAATTAAATGTGGCGCATGTGGTAGAAGGAAGCGTTCAGCGCACTGGCAATCGTGTGCGCGTCAACGCGCAGTTAGTTGATGCCCGCACCGATCGACACCTATGGGCTCAAACTTATGACCGCGACTTGGCGGACGTGTTCGCCATTCAGAGCGAGATCGCAAAGACGATTGCCGATCAGTTACAGGCAAAACTTTCACCAAGCGAAAAGAACGCCATCCAACTTCCCCCGACGAACGATATCAGCGCGTTCGATCTTTACACGCGCGCCAAAAATATCCTGCTGAGGATAGGCTCGATCCCGAAAGCGGATACCCTCCAGGCGGTCGATCTGCTAACCCAGGCTGTCGCTCGTGATCCATCGTTCTTCGATGCGTATTGTCAGCTCGCCTTCGCTCATGACGCCCTTTATTTTTTTGGCGACGACCATACATCTGCGCGCCTGGCGTTAGCGGAAGCCGCCCTTCAAGCCGCCTCTCGCCTTCGTCCCGATGCTGGTGAAACGCATCTCGCGCGTGGGCAGAATCTTTATTGGGGATACCTCGATTATGACGGTGCTTTGGCTGAACTGGAAGTTGCCCGCCAGACGTTGCGGAATGATCCGCGGATATTCGACCTGACGGGTCTCATCCAGAGGCGCCAGGGGCGCTGGGAAGAATCTACGCGAAATCTGGAGCGCTCGGTGGAGCTGAACCCTCGCGATATTGGAACGATGGGACTGGGGGTTGCATCGAATTACTGGTTTTGTCGGCGCTATGCGGAAGCAAAACCCTGGTTGGCCCGCGCATTGGCTTTTGAACCTAACGATGCCTTTACGAAAGTATGGCTTGCGTACGTCGACTTTGCTTGGAAAGCCGATACCCGGCCGTTGCATCAAACAATCGATTCCATTCGAGCCACAAATCCTGCCGCGGTGCCGAGTATCGCTGATTTTTGGCTTGTTTGCGCACTGGCCGAACGCGACGCCGCTGCTGCAAAAGATGCCTTGATCGCACTTGGCGAGGAGCCCATGCCCTTTGCTGTCGAGAATGTTCGTTTCAATCGTCCATTTGCAGAAGGCGTCATT
>QHPD01000125.1:0-14860 GCA_003218975.1 Verrucomicrobiota bacterium
GTGAACACATCTTTGGACACGTCGCGCGCTTCATCGCGGAGCGGGCGCACAGCGTTCTTAGTGGGATTGATTTCGATGTGTCCCGCGTCATGCGCCGCGTTGAACGGCATCCGCAGAATCTTAATCGCGTGATTGACGGTTGGCGCTGCAAGCCCTTTGCGCTTTAGCGCGTCTCGCCACGAGCGAATATCTGTTTGTGTGATCTCGCGCAAAAGGTGGTCTGCCTTTTTGCCGATGTGCGCCAGGAACTCGTTTACGATTTGCTTGTATTTGAGGAAAGCGCGCAGTTCCGTTTCGTTTTTCTTGCTCTCTATCCATTCGGTCAGCCACTCGCGGGCCGTGTTAAAATGCAGTGGTTCGCCAGTGGTGCGTTCGTACATCTGCGCAATGACTTTGCGACAATGACTCTCAGTTAGCCGTTTTTCGCCTGCGAGTTTTTCGAGCGTTTCCCATTCATCGGCTAATCTCTGCGCCAATTTTCTGTCAGTGGTTTTCGTGCTGCGTTTTAGCCGCCGAACCATTCCATCGCTCCCGATGCCGTTGTAACAGGCAATCCAGAACGGGCTTCTCGGCGGCTGGTGTGCGTCTTTAGTGATTGATGCCATAAGCCAGTCAGAACTATAAGTCAGAACATCCAAGCATGTCAACGACGTTTGTTGACGTGCGTTTACGATGGGAAGATGGAATTAGCGGGCAACGGGAATCGAACCCGCATGGCCAGCTTGGAAGGCTGGAACTTTACCATTAAGCTATGCCCGCGTGTGATCCACAGAGTGAATAGTGATCGGTGAATCGTGAGTAGTCAAAGCCACGCAGCTAGGTGCTACTTTTCAAAAGCGGCGACGACGAGAGTGGCATTGTGACCGCCGAAACCGAAGGAGTTATTCAGGGCGACGCGCACCTTCTTTTCGCGGGCGACGTTTGACGTGTAATCGAGATCACATCCTTCGCCGGGATTTTCCAGATTGATCGTTGGCGGAATTACGGAATCGCGGATCGCAAGCGCACACGCTGCCATTTCTGCTCCACCGGCGCCGCCTAACAAATGGCCCGTCATCGATTTTGTAGAGCTAATGGAGAGTTTGTACGCATCTTCTCCGAAGACCTGCTTGATGGCGCGCGTCTCGCACAGATCGCCAATATCGGTCGAAGTGGCATGCGCATTGATATAATCCACCTGCTCAGGTGATATCCGCGCATGCTCAAGCGCCAATTGCATGGCGCGTGCCGCGCCTTCGCCATCCGGTGGTGGAGCCGTCATATGATAAGCATCGGCAGAAAGACCGTATCCTATAATTTCACAGTAAATCTTCGCGCCACGCGCTTTGGCATGCTCCAATTCCTCCACGACCACAATTCCTGCGCCCTCGCTCATGACGAAACCGTCGCGGTCGCGATCGAACGGCCGGGAAGCACGCTCAGGTTCATCGTTGCGTGTGCTGAGCGCTTTCATTGCTGAGAATCCGCCCAGACCGATCTCGACAATCGAAGCCTCCGAGCCTCCAGCAAGAAAAATATCCGCATCGCCAAATTTGATGATTCGCCAGGATTCGCCGATCGCATTGTTCGATGTCGCGCAGGCGGTAACGATACACATGTTTGGTCCGTGCAGATCGAACTCCATTGAGATGAGGCCGCTGGCCATATTGCTAATCAACATAGGGATGGTGAACGGCGAGTTTCGCCCGGGTCCTTTTGCCAACAGGATCTGCAACTGATCCTGCAGCGTTTTCAGTCCGCCGATTCCGCTGCTGACAAGGACACCGAAACGATCTCGTCGCTCCAGTTTCTCCACATCAATCCCGCTATCCTCCAGCGCCATTTTTGCTGCTGCCATTGCGAGGTGTGCGAAACGATCGGTGCGGCGGACATCCTTTGGATTTTTGAAGAATGGTTTCGGATCGAAATCGCGGACTTGCCCGCCAATTTGGCAATCGTAACCGGTGGTATCGAATGCATCGATTTTGCGAATACCGCTAACGCCGTTCTTCAGGTTCGACCAAAATGTCTCCACGTCGTTCCCGATGGGGGTGACAGCGCCCAGACCGGTAATGACGACCCTGCGATCATTCATAAGTGATGGGTGATGAGTGTTAAGTAAAAAAGCAGCGAGCGACAATTAACTTGTCACAGGTCACTTGTCACTTTTTCAGCTGGTTCCCATTCCGACGCTTTGAACGGTTTGGAAGAGTTTTCCTTCGGTCTTGATCGAGGGCGCTATGATAATCTCAGTTTGCTGAAATTCAGCAATGTTACGCGCGCCCACGTTTCCCATGCACGTCGTGATTGCGCCGACTAAATTTTGACTGCCATCGTCCACTTCTGCCGGACCGAACAGGATTTGTTTTAACGAGCCAGTGGCGCCAACCTTGATGCGCGTTCCTCGCGGCAGATTTGCATGTGGAGTCGCCATTCCCCAGTGATAGCCTCGGCCGGGCGCGTCCTCCGCCCTGGCAAAAGCACTGCCCACCATTACGGCGTCCGCGCCACAAGCGAGCGCTTTGCAAACGTCGCCACCTCTGCTCATCCCACCATCGGTAATGATCGGCACGTACCGCGAAGTTTTTTTGAAGTAAGCGTCGCGGGCCGCGGCGCAATCGACTGTGGCGGTGACTTGCGGAACACCGAGGCCGAGGACGCCACGCGAGGTGCAAGCTGCCCCAGGTCCAACGCCGACTAGCACCGCAGCCGGTCCACATTCCATGATCTCGAAGGTCACATCGTAGCCGACGGTATTGCCGACGACCACTGGAATGCGCATCTCCCGGCAAAATTTTTCCAGATCGAGCGATTTATATTCCGACGAAATATGCCGGACAGTGGAAACCGTGCTCTGTACAACGAAAACATCGGCCCCGGCTTCCTGCGCGATCTTTCCAAATTGCGCCGCGCGCTGCGGAATGGAGCTGACCGCTGCCAGCGCGCCGCCGTCTTTAATCTGTCGCACGCGCGCAGCGATCAAATCCTCCTGGATGGGTTCCTGATAAATTCTTTGTAGCAGCGCGGTAATGTCGGCTTTATCGGCCTCGACAATTTTTTGCAAAACTTCTTGCGGATTCTTGTAGCGCGTTTGCACGCCTTCCAGATTCAGAACAGCAAGGCCGCCGAGGTTACTCATGGCGATAGCGAAGCGGACATCGACCACGCCATCCATGGCGCTTACCAGAATGGGAATCTTCAACGCGAGCGGCTCCGCTTCTTTGCGCGGTAAACGGAAGGTAATATCCACTTCGTTCGGATTGATCGTTACGCGGCCCGGCACGAGGGCGATCTCGTCAAATCCGTAAGTCACTCGTGCTTTGCGATTGCGACCAATCCACATTCCCATGCTTAAATTTGCTCCATTCTAAATCGCTCGTTTAAACTTCCGCACCGCGGGCACCGCGGCAGCAATGCGTCGGTTCGATCGTCAAATTCGAACGCGCAGATCACGCAGCGCAGCCGGTATTGTAAGGCCCGGCGCTCCCGCCGCCGGCGGCTCCATTCCCCCAGTATCCAGAGTAAGAAAACTATCGCAAGAAAAAGGAGCAAATAAATCGTGACTAGGGCAGCGAGACTGACGCGGATCACGGAGTAGCGGTTTCTATCGGTCCCGGCTGCGGGCGAGCGACATCGGTTCCCCATTCGACTGTCGCAATTCCCCAAACGAGTTCGAAAGGTTGCCCGTGCTGTGAAGGGAATCGGCACAGCGTCAGATAGCGACGCGCTTGTTCATCGAGAACGGGATCGCCTGAAGAGTTCAGGGGAAAGCAATAGCGAACTTCGCCTGTCCCGCCAACAGCCACGCGAAACCGGATCGCTTCAGGCGTTTCGTTATTGGATGCGCTAAAACTGGGCTCCGGCAGAGTCAGACCGCCTAAACGCTGAAGCTCCTCCGAAAACGAGACGGACGTTCTGGTCGGGCCAACGGCTGGCGTTGGCTGGCGATGAAGAAACGGCACGGGCCCTGGCGGATGCGCACTCGGAATGCGCAGATCGACAGCCGGAGACGAAACCTCTTTTAGGACCGGCGCAACGGTAAGATAAGATGGGACATGTTCGACCTTGGGCGAGGCGCGCAACCTGGCTTCGGGTGGGCGCTGAGTGGTAAAGGCGAGCGCTGGATCTTCTGCGTCAATCCAGCGAAGCGAGCTTTGTCCTTCTTCCGAGCTAGAGCTGATTACACTCACCCGCGCTGGCGGTGGCAACAACGAAACCGTTGGCGGATATACGATCTGAAAAAGATAGAAGCAGATGGCATGCGCGAGAGTCGACACTGCTAGGAAACCCGCGATCGCCAATCGCTCGCGCTGCGGTGGCTCCCAGTTAAAGAGAAGCGGGTCGGCAGCCGGATCCAGGGCAGAGGCGTTCATTGGGGCGGACTCGCAGCCAGCGCTACCGAAGTGATCCCGTGTTCGAGCGCAACGTTTGTTACCCGGATAACCGTTTCGTAGGGAGTTAAACGATCAGCTTTAATGATTACCGATTGACCGTCGCGCTTCGCCGCGTCCAGTAACGGCCCGAGCTGTTCGATCGTGACCCTTTGGTCCCGAAAGTAAATGGCCGGCGCTGCGCCGCCAGTGATGCTGATGATTTGCTGGTTGATCTGCGGTGCAAGTGTGAACCGCGAGAACGGCATGGAAACGGAGATTCCCGGTTGCAAAATAAAATTCGAACTCAGCAACAGGAAAAAAACCAGAAGGAACGCTGCATCGACCAGTGCTAGGAGCACTAGCCAGCCGAAGTTATAGTCCCTCGTTCGACTCAGTTTCATATGGCAGGGATGCTTTTCGATTTAGCAAAACAATCAGTCGATACGTGCCTCGGACTCGACCGTTTCCTGCGGTGCTTGAAAACTGATGATACCGCTAACTGGCCGACTCTCGGTCAACATGTGAACGATCTCAATCCCGGCGCGTTCCATATCATGCAGCATGCTGTTAACGCGCGCGGAGAGGTAACTGTAGGCAACAAAAGTTGGCGTGGCGACGACCAGGCCTGCGGCGGTCGTCAACAGGCTTTTGTAAACGCCGCTGGAGAGTTCGGTCACGCTGGCATAGCCGCCACTGGAGGCGACAGTGCCGAAAGCGTCGATCATGCCGGCAACGGTTCCGAGCAAGCCCAGCAGCGGGGTGAGGAAAGCGATCGTAGCCAGCACCGGAAGAAAGCGTTCCAGCTTCGGTACCTCCAATTGCGCCGCTTCCTGCACAATGTCGCGGAGTTCGGCACGCGGCGCATCGTGCCGGATAATTGCAGCGTGAATCACCCGCGCGACCGGTCCCGGCGTGCCGGCCGATTCATGCAACGCCTCAGCGAAATTGCGTCGCCGGATGATATTCGAGAGGCCCTTCAAAAATTCACCAACATGAATTGTTGCCCGGTGCAAGTAAAAGAGCCGTTCGACAAACACCGCAATAGAGATGATGCTGCATGCCAGAATTGGCCACATCAACAAACCGCCCTTTTGAATGTAGTCGATCACAAGACTGTTCTCTTAGACCTCTTTGCCGAAACTGGCAAGCCGACGCCGACATCTACGCCAACAACCCCCCAAGACGCCCATCGATCTGATGGAAGCCAAGCAGCTAAACGACCTGGACTCCTTCGCTCGCGGTACGTTGGGCGTAAAGATCGCTTAAACGTTTTGTGATCGGACCGACTTGCCCGCCACCGATCTGGCGGTTGTCGATCTTGGTTACCGCAGCGAGTTCGCCCATCGTGCCGGTGCAAAATATCTCATTGGCTCCATAAACATCGACGAGCGACAAATCGGTTTCGATGCAACGAAATTTTTCGGCAGCACAAATCTCGATCACAGTCGCCCGAGTAATTCCCTCAGGGCACGCCACGACGCGGCTCGTCGCGAGATCGCCATTGCGCACGATGAACACGTGCGTCGCGTTCGTTTCCGCGACGAAGCCGCGTGTATCTAGCATGAGGGCATCGTCGGCGCCTGCGTTGTTCGCTTCGATCTTCGCGAGAATGGAATTCAGCAGATTCGCGTGATGAATTCGCGCATCGAGAATCTCCGGAGGCGGCCGGCGGATCTTGCTCGTGATCAAAGTCAGTCCCGTCTTCGCGTAAACCGGCGCTTTGTGTTCGGCGAGCACGATCAACGTCGGCTCGCTCTGATTCAGCCGCGGGTCCATGCCGGAGGTGATTTTCACGCCGCGGGTTAGTGTGAGGCGAATATGAACACCGTCGCGCATTTTGTTCGCGGCAAGCGTGCATTTGATTTCCTCAATGATTTCTTCCCGCCGGGGGATTTCTGCGAACGACAGGGCTCGGGCCGAATGCTCCAGCCGCTCGAGATGTTCGTGGAGCTTGAAAATCCGACCGTTGTAGAGTCGCAATCCTTCCCACACCGCATCGCCGCCCTGCACCGCCGAATCGAATGGGCTGATCCCTGCTTTATCGCGATGCATCAACTGCCCGTTGATGTTCACAATCAGGTCGCGGTTTCGCTCGTCGAATTTCTGCAACATTTTTAGGTCCATAGATTACACAGATTTTCGGAAATTATTTCAGAAACGGTCTCGGCCCCGGAGGACCATTCTTGAGCGTAAATCTGTGAATCTGTGGATGATTCTTAACATAATCGGTATTCATAAAGCCGCTCATAACACTCGCGGCAGCGCTCGTGGACTTCGCGCAGATGCGCCGGTATCTCAGCATGCTTCGCGCGATACGGCCGAAACGATGTCGATCTTGCCACTTCGCCGTACCAATGCTTTGCCCAAATACCGTCGGTTTCTTGCAAGCCTGGCGGCCAGGAAAGCATCGATTCGCTAAATTCGACACCGACTGCCTCGCAAAGCAGACGCAACATTCGTTCAGGATTTTCCAGCACGTCTTTCGCGTCCAGGATCGGCGGAGTCGAATTCCTGCGAGTGCGGACGAAACCAAAAATCTCCGCCTGCTGTACAAAGCCGAGTTCTTCCAGCGCTGGAGCCTCTCGCTTCTTGACATATGAGGCAATCACTTCGCGCGGATCGCGAATGAGGAAACAATTCTTCACGGCATCGAGCCATTGTCGATCCACCTCCGGCAGGAGATGATGCGTCATCTGCTTCTGAAACAAAATGTGTTTACCCTTTGGGATCGGGCCAGTTAGTTGCGCCACTACTTTTCGCCAATCGATTTCGCCAGCGGCGATCACTTCATCCGCACATGGATGCTTTTTACCAGTCGCCTTTAGGTAATAGGCATAAAACGGTTCATCGACGACGACTGTGTCCGGTCGATTGCCCCAGGCCCGCATCATGGCGGTCGAGATGTTCCGCGGGCCCGACCACATGGCGATGCGAATCGGCTGCATGATAAGTCAAGATTCCAGCGCCGCCGAACAATTTGCCAACGCTGAATTTTGGACGCCCGAATCGCCGCGGCTCGTGCGGTCCGAATATCAGACCGCCCTTAACCCGCCGAACCAACGCGAACTAAGTCTTCGCGAAAACCCCAATCAGCGGACGACGGGATGGCGTTTTGGAGCGGAAATCGCTCACAAATCCATCCTGCGTGCGAATCTCCACGTGGCCAGCCGCGCTAGTCGCTCCATAAACCAGCACCGCACCGACTGGCGCTTGGTAAGGATCCGATACAGGCAGCTTCTTGAACCCATAATTGTTCACCAGTTCCTGCCCCGCTTGCTTCGCCAACAGCGTTGCCGGTCGCGAACGCACCACGCCAGCGGCAACAAGCGCTTCCTTCACATAATGCCAGCACTTCGAGAGGGAATGGGCGTGCGCGCGTTCCTGGGCAATCGTGGCAGCCTGACGCAGTTTCGGGTCAATCTTCGGATCGATCTTGGCAAATGGTTGAACAATTTTCTTCGGATAATACTTGTCCACGATTTCTACCGACTGCTTTTTCCCGGACGCATCCTTGTAGGTAAACTTGGGTTTAGCCGCCTGCGCGATCAACGCTTCTGCTGGACGCGGACAAAACGCTGCGCAACAAAAGCTCATAAGGAGAAAGGGGGAGATTTTTCGCATAAAGCGCCCGACCTATCGATGAGATTCGCTGTCTCCGCAAGCGGTTTTTTTAAAAAAATCGCAGTTTCTCGTTGAAGCCTGGAGACCCAGTTGACTCTGGAGAACTGGTCCTACAGCGAGGAGACAAATGCGATCATTCGCTGACGCATTTTTGCGTCGGGAAGTCGGCCTAGGCCGGCGGCCATGTTATCTTCAATGTGCTGCGGATTGTTTGTTGCAGGTATCACGCAGGTGACCACGGGATGGGCCACAATCCACTTCAGAAAGAACTGAGCCCATGATCGACAATCGATTTCGGCAGCCCAGGGCGGCAGCGATTTTGCGGCGACCCGCCCAAACAAACCGCCGCCACCAAATGGCCGATTAATGATCACCGCCATGCGAAGCTCTTGAGCCAGCGGCAGGATGCGTTGGGCCGCTTCGGGCTCCATGATCGAGTAGTTAATCTGGACAAAATCGGGTTTCTGACTACGCATGATTCTTTCTACTTCGTAAAAGCCGCGCGCCTGTGAGTGGGTGATACCTGTGTAGCGGATGCGTCCCTTTGTTTTCCACTCTCGAAGTGAAGACATCTGTGTTTCGACATCGACCAAGTTGTGGACCTGCATCAGGTCAATTCGCTTGGTTCGAAAACGATCCATCGAGCGTTCCATCATCGCGATCCCTGCCTCTTTACCCGCCGTCCAAACTTTGGTGGCGATAAAGAGTGAATCGCGCAAACCCAATTTGGCGGCGAGTTCGCCGATGACGCCTTCGGCACGGCCGTACATCGGCGAGGAATCAACCACGCGTCCGCCGCGCTTCACGAACAGGGACATCACTTCTGCGAGTTGCGTTCTGTTCTCTGGCGTAAGATTGACATCGAACACGTTCCAAGTTCCGAGTCCAATGACCGGAAGTTTCTCACCTAAAGAAGGAATCGCTCGTGCCAGCATACTTGATGATTGGGTTGCCGCTTGCGCCCGCAATGTGGGAATATGCAATAGCAAGCCGGCTGCACCGGCACCAATCAGTCTGGACGCCTCACGACGCGTAAGATTGCGGCCTGGCATGTTGACCGAAGTGGATATCATTGCTGGCCAACATCAGCAAGAAATCCCTCGAGCTGGCGGCGCACTAAAAGACGCGTATTTCCATGTGAGATAACGCGTGTTTGCTACGCAGAAGTTCTTGCCGTGTGAGGAAAACAGATGTAGCCACGGCCCTGTGGACCCTTGACTGAGACGCCCCATAGGACCGTGGCTACAGCATGACGAAGCTGCTGACAAAGATCGTTGACGTAAAACCGGACGAAATCCGCGCGCTCTGGCTCGCGTTCGTTTTTAATTTCCTGGTTCTCGGGGGCTATTACATCATGCGGCCGATCCGCGACAGTATCGCCGGCGCCAATAAGCTCGAAACGTTACCGTGGATGTTTACGGCCACGCTCGTGGCCATGCTGATCGCCAACGCCGTGTTCGCCGCCATCGTGGCGCGCATGTCGCGGCGAAGATTCATCCCACTGGCCTATGGGTTTTTCATTTTTAATCTTGCGCTTTTTTTCATCTTGATGAGGACCGGCTCGCAGGAGCAACAAGTCTGGATCGGACGAGCGCTTTTTGTTTGGGTCAGCGTCTTCAATCTCTTCAACACCGCCATCTTCTGGGCCTTCATGACGGACCTCTTCACGGTCGAGCAGGGTAAGCGGCTTTATGGCTTCATCGCGGTCGGTGGATCTCTCGGCGGTATTCTCGGCCCGTACATCACCAAGCATTACGTTCAGCAAATTGGTCCCGCCAATCTTCTTGTGATTTCCGCAGTAATATTCTTGCTAGCGATCTTACTTGTTCGATTTTTCCCGAGCGGTTTCACGGAGGCGGGGAGAGCGACCGCCGTCAATGAGAAACCTATCGGCGGATCCATTTGGTCCGGTCTGACGCACATTGCGCGTTCTCCCTATTTGTTCGGATTAGCCGCTTCGATGCTCATCTACACGACCACGTCGACTTGGGCCTATTTTCAACAATCGGACCTGACGCGTGCGGCTCTTCAGGACAGCAATGCTCGCACCGCCTTTCTTGCCAGCCTGGACATGTGGGTCAACAGCATCACTGTAGTGATCCAGATTTTCCTGACCGGACGCTTATTAAAATGGTTCGGTGTTGGCTTCACGCTCGTGGCCATGCCTTTTCTGAGCATGGTCGGCTTCGGTGCGATGGGTATCGCGCCAAGTCTGGGCTTGCTCGCCGCCTTTCAAGTGGTGCGCCGCGCCGCCGCTTATGCGTTGATGCGACCTTCTCGCGAAATCCTGTTCACGGTTTTGCGGCGTGAAGATAAGTACAAAGTCAAAAGTGTGACGGACACATTAGGATACCGCGTCGGTGACCAGTTAGGCGCCTGGTCGTATGGCGGTCTGCACGCGGTCGGTTTGGGACTCGCAAGCATCAGTTTTGTTGCCGTTCCAGTCGTGGCTGGCTGGTGCGTCCTTAGTCTTTGGCTCGCCCGTGCGCAGCGCGCTTTGGCTGACGCGCAACGTCGTAAGGTTGCTCCCTTCCCCGAAACTTCGCAGCCGGAACCGGCGTAATCGTTTCGCTAGTGTCCGCATCCATTCAGCTGTTTTTACTCAGCCGCGTCCGAACAGTTGCGCGAGTTTCGTTCGAGGACGAATTAACTAAGCAACAATCAAAGGAGGTAAAACAATGGCAACACGAACTGGATCGGCTGTGTGGGAAGGCACACTGAAGCAGGGCAGGGGAACCATGAAACTCGGCAGCGGCGCGTTCGAGGGACCTTATTCATTTTCATCGCGCTTCGAAGAAGGAAAAGGCACAAATCCGGAAGAGCTCATTGGCGCGGCGGAGGCCGGCTGCTTCTCGATGGCCCTGTCGTTCAACCTCGAAAAAGCAGGGCACCCCGCCAGACGCGTCACCACCACAGCGACAGTGAAACTGGAGCAAGCGGAGGGCGGTTTCAAAATCACTTCTATTGATTTAAAAACCGAAGCCGATGTTCCGGGAATCGACGAAGCGAAATTTCGCGAGCAAGCCGAGCTGACCAAGAAGACCTGCCCGGTATCAGTCGCTCTCGCCGGTGCCCACATCAATCTCGACGCCAAGCTAGTGTAGCCGCAGACGCTGAGTGGCGGCGTGTTTAAAGCACGCCGCCAACAAAAACGGCAAACCCTGCCGGCGATCTCGTCCGGATTATGCCGATCAAGGTATGAGGCTCTGCCTTTGAGTATGCAAATACAAAATAAACCAGGACTGCTTCTCCTACTGGCTGAGGCATTTACGACTTAATTGATCCAAGGGTCCTGGACAGATCCCGAAACCCCTGTAGATAGATGCAGATGAAAACGATCAACACGCCGCTTTTGGCCGCCGATGACCGGCAGGCTGGATAAGCGCGTTTCGATCTCGCCAAGTTGGAGCCCGCTTTCTGCGGCACCCCAGTGGTGGAATCACCCGGCGCCTTTTGCCGAGCTCATTCGAATCGAACACCACCTCACTTCAGAAAACATTATGAACCCAATACCTTACATTAGTACCAACCAGCGTGACTTACGTCGCGATACCCGCGCCCAGCGCAATCACCAAAGCGGTCCTTTAACGGATTGCTTCTATCAACCGAGCCCAAACCCGGGCGGCAGCTCTTCTCCAATTTCTGGAGACGCGTTCCGTATTTCGAAGCTCCGCATGTTCCGCAAATTGAGCAGCGATTTCTTCGGCGCGGAAGCGGGCCGCGATTATTTCGCCGAGCTCGCGGTCTTCAGCCTGATCACGGCAGTTTCGGCCTGGCCGGTCATATCGATGGTCGTTGCATTGTACCGAATGATAAAATAAGCCCGGCTCTCATTGTTACTTCGCCAACTCGTAGAGATATTCGACGAAAGACATCACCGCACCATCGAATCCCTGTACTTTCGGATTCGCCGATTCGATGATGTAATACTCGTCCGGCGCGTGGGCACCGCTCCCGTGGCCCAGTCCGAAATGGCCGGCGGCAAGTTTCAGCGGCTCACCGGTAAAGACGTAACCTGGATAAGAACCGGCGTTACGTGGCCAGAGTAGCGGATCAATTCCGAACTTTTTGTAGGTGGCGACCTGCGCTTTGATGAGCGCGGAATCAGCCGATGTGCTGGTGGGATCGTAGCCGCCGGTCATGTTCACTTCGATGTCGCCAAAGCCGCGCTTCGCCAGATGCGCTTTCAACGCGGCTAGTGCGTCCGCCGCTTTCATATCGGGCACGAGCCGCATGTCGATCTTCGCAACGGCGCGATGCGGCAAAACGGTTTTGCCCCCGGGCCCAGTGTAACCGCCGACCAAACCTTCGATGTTCACCGTCGGCTGTGATTCGAGCCGTTCGTTCGCTTGCTCCCACGGCAGATCGTGGATCCAGTGCTGCACGCTAAACAGCTTCTTCGCCTGTGCTTCACTTCGAACCTTCGACACGTTCTCGATCATGGATTTCTCCTGCGCGCTCAGCGGACGCGGCTTTGGGTAATTGTCGATCTTGATTTCATTGCCGCCGTCTGAGACGAGCGTATCGAGCGCTTTCACTAAATGCCACGCCGGGCTGTCCACCATCGCCTTGAGCGAGGAGTGAATGTCCTTGGCCGGACCGCGTCCCCATTTTTCGCCGCTCGACACCAGCTCCAGCTCGATCACGCCTTTGGATCCGAGGTTAACAGTAACAACGCCGTCCAAATCCTGCGTGGCCGACGGCATGAACACACCAACACATTTCTTCAGTGCTGCCAGCACTTCCGGCCGCCTAACGAGTTGCGGAATGTGTGGCGAACCAATTTCCTCTTCGCCTTCGGCCACCATCACCAAGCTCACGGGCATCTTCTTTCCCGCGCCGCGGATCGCATGGAGTGCCACCAGGAACGCTGCTTCCGGTCCTTTCTGATTCACCGCACCGCGGCCGAGGATTACTTTGCCCAGCTGCGGTTTGTCTACGATTCGCGCTTCGGTCGGCGGCGACGTCCACTCCGCCGGATCGAACTGTTTCACGTCATACATGAAATAGAGGCCAACCGTTTTCGGCGCGCCTGCATCCAATGTTGCGAACACACCCGGTTTCCCGCCGGTGTTGATCACCGTCGCCTGTTGAAATCCGGCATCACGCGCGAGTTTCGCCATGTACTCCGCGCCTTCCGGATATCCGCGATCCTCCGCCGCGATCGAGACCTGCCCTATCCAGTCCTGCAACCGCTTCACGGCCTCATCATGCCGCTTCGCAATCTCGGCTTTGATTGTGGCGAGATCGTTTTCAGCTGAGGAGGCCCGGTCAGCGCCGACGAGGAGCGTGACAATTGTTAACAGTGACAGAAGTCGTGTGTTCACAACCAGAATGCCTCCTTACAGAGCTAAGGTCTCCTGCTTCGCAGTTGAATCCGCAGCGGCGATAAGTCCACCAAATTTTTTCATCAGCTCATCGAGTTTGGCGACGTAGTAATCGACGTTTTCATCGCGGTTTTCGGGGTCGAATTCGTTAGCCGGTTTGGCGGCTTCGTAGGCGGGGACTTTTTTCGGCGTCGCTTTGATGTAGTAGCTAATCTGGTCGCCAGGTTTGTAATTTCGACCGCTGGCTAAGGCGAGCTCGTACGCGGCCGCACGATTGCGCGCTGAGCTGGCAATCTTCGCCCGGTATTTGTCGAGCGAATCCTGGAGAGTGTCGGTCTTGATCAACATGTCGATCTTCCATTCACGGTTCCGAATTTTCCTGTCGAATTCATTCCGAAGATCGACAATCGCTTCCGGTTTTCCCTGCATAATGAGCTTGATCATTTCTTCTAGGAAAACGCGTTGGAATTTCTCGAGTCCGCGCGATTTGAGTGCGCCGCCTTTGATGATGACATCACCATCTTTTGTGAGCAGTGCGTAATTCTTCGCCTTGTAGCTGAACATCGCCTCGAGCTGCTCATCGAATTCGACCTCGATGCCCTCAGGCAACTTCTTGGCCAGATCGTCGCGCAATTCGTCGATGGCGATCTTGACCGGCGGGACGAAATAAATTCCGTCAGTATCGACCTCGATGACCTGCGCGCCATGTTCGCCTAACCAGTCGATCATTTTTTTCAATAAATCGCGTCCGATCTGGGTGACACGCGCGGCGGCGTCGAAGTCGGCGAAATGCCCCTGCGCGAACCCGAGATAGCCGTAGAAACTGTTGAGCAGGATTTTGAATGTGTTTTGCAGCGCCTGGAGATGATGTTGTCTGGCAGGATCTTTTTCCGCGCGCATTTCCGCTTTCGCCTCTAATCGAAATGCGCGGACGTCAGTGATCAGATGGCGGAAAATTTGGAGTTGGTCCGTTGCCGGAAAGCAATCGAATTGCAATATCACTGACGGATAAAGCGAGGTGATGTCGCAATGCCAGACGTTGCGCGCCACGCCGGTGAAGAAGATGTCGGTGTAACCGCCTTCGAATGCGCGCGCCATCGGCAGTTCGGGAATCGAATGGCGCCGCCGGAAATATTCGCGCAGGAACAGCGCGTTGATGCGCGTGGCGTTACCGCGCACGATGACATCCTGGTAGTTGTAAGGAAAAATTTGCGCCTGGATGAAGTAGCTCGGGCTCAGCAGGTCCGATAAGGCGCGCGTCTCCCGGACGCCACATAACGCGCGCCGGTGAAATGTATCCGTATCATCCATGTACGCGCGCTGCAGTTCCTTGCCAGTCAGCGCCGAGATTTCGTCGTTGTCGCAAAGATCAAAATGCCGGGCAACATCGGTCCGTTCGAAACCGGCAAGGGAACGCATGCCGACATCGTAAAATTGCGCGAGCAAGAAAGTGTCGACAAAATGACGGCCACCCACTGTGAACTTCGGATAATCGATAGTTTTTTCTGCGATTTGGAGTCGTGACGGCCGTGAACGAAGAAAACCATCGCTGCGTCCCCA
>QHPD01000125.1:14956-38231 GCA_003218975.1 Verrucomicrobiota bacterium
TCCGAGAGCGCGATGCTCATGACGTGATCTTTGTCGCCGGGCTCATCGATTCCGGCTACAGAGAGCACTTCGATCTGCATTCGTTTCAGTTCTTCGAACGGCAAATCTTTGAACAAAGTGCGCCCTGTGGCGGTGAGATAGTGCTGTACCGGATCGGTGAAGGCGAAGAAATCGCGCCGCGAATTCTTGAGTCCGTTGCGTAGTGCAATGAGTTCTTTCCAGCTATCGACTGTAATTAGCCAGCCATACTTGAGATCGCCGCGAAGTTTTTCGGTTTCGATGCCAAGATCGACAACGTCGCTGTCGGCCCAGACGAAGGGATGGAACGGCTCGACGTCGGCGATTGTCGATCCGTCCTTTTCCCGGCGATAAACTATAACCGTGCCGGTCTCGCCCAGTTCAATGGCGACGATGCGCGGCGTGGGATCAGCGCCGAAGAGCATTGTGTTTTTCTCGAATTCCATGAGTCATCCACAGATTGCCCAGATTGTACGCAGATTCAAAATGAGTGTTGCGCGCTCGCCGAACGCGGCACGCTAGCTGCCTGCTCTCCAATTTTCTCTGCGCCAATCTCGGGAATTTGTGTAATCTGTGCCCTTTCCTTATGTAGTCTCCCTGCTTTTTGATTCTGCTCTTGTCGATCTTGATCAGTGTTCCCGTTTTTGCGCAGCAAACACCGCAATCACTCGCCGATGCGGAACTGCCATCACTGCTCGCGATTTACAAAGACGTTCACACCCATCCTGAATTATCGGGCCATGAAGAACGCACGGCTGCGATTGTGGCCAAGGATTTGAAAGCCGCCGGCTGCGAAGTCACCGAACCCGTCGGCAAATACGACAAGCCCAGCCTCACCTGCTTCGGCGTTGTCGGCGTGATGAAGAATGGCGAGGGGCCGACAACGCTCGTGCGCACCGACATGGATGCGTTGCCGGTGAAGGAGGAAGCGGGCTGCCCTACGCGAGCAAAGTTACGACTAAAAATGACAGCGGTCAGGAGGTTTCCGTGATGCATGCCTGCGGTCACGATGCTCATATCGCCGCTTTCATCGGCACCGCGCGAGCATTACAGAAACTGAAAGATCAATGGGCGGGGACGATTATTTTTGTTGGTCAACCGGCGGAAGAGGCAATCGGCGGCGCCCGCGCGTTGCTTAAGGGCGGACTCTACGACCGATTCGGCAAACCGAATTTCGCGCTCGGATTTCATGACAACGCGCAAATGCCGATTGGCCATATCGGCGTAACCGAAGGTTACACTTACGCGAACGTCGACGCAGTCGACGTGACGGTTTTCGGAGTTGGTGGCCACGGGGCCTATCCACACAAGACGAAGGACCCGGTCGTGCTCGCCGCGGAAATGATCAGCATGTGGCAAACGATTGCCAGCCGGGAAAACAATCCGATTGATCCAATTGTGGTGACAGTCGGCTCAATTCATGGCGGCACGAAGCACAACATCATCCCGGATGAAGTGAAGAGCAGCTGACCGTTCGCACTTACAAAGCAGACGTGCGAGATCGCGTCCTTGCGGCGATCAGTCAAATTGCAAAGGGTGTCGCGAGCGCGGGCGGTGTTCCGGCCGATCGAATGCCGGCTGTAACTGTTTTGAACGAAGGTCTGCCTGCGACATACAACAATCCGAAATTAACCAGACGACTAGTTACCGTTTGGAAAAGAGCGCTCGGCGACGAGAACGTCCAGATGGTCGATCCCACGATGGGGGGCGAAGATTTTTCGGAATACAGTCTGGCGGACCATTCAATTCCGGCGGTCGACTTCCACATTGGCGCTGTCGATCCTGCGAAAATCGCCGAATATAAAAAAGAAGGGAAAGAATTGCCGAGCCTGCACTCGAGCAAGTTCGCGCCAGTTCCCGAGCCAACCATTCGCACGGGCATTATCGGAATGACGACAGCGGTGCTGGAGTTAATGAAGAAATAGGAAGACAGGCTTCCTAGCCTGTCAGGGCAAACAGGCGTCCCACCTGTTTTAACAAGACTGCAGGCGAGACGCCTGCGTGCCATAACAGCCAAGATGGCTGCCCTCCTTCACTTCACTTTGATGTTCTTTCGCAGATAGGTCGGTACATCGAGATCTTCGCCTTCGACGATGGTCGGTTCGCTTTTTTCAAAGCGACCGCGCGTCACCGGCTCAAATTGCAGGACTTCCTGTTTCGCCGGTAATTTTTCTTCGACCGGATTTGTTTTTTTTACTGGCGCACTCCTGCCTTGCGCTGCGACGGAAGAGGATTCAGCCTTTTTACTAAGAGACGTTGCCGGCGGGGCGGGCTCTTTAATTGGCGGCTCCTGCTCGATCGGGGCAAAATCAATCGGCGGCACACGCGGCGGTTCGGGCATCGGGATCGATTCCGGCACGCTGTCGACGCTCGTCTGCGGTTGGGGTTGCTGTTCCCAAATCGAGGGCGTCGGCACGGCGACCGGCAGCGACGTGACGCCGTCGAGCGCAATGTCGCCATCAGCGGCAAGCGAACTGATGATGGTCACACTCAAGCGATTTCCCATTCGGCCGTCCACGGCAGTGCCGAACAGGATCTGCGTCTGCTCATTGACGTGGCGCCCAAGCTCCTGCATCAGGACTTCGACTTCGGATAAGGTCATACCTGGTCCGCCTGCTATGTGAACCAGGATACGAGCGGCGTCCGATAACATTCGCCCACGATCCATCAGCGGATTTTTCAGCGCCTGCGTCAGCGCGTCGTGGGCGCGATTGTCTGAATCGGATTCGCCGAAGCCAAACAAGCAACGGCCATTGCGCCTGCGCAAAGCTGCTAACAGATCATCGAATCCAATGCGAATGAGTCCGGGGCGCTGGATCACGTTTACAATCGACCGCACACTTTGACTGATCAACATGTCCGCACTGGCGAATGCCTGATGAATCCCTGCTTTTGGCGGAACGATATCGGCCATTTGATCATTTTCGAAGCAAATCACGGCATTCGCGAACTGATCGAGGCGGTCGAGTGCCTCGCGAGCCTGCGCGTTACGCCGTTTGCCTTCGAACGAAAATGGAAGAGTCACAAAGCCCAGCACGAGCGCACCGGCTTCGCGCGCAAGCTGGGCGATTAAGGGGGCAGCGCCCGACCCGGTGCCTCCACCAAGCCCCGCGCAAATTAAAATCATTCGTGCGTTCGCCAATGCTTCGCGGATTTCCTCTGACGATTCGACTGCCGCCTGATACCCAAGCTCCGGGTCTCCGCCCGCACCCAAGCCGCGAGTGACGTTCCGGCCGAGCTGTACTTTGTGCGCGGCGACCGAGCTCGCCAGCGACTGCACATCGGTATTGATCGCAACCACCTCGGCTCTCTCCAGACCGTCGAGCACAATGCGATCGAGCGCGTTTAAGCCGGCGCCGCCGACGCTGACTATTTTGATAGGAATGAAATCTTCCACGCTGTCGGGCAAACTGTAACTCTTGCTAAGCTGAATCATATGGATTGACGGGACGCCGGACCGTCCGAGATCGAGCGTTTGCGGCGCGCCCTATGCACAGTTCGATTGATCATCATCGTATTCCGCTAAAAAATTTTCCAAAGATTCGTCCGAAGCGACGCGGCCGGCGATCTCTCTGCACCGCTTGCGCATATTTGATCAGGCCGATGGCGGTTGAAAACTGCGGGTTTTCCACCGCGGAGGTGAGGCCAGAGGTGGTATGAGCGTGCACTACTTGCGCGGGCAACTCGAAAATCTCTCCGGCGAGATAATCAAGACCGTTGAGAAGACTGCATCCTCCAGTAATGAAAATGCCGCCGCCGAGGTAATTAAGATACGATTCTTCGTCGAGCCTGCGTTTGAGCAACTCCAAGGTTTCACGCAATCGCAGGTGAATGATCGTGTTCAGCGTCTCGCGCTCGATCTCCTTCCCGGCAAAACCGGAATCGTCCTTGAGCAAGATCATGTCGCCTGGCAAACAATTCCCAAGAATGCAACTGCCCTCTTCGATTTTTAATTTCTCCGCACGCGCCATTGGTATGCGCAGGCCCATCGAAATATCGTTGGTGATGTGGTCGCCGCCTATGGCCAGGCAACCGCTTTGCCTGATTGCCCCATCGGCATACAAAACATAATCGGTTGTTCCCCCGCCCATATCGATCACCAGCGCGCCGAGATCTTTTTGATTCTTAGTAAGGACCACTTGCGCGGAAGCGAGCGCCGAGAACACGACGTCCTCGACCTCCAGCGGCAGCTCCTTGACACAGCGGATGCTGTTCTGAATCCGCGTGCGCATGCCGTGGATGATGTGAAAATCGGCTTCCAACTTTTGCCCGGACATCCCAATCGGATTAAGCACGCCGTCTTGCCCGTCCACGTGATAATGTTGAATGATAGAATGCAGAAAAGCGTTTTGCGCCGGGATGCTCACCTCGCGCGCGTTGCTTTTCACGTCTTCGACATCCTGCTCATCAATCTCATCGCGGTCTTCGGGCAGCATGACGCAACCGCGATTGTTGAAGCTTTGAAGATGCGAGCCGGCGACAGCCACGTAAACACTCCGAATCATGACGTCGCTTTTCTGTTCGGCATCGACTACTGCCTCGTGCACGCATTTCATTGCGGTTTCGAAATCAACGATCTCGCCCTTGCGCACGCCGCGCGACGGCGCCTGGCCGACTCCCAGGATTTTGACTGTGCCGTCGGTCCGGCTTTCGCCAACGACGACACAGATTTTGGATGTGCCAATCTCAAGGCCGACCATCAAATTATTACTTGCCACGGATGTTAATCCTTTTTGTGCCGCTGACTAGCCAGCGGCGCTGAGTTGCGATGCGCGTTTGACGCTCGCGGCGCGCTCTTTCCCTGCGCATGCACCGGGATCGCTTTCAAAACCTGCGGCTCTACGGCGGGCTCGATCGTGTCGTTGATGACTGCCGCCGCAGGTTTGGCAAACGTCACGGGAATATTTCGTTGCACGACCAAGTTCAACGTCTCCAACTCTTGTTTTGTGTGGTCGCAATAATCAAGGAATCGTTCCAGCCGCTGCAATTGTTCTTCGAGATCATTCAACCCAAACGCAACGCGGCTGTGATTTTTGTCTGTCACAAGGAGACAATAGCTTTTGGAAAGATCGATCTCACGAATCTGAAAGCGCGTCTGCATAAAACTGCTCGCGCTCAAACGCAGCAGTTCCAGCGCCGTTTTTGCTTCGGGAGATTCGACGATTTTTCCCGGTTCGAGCGATTCACTCGAGCATCCCAAAATGAGCGGCAATCCAAGATATTCCGGCAACAACTTCTTTTCTTTCATCAAAACGCCTCGCGCGTCCACAAGAAAAGCAGCATCCGATACAAAGGGATCCGAAATTTCTTTCTCATTTGTAAGCCACGCGACCGGCTTTCGTTCCACCACATGGATGTCGATCTCGCCGGGCAATTTGCGCACCACCTGCACCTCGTCGACCTGCGGCAGCTGCTGTATCTGGTCGTGAACACGCGCCAGGTTCACCCTGAAAATATTTTCGCCCTCACGCAAATCGGCCGTCCTCAGAATCTGTTCGCGTTGCAAGGTGCCGTCTGTCTGCAGTTCAATGGCCTTGAGCTGATAATCTGGATTGTCAAAGAAAAAGCGCCTTGCGGCTTCGCGCGCGCCGACGTAGCCGCCACCGCAAAACAGTGCTACCAACGCTAGCTTGGAGAAAAAGACCAGAACTTTTCGGATACGATGCTGCGTCGCTCTGCGCGAGCGCACTTTTACGTCGAGTAAGTGTTGCTGACGACGCTTGCGCATGTTGGACATGCGCCGATTGCGTGACCGGGAGTTGTTTTGCGCCAGCTTCATTTCCCGCTCCCTCTGGTTCTGACGCGGGAAAGCGCAATGATGCGCGCGCAAAGATCGACATAACTTATCCCCGCGGCCGCCGCGGCTTCAGGTAGAAGACTTGCCTCAGTCATTCCTGGGATGGTGTTGATTTCCAGGATGAACGGCTGCCCGCTCTCGGATAAAATCGCGTCCACGCGCCCATATACCTGCAGGCCGACTGCGCGAAATGCGCGGAGCGCCAGCTCCTGAATCTCCCTTGTCTTTGCTGCGTCGATCTTCGCCGGGCAGACATGCTCCGCGCCACCGCCGGCCTGCGGGTTTAGAAACGGATACTTGTTATTGAAATCGTAAAAGCCGCCCTTGGGAATTATTTCGAGAATGGGCAAGGCCTGCTCACCGAGGATACCGATCGTCAATTCCCGACCGGACACAAATTTTTCTATCAACAATTCGCGGCCGTACCTTGCGGCTTCGCTGATAGCGGATTCGATTTCGCCTTCACTCTTGACGATCACAACGCCCACCGTCGAGCCCTCGCGTGGCGGCTTGACGACGACCGGCAACGGAATCGTTGGGTGTTGGCCGGGACGAATCACTTCCCAGACAGGAGTCGTTACCCCGTGATCCCGAAATTTTTCTTTTGATCGAATTTTGTCGAAAGCGATCTCGCTTCCCTCTACGCTATCACCGGTGTAAGCGATCCCGCGGCGCTCCAGAATCCTCTGAAGCTGACCGTCTTCACCGAAAGTTCCGTGAATGGTAAGGAACGCAAGATCGGTATCATCCGATAATTGGAAGTTTTCGTCTTGGACATCGATCTCCACCACCTGCGTGCCTAACGAGCGAAGCGCCTTCGATACGCCTCGCCCTGTCGCGAGCGAAACGTCGCGCTCGGAGCCGGGGCCTCCCATTAGAACCGCGATTTTTTTCGGTAAATCCTCGCGTTCCATCACCCGGGCTCCCCCACGATTTGCACTTCGGTCTCCAGTTCGATCCCGCGCTTTGTGTGCGCGGCGCTCTTGATCTGTTCGATCAACTCGAGCATGTCAGCCGCCGTGGCGCCGCCATCGTTCACGATGAAATTGCCGTGTACTTCTGAAACCCTTGCTCGGCCAACACACGAATTTTTTAAGCCCAATTCATCGACTAATTTTCCTGCCGGACATGAGTCGGGATTTTTAAAAATGCAGCCTGCGCTTTTTGCCGCTGGCTGTGTGGTGCGGCGTTTCTCCTGCGACGCTTCGAGTTTGCGGAGGATTTCTTCAGCTGGCGCTGGATGACCGCGGAACGCGGCAGAGACGGCAAAATTATTTTCCAGCAAAGGAAAATTTCGGTAATGCACTTCCAATTCGTCGCGTGTTTTTGTGTGAGGTTCACCGTTTGCGTCGAGATAACGAATGCGCACGACGTTCTCGAACGTTTGCGAACCCATGGCCCCGGCGTTCATCCGCAAGCTGCCACCCACCGCGCCGGGAATGCCTTCCATCCACTCGAGTCCGCCCAGGCCGGCCGCCTTACCAGCATAGGCGACTTCTCTCAACTTGGCGCCTACCCCAGCAGTGATTTCGTTGCTGTGGACATCGATTTTCGCGAAATCGCCGCCGCTGGGATGAACCACCACGCCACAAATACCGCCGTCGCGCACGAGCAGGTTTGAGCCGCGCCCGATTACGAAAAGCGGCAAGCCTTCCTTGCGGCAAAAACGGATCAGCGTGGCGAAAGCGTTCTCGTCACGGGGCTCAACCCAAAATTGCGCCGGGCCGCCCACGCGCAAGGTGGTGTGTTTCGAGAGCGGCTCGTAAAGGCGGACATCACCCTGCTCGCCGACGATCGCTTTCAATTTTTCGGCGATGACGAGATCGGCAGCCAGAATCGACAATTGCTCGTGAATATTGCCCGCGCCTAGGCTCACTACGAGGTCGCCGGACTCCAGCATGTTCCCCACGTCGCGATGCAGCCATTTCAGACGCGGCTGATAATTCACGCAGCGATGTCCGTGCCGCGCGATTTCATCGACGATAGTTTGGCCGCTGATTCCGAGAATCGGCGTTTCGCTGGCGGGATATACATCGGTGATCACAATCCGGTCGGCATCGTCGAAGGCGCTGCCAAATTCGCGGCGCAGCGCTTTGGTTCGCGAGAACCGATGCGGCTGAAACATCGTCAGCAGCCGCGGACGCCTAATAGACTTCGCCGTTCTGAGAGTGGCGCGGATTTCTGTGGGGTGATGCGCGTAATCATCGACCAGCAAAAACCGGTCGCTGGCGTATTTGATTTCAAACCGCCGCCGCGCGTGCTCAAACTTGCGAAGCGACGCCGCAATTTTGTCGAACGGAACTGCAAGCTCGGAGGCGAGTGCGATCACCCCAAGCGCATTCTGAACATTGTGCAGACCGGAAACATTAAGGGTCACTTCACCGAGTTTTTCGCCGCGTCGATAAACGCAAAAGACAGAAGCAAAGTCCCGCAGTTCGACATCGACGCCGCGATAATAGGCCTTCTCAGAAAATCCGTAGGAAATGGCGTCGCTGCGCGCTGCACATAATGACGCAGAGTTGGGATCATCAACGTTGTAGAAGATTGTTCCACTGGTTTGATCGATGAGTTGCGCAAAGACTTTTTTGATCGCAGCTAGATCGGCATAAAAATCAAGGTGCTCCTCCTCAATGTTTAAAATGAGAGTGCGCTCGGGATGAAAGCAGCGCAGCGTCCCATCGCTTTCGTCGCCCTCCGCGACGAAGTATTCGCCACGCGGGTCCCAATGCGCGTTGTTCCCAAGAATGGGAATTTCGGCGCCGACGTAATGTGAGGGATGGACCCCGGCTTCACGTAGGACATGCGCCGCCATCGCGGACGTAGTCGTCTTGCCGTGCATCCCCGCGATAAGAACGGCGCGCTTGTCATGCATGATGGCGGCTAGCGCTTCGGCGCGGCGCGCCACCGGTTTTTCAGAATCCCGCGCGCTTACCAGAATAGGATTGTTGATCTTGATCGCCGAGGAAAAGACGACAAGCTCCGCGTCCCTCGCGTCTTCGGCGCGATGTTGTTGGTGAAAACGCAGGCCGAGCCGTTGCAGTCGTACCGTTTCCACTGTACTAACTTTGTCAGAACCGCTCACCTCATGTCTCAATTCGAGTAAGAGCGCGGCGATGCCGCTCATACCGCTTCCGGCCACTCCCACAAGATGAATCCGGTGATGCTCACGCGTCAGGAATCGCGATAAATCAACTGGCAGGACGCGATGGGAAGGCGCGCCGCATTCTTCAGACACGGGCTTCATGAGTTGTATATTTCTCCATCGTCGTAGCCACGCGGCCAGCCGCATCTTTCGGTGCCAGATGCGAACAATTCGCAGCCATTTGCTCAATCCGCTGCCGATCCTGGATCAACTCGCGGATGTTGCGCGCAAGCAATTCGCCGGAGACCTCTGACTCCTTGAGGAGAATCGCCGCCTGAACGCGAGCATAAATTTCCGCGTTGCGCGTTTGGTGATCATCAGTGGCATAGGGAAATGGGATCAAGATGGCCGGTAATGAAAAAGCGGCGAACTCAGCCAGACTAGCCGCGCCGGCTCGCGCGACAACGAGATCAGCAGCACTGTAAACTTCTTCCATTCGATGATGGAAAGCGGCGATATAGGCAGAGACGTTTTCGCGGCGATAGTTATCTGCAACCAGGCGTTCATCGCGCGCGCCCGAAAGGTGGATCACCTGGAGCGGCACCCCTTGCAAGAATGGGAGGGATTTGATCAGCGCTTGATTAATTCCGCTCGCCCCTTGGCTGCCTCCCATCACAAGCAACGTGGGCAGATCTTCATCCAATCCGAGTTTTCGGCGCGCAACCCGCCGATCCAAACGCACGAGTTCGGTCCGGACGGGCGTGCCGGTGACTTCTGTGTGTGTTTTTGGGAAAAAAGGCGCGCATTCCTTAAAGCCGAGCATCACCGCGTGCACCATCCGCGCCGTCAGTCGGTTCGCTTTTCCAGGAATGGCGTTTGATTCGTGAATAAAGGTCGCAATGCCTCGTATCCGCCCGGCCAACACCGGCGCAGTGGAAGTGAATCCACCCATGCCGAGCACCACCTCAGGTTTGAATTTACGGTAAAGAGAGCGGCAAAGGGACAAGCTTTCGTAAAAACGGCGAACGAAACCAAAGAACGCCGGAGAAAACGGCGACGGCAGCCCAACGGTGGGTAGTTTTTCGACTCGGAAATTGGAGTGCCCGGAAAGCGCCAGAGCGTCAATCTCCTTTTCGGAAATCAGCAGCATCACGTCGTGGCCACGATCGCGCAGCACTTCTGCCACGGCGATGCCGGGGAAAAGATGGCCGCCAGTACCTCCGCATGCGATGACTGCGTTCATAAGAGCTGACCGTCCATCTTCTCAGCTGTCTGAATATAAATCGTACGACTCATAAGTGATTAAATGCGCGGTGTGATTCGGACACGCATGGCCGCAGATTTCCTTTGCGGCGGTTCAAGAATGCCCTGGCGATAGATGTTCAGCAACAGACCGATCCCGAACATACAAGCGACGAGGTTCGAACCACCGTAGCTGATGAAAGGCAGCGGCAGGCCTTTGTTTGGTAAAAGCGAGGTGGTTACGCCGACGTTCACCGCCGCTTGTAACGCCAGCAGCGAGACAACGCCACAGCCAAGGAGCAAGCCGAAACGATCCCTGGCATGCAGCGCGATCGTGATCCCGCAAACAATGATAATCACAAATAAAAATACAACGAGTAGGCTGAAACGCAGACCGAGCTCTTCGCCGATGATTGGAAAAATGAAATCGGTGTGCGCGTATGGCAGATACAGCATTTTCTGGCGGCCATTGCCGAGACCGAGTCCTTCCATTCCGCCACTGCCCCAGGCGATCAGAGCCTGCATCTGTTGCAAACCGGCGTCCTCTTTAAAATCTTGCGGATGGAGAAACGCCGAGAGCCTGCCCATTCGTTGCGATATTTGCGTGGCAACAACCAGAAGAGCGCCCAGCCCGGCAAACGCTCCAACTCCGAGCCAGAGCGGTTTGGCTCCGCCGACAAACATTACCACAAAGGCGGTCGCACCGAGCAAAGCGGTAGTGCCCAGATCGACTTCCCCAAGAACAAGCACAGCTAGCAACGCAACGATCGCGAGCGGAAAAACAATGCTAAAAAGCAGATTATGGGTCGCTGTTTCATAGCGCGTAAACCAGGCAGCGAGGAAGAAAATCGCGGCGAGTTTGGCTAACTCAGACGGCTGAAAGGTAATCGGTCCCACGCCAATCCAGCGGCGTGAACCATTTATGCGCATCCCAATGTGTGGAAAATAGCACAGCGCCAGAGCGCCGACGGCAACGGCGAACCAAAGCCACCAAGTGCGTCGCCAAAAGTGGTAATCAACGAGCGCAGCGAACACGCAAACTATAAGGCCGATCCCGAACCAGATCGCTTGCCGGCGGATAAAGAAATAAACATCGCCGTGACTGTCCCGGGCAAACGCGCTTGTGCTGAAAAGCATGACGATGCCGATGACGAGCAGCCCCAGCACCGCGAGGAAGAGAATGTAGGCGCTTTTACGGTGCATGGTCAGATGGACATGTCATTCACGGAAACTCCAAGTGTGCTCAAGATAGTCTTTCATTCGCTTCTCTTCGTTGCTTTTATTTTTGTGGCTTTCTTGGGGACAAGCAGCTTTTGACCCACTTTTAATTTCCGCGGGTCCTCGATGTGGTTGAGCGCGACGACATCCTCATAAGGAACTTTAAGTTTTCGTGCGATCTTCATCGGATTGTCCCCTTTGACGACGGTGTAAACTTTCTCTGAGGATGCGGGCACTCTTGCGTGTTCGACTGGCTTTGTGTGCTGCGATTTGTGCTCGTCCGTCGCGACGGATTTCGCGAGCAAATCTGACGGCGTTGCCCCATCACGTGGTCTGGTTTCTTTTTGCACAAGCGCAGGCCGAGGACTTGAAGTGCTTGAGACCGGTGTATTTGAAACGGTGGCGTTCGGACTTGCCTCTGTGTTAACTGAATGTGCGGGCACAACGGAACTCTGTCGCGTCTTAACTACGTTGAACGCAATGATGCCGGAGACCGCGACCACATGCAGAAGCAAAACAATCAGCAGGGCTCGCGAGAGCTTCATATTGGGCTCCGGGATTTCTCCGTAGTCAATCTCCGCAGCGCCTGCGGAACGGCGCGCGGTACGCGCGGTTGCTACCCGAATCTTTTTGCCTCTGAGCAGGTTCAGCATTTTCATTGGTCGAGGGGGGGGAGCGCTTGGACGAGCGTGCGAAATTGATCGCCGCGATCGGCGTAGCTTTTGAACATGTCGAAGGAGGACGTTCCTGGCGAAAAGAGGACGACGTCGCCCGGCTTGGCGACAACGTGGGCACGCTCGACTGCGTCTGCTAGCGAGTTTGCAATTTCGGAGTGGACCGCGCCGCTCCAGGAACGCCTGATGCTTTCGGCCATTTCACCGATTAAGATCGTCGATCTAGCTTTTTCTTTCACAAGAGACCGCAGCGGGGCGAAGGTGAATCCTTTGTCCTTGCCCCCGGCGATCAGAATGACCGGCTTTGTCTGTGAGCGCAGCGCTTTTTCCACTGCATCCAGATTCGTCGCCTTAGAATCGTTCACGTAGTCAACGCCATCGACTTCGCGCACAAATTCGCACCGGTGCGGACGCGGCTCATAATTCCGGAGCGGCGGCACCATCTGCTCAAATAAGAGTCCGCGCGCAACGCCGGCGGCCAGCGTTGCCATCACATTCTCAATGTTATGCAGGCCGCGCAGCTTCGTGTCGGACAATCGAAGCACGGCCTGGTTTTGATAAACAATCGCACCATTGGAAAGCCGGAAATCTGCTTGATTGGAGTAAGCGCTAAAGGTGATCCGGCGCGGTCGAATTTTCGGCAGCGCTTCCGCGGCGTTGACGACTGCGACGTCCTGCTCAGTTTGATTTTCGAAAATGCGCAGCTTGGCTGCGCGATAATCGGCGACGGAGCGGTAGCGGTCGAGATGGTCAGGCGCGAAATTGAGCCAGAGACTAATTGACGGATGAAATGTCTGGGTCGTTTCCAATTGAAACGAGCTTACTTCGACGGTGAGCACGTCCAACGGTTTCCGTTCACGCGCGACTTCAGACAGTGGCTTACCAATGTTGCCGCAAGCGATTGTTCGCTGGCCGCACGCATTCAACATCTGCGCGAGCAGTTCGGTGGTTGTCGTTTTCCCATTTGTTCCCGTTACGGCGATCGCCGGCGTTTCACAGAAGCGCCAGCCGAGTTCGAGTTCGCCGATCATGTCGATCTTGCGCCCGGAAAAGTTGCGCGCGAGCCGAGAGGCAGGATCGATTCCGGGACTTAAGACAGCCATTTGGTAAGTGGACGAATCTTCGTCCGCCGCTTTGCCGCAGATTACGCGAACTCCTTCTTTCCGCAGATTATCGATCGTCGATTTGAGCAGATTTTTCTCCTCGGCGCTGTCGAGCACGGTCACGCGAGCGCCCTCCGCCTTCAGCAAGAGTGCTGCAGCGGTCCCGCTCAAGCCTGCCCCTAGAACTGCGATGTTTTGCTCGTTGTAACGCAACTTCTTACCTCAGTTTCAGTGTCGCCAAACCCAGCAAGGCGAAGATAATCGAGAGAATCCAGAACCGGACGATCACGGTGTTTTCCTTCCAGCCAGTCAGTTCGAAATGGTGATGCAATGGGGACATGACAAAAATCCGGCGACCGGTCGCTTTGAAGCTGATCACCTGGAGAATGACCGAGAGCGCTTCGATGACGAAAACGCCGCCCACCACAATCAGGAGCAGTTCCTGTTTACAACAAATGGCAACTACTCCAAGCATCCCGCCAATCGCGAGGGATCCGGTATCCCCCATGAAAACCCTTGCCGGATAACAGTTGAACCAGAGAAAACCAAGACCCGCCCCGACTAGCGCGGCGCAAACGACGGTCAGCTCCCCAGCAAAAGAATAAAACGGAACCTGCAAATACTCTGCGATGCGGAAATTTCCTGCCGCGTAAGCAAGCAATGCGTATGCAAAGGCCACCGTGATGGTGCAGCCGGCCGCAAGACCGTCCAAGCCGTCGGTGAGATTAACGGCATTCGAGGAACCGACGATCACGAGCGCAAAAAACACGAAGGTAAACCAAGCCATGTTGGCGATGACCGGCGCTTTGATAAATGGCACGTAGAGCGCGCGGGCCTGCACTTCGAGCAATGGGCTGGTGAGGAAAACGCCCGTGACAATCGCGGCAAGCACAATTTGAAAAACCAATTTGAATCGGCTGCTGATGCCCTCAGATTTTCTTTTAGTGACCTTGAGATAATCGTCGGCGAAGCCGAGCGCGCCGAGGTAAACCATACTGAACAAGACAAGCCAAACGAAGCGGTTATCCAGCCGCGCCCAGAGGAGACTTGAAATCAAGACCGCCCCGATGATGAGCACGCCGCCCATGGTAGGCGTGCCCTGTTTTCCCCCGTGCAACTCGGCAAGGCGATGAACTTCTGCTGCCGCGCGAACCGGTTGTCCTAGTTTTAGCGCAACCAGTTTTCGAATAATGAAACTTCCAAAAACCAACGTGACTAGGAAAGCTGTCACGGCTGCCGCAATGGCGCGGAACGTAACATAAAAGAAAACGTTGAACCCGATGAAGTGGGCGCTCAGGCGATGGAGGTAGTACATCATACTGAAATTCCGGATTCCGAAAGACGAAGCGCGAATTGCTCGATGACCTCCTCTGTCCGCGCGGCGCGGCTTCCTTTGATTAAGACAAGATCGCCGGGCGCAGCGATCTTACTTAGAAGCTCAGCGGCCTCTGATGTCGATCTTACGACCGCGCTATCTTCAAGACCTGCATGTTGAGCGGTGTCGGCCATCGCGGCGGCGACGTTTCCAATTGCAATCAACCGATCAATGCCGAAAGCAGCCGCCGTTTCGCCGACTTCTCGGTGCCCGCGCTCCGATTCGGCGCCGAGCTCCTTCATTTCTCCAAGAACGGCGATGCGTTTGCCATCAGCAGGCAGTTCCGCCAATGTGCGCAAGGCCGCTTTCATCGAATCGGGATTGGCGTTGTAACTGTCGTCAATGAACTCGACGCCTCCGATCTCCTTGATTTGCAAACGCGCTTTGGCGAGCGGCGCCGCAATAAGCCCGGCAGCGCAATCCTCTAGAGAGACGCCGAAGACCCGACCTGCAGCGACCGCGAGCAGCGCATTTTGCACCATGTGTAGACCGGGAACCGGCAACTGCGCGCGGCAGCGATGCGCCCCCTCCAGAAAGGTGAAATCCGTTCCGCTTTCGCTCTGGGTTATTTCACTGGCGCGAATTGTCCCGGCAGTTGTGCCAGCAAGGATGACTTTGGCGCGCGCGCGCGCGGCGATATGCTTGGTAAAGGGATCATCCGCATTCAGAATGACCGTCCCATCAGCGCTGACAGCTTCGACAAGGGCGCCTTTCTCCTCCGCGATTGCCTCGCGCGATCCCATAAACTCAATATGCGCGACGCCGATGTTTGTGATCATCGCCACGTCCGGCACAGCCAAGCTCGCCAACACGGCGACTTCTCCGGGATGATTCATCCCAATCTCCCACACGGCGACTTCATCCTGGGAAGTCGCCTCTAAAATGGTTCGAGGAAGGCCAACATGATTGTTGAAATTTGCTTCTGTTTTCGTGACGCGAAAGCGGCGCGCAAGCACGGCCGCGGTAAAATCTTTAGTGGTGGTTTTGCCGTTGCTGCCGGTAATCGCGACGACTCTGAGCGGGAGTGACTTTCGATAATTAGCAGCAAGCGCTTGGTACGCTTGCAGAGTGTCTCGTGACCGAATAAGCGGGAAATTTTCCGGAACTTTCCCCTCCCAATTGGATTCCACCATCGCACCGGCCGCGCCTTTCCTTGCCGTGGCCTCGACAAAATTGTGACCATCGAAATTTTCGCCCCGCAAAGCGACGAACAATTGGCCGCGCTTCAGCGTGCGCGAATCAGTGCTGATTTTGTCGATCACAATCGTTCCGTCCCCGAAGGAAAGTGAACCGCCAGCGAGCTTCGCGATTTGCGAGAGCGTGGTTGGATTCATAAGACGGACAATCGATTCATTAAAATTCCAGCGGGTGGTCCGCGATCGCGCGGCGCGCGACTTGAATATCATCAAACGGGACCGTGTAATCCGCGAACTCCTGGTAATTTTCGTGTCCCTTGCCCGCGATCAACACCATGTCGCGCGGCTGAGCCAGCGCGACGGCGCGACCAATAGCTTCCGTTCGATCGACAATTTTTTCGTAGCGACTGGAGCGAAAGCCGTTTTCAATCTCGGCGAGGATGGCGTTCGGGTCCTCTGTCCGCGGATTGTCGGAGGTAATGATGGCGTAGTCGGCATATTGATCCACGATGTCGCCCATCATCGGGCGTTTTTGCCGGTCGCGATCGCCGCCACAGCCAAAAACCGCGATCAAGCGATGCGGCTCTAGTTCGCGCAGAGTCCTGAGAACGTTCCGAAGCGCATCGGGCGTGTGCGCGTAATCGACGAAAACCTGAAATTGCCGCTTAGCTGGAACTAACTCCAAGCGCCCTGGAATTTGCGATGACTTACCGATGCTGAGGACGGCGTCGCGCAGACTGATTCCCAGAGCATTGGCGGCTGCCAGCGCCGCCACTGAATTTAAGACGTTAAACCGGCCGATGAGCGGAACGCGAACCAGGTAACTTTTGCCGCCGGCTTCGAGCTGATAGGAGGTGCCGCTGAACTCGACGCGAGGATTTGAAGCGCGAAAATCCGCGCGCGCGCCTCTGCCATAAGTGATCACGGCGACATTCTTGTCGATCTTGTCGAGAAGCTGCTCGCCATACCGGTCGTCGATATTCACAACTGCCATCGGTTTTCGTTTTTTCTGCTGAGCACCGAGTTGAGTAAAGAGTTTTGCCTTTGCATCGAAGTAGCTCATCATTGTGCCGTGAAAATCGAGGTGATCCTGGGTGAGATTCGTAAAGACCGCGACGTTCCATTCCAGGCCGCGTGTTCGGTCCTGGGCGAGCGCGTGCGAGGAAACTTCCATCGCTGCCGCCCGACAACCGGCGTCGCGGATTTGCGCGAGCAGTTCCACTAAATCAAGCGACTCCGGCGTCGTCCGAATAGCTGGCAAGACGCGTTCGCCAATTTCGTAGCGCACCGTCCCAATCAAACCGCAGCGCAGGCCTGCTGCTTCACAGATGTGCTTGGTGAGAAAGGTGGTGGTGGTTTTTCCGTTGGTGCCGGTAACGGCTGCCAATTTTAATTTCCGAGCCGGATAACGGTAAAAAGCTGCCGAGAGATCGGCGAGCGCAGCGCGTGTATTTTCGACGACAAGAAACGTTGCCCGTGGATGGCTTCCCTCGCGTTCGGCCACGATCACCGAGGCGCCTTTTTCGATGGCCTGGCCGATGAATTGGTGTCCATCGCTTTTTTCGCCCCGCAATGCCACGAACATGCCATTCCTTTGCACTCGCCGCGAGTCGTACGCGATGCTTTCCACCGGGCGATCAATGGTCCCGATGATTTTGCGAATTGGAATCGCAGGGACGAGAGTTTTGAGCAGCATGAGAGTTCAACATGCGATAGCGAAGCATTCAATGGCGCGATGCATTGGTTAAGGCGACTCGCTCCACCGGCGCAGCCCGCCGCGGCGGCCGATCTCGCTCCACGGGTGTGGTTTTTTGGACTGGTGCTACAGGGATCGCTTTGCGAATCTCCTCATGCGGCTCAAGATCGAGATAACGGGCGGCCTTTTCGGCGACTCGGGAAAAAATCGGCCCTGCAACGAGGCCACCGTAATTCAGCTCCGGCTTGGTGGTATGCGCATCGTCGAGCATGACCAGACCGACAAACTCCGGATGCTCGGCTGGAAGATAGCCGACGAAAGAAACCACGTACTTGCCCTGTTCGTAGCCGCCGTTGCGAGCGACTTTTTGCGCAGTGCCCGTCTTACCGGCAATGGTAAATCCTGGAACGGCTGCGGCAGCGGCCGTGCCGCGATCACTTACAACGCCTCGCAGCGCATCGCCAATTTGTCTCGCAGTTTCAGGAGAAATTACCTGGCGCAATACTACCGGCGAAAGTGAGCTGATTACTTTGCCGTCTGCAGCAGTGATGGATTTGACGATGTGCGGCATGATCAATTTGCCGCTGTTGGCAATGGTCGCCATCGCCACAGTCATCTGCAACGGGGTAACTCCGATTTCGTGTCCCATCGGGATGCGCGTGATGGAAATTTTGCTCCACAACCGCGGAGGACGAATCACTCCGTTAATCTCCCCAGGGAGCTCAATTCCGGTGCGCTCGCCAAATCCAAACCGGCGAATGTATTCGTAAAATTTTTCTTGCCCAACGCTGAGTGCAAGCTTGGCTGCACCGATGTTACTCGACTTAATGAGAATGTCGCGCACGCTCAGATATCCAAAGGCGCGATGATCATGCAGGGCTGCGCCGCCGAAGTTCCAGAGACCATTCTCGCAAAAGACGCTGGAATCAAACCGGAGCTTGCGTTCGTTAAGTGCGGAGGCGGCAGCGACAATCTTGAAAGTGGAACCGGGCTCCATCATATCGATGATGGCCCGGTTCTTCATTCCCTCCGGCTTTGCTTCGGAGCGAAGATTCAAATCGAAATTCGGTCGATTGGCCATGGCAAGAATTTCACCGGTCTGCGGCCGCATTAATATGATGGTGGCTTTTTGCGGGGTGAATTCCTTCATCGCCGCGTCGATTTCATTCTCGATGATGTTCTGTAAGCCTAGGTCGACAGTGAGATGGACCTGATAGCCGTTGCGCGGCGCGCGTTCCTGGCCTCGAAACGGAACAATCTCTTGCCCGGCACGGTTGCGTTCGACATAGCGATAACCGTCCTGCCCGCGCAGATATTCATCCATCGAAGCTTCCACGCCCTGAATACCGTGATGCTCAAAATCCGTGAATCCGATGACGTGACAAAGCATGGACCCGTTCGGGTAGATGCGACTGGCGTCGTATTCGAAATAAATTCCCCCCAAATTGCCGGCACGCAGTTTTTCGCGCAGCGCATTGGCCAGCGATTCCGGTACCTCCCGCTTGATCACGATGTAGCGGCGCTGGCAGTTCAATTTTTCTGCGAGCAACTCGGCAGGGATGTCCAGTTCATTGCTAAGAAGATTAACCACTGCTTGGGGGTTGTTAAGACGGGTGGCGTCGGCCACCACTGTTTCGACCGGTATATTGTGCGCGAGGACTTCGTTGTTCGCGTCAAAGATGATGCCGCGCTCGGCGTAGATGATTTGCTTGTAACCGTGTTTTTCGGCGGCGAGTTCCGCGTACTCGTCGTGCTTGATCACCTGAAGATAGATCAATCGAAACGAGATAACGCTAAAGAGCGCAATGAACCCGGCACAGATCAACGCACAGCGGCTTCGGCTATTCGGGCTCATCGTGCGCCGGATTGGTTGGCCACCGGTTGAATTGCGTTTTCGCCCTCTTGCCGCGGTGGGATTGTCAGCCGGACGATGTTGTTCTCGGAAATTGGAATCATTTTCAAGTAGCCTTCCTTTAACCGCCGCTGCAAAGCTGAGCGCGAGGTCAGCGCCGCGATCTGCACGTTAGTGACATCGTTTTGGGTGCGCAGACTGGCCAGCTCATTCTCGATTGCCTTCTTCCGCTCGCCCAGATGGTAGAGTTGCAGGGTCAGATAGACGTAACTCAATCCGGCCAGCGCCAGAAACGCCGTCATGACGATCCAGCGGGCGAGCGAGGCCGCGTTTACCGCATTGCAGTTTTTTCGACGAGAACGGTACATTTAGATTTTCCCTGCCACGCGCAGCTTCGCGCTGCGCGAGCGGGGATTGGCGCGTTGCTCCTCCGGAGCGGGCTCCACCGGCTTGGCGGTAATCAGTTTGAGGTCGTAATCGGGATTGCGCTGTGGCTCGGGCCACTCCGGCCGGTCGAGCCATTCCTGGCTGTGATCGCGAAAGAAACTTTTCACCATCCGGTCTTCCAGCGAATGGAAAGAAATAACGGCGACGCGCCCGCCGGTTTGGAGACGCGCCGTCAAAACGCGGAGCCCCTCTTCCAGCGCGCCAAGCTCATCGTTCACTTCCATGCGTAGCGCTTGAAAAACCTGAGTGGCGGGATGACGGCGACCGTGACGCCCGACGGCCTTTTCGATTGCGCGCGCCAGCGGAAGCGTTTCGCGAAAAGGAGATGTCTTGCGCATCTTTACGATCAAACTGGCGATACGCCGAGCGGCCGGTTCCTCCCCGAACTCGCGGAACAGTCGAGTCAATTGTTCTGCGCTGTACTCGTTTACAATCGTCGCCGCAGTGAGCGGGTTTCGCGGATCCATGCGCATATCGAGCGGACCGTTCCGCAGTAGGCTGAAACCGCGCTCGGCATTTTCGAGTTGCCTGGACGAGACGCCAAGATCGAGTAGCGCGCCGTTGATCGCGCCGATCCCAAGTTCATCGAGAACTTTGTCAGCATACCGAAAATTCGCGTGGCGCACAGTGATGCGTCGCCCGAAGCGCGCCAGATGCTCGGTCACATGTCGTACCGCATCGGGGTCTTGATCGAGTGCCACTACATTCGCGCCGGCTTCCAAAAGCGCTTCCGTATGTCCGCCGCCACCACACGTCGCATCAACGATAAGAGAACCGGATTTTGGCGCGAGCAGGGTGACAACTTCCCGGGCGAGCACTGGCTGATGATAAACAAAATCTTCCATTTCCTCCGCCTCCTCTTCGATAGGCAACGGATCGGCGGCCAAGGGGATCGGTCGCTCCAACAACAACGTGATCATAATATTTTGGTGCTATTCATTCGCTCACAAACCAATGACGCTCGCGACATGCTGATAAGTAGGCGTTTCCTCCTCGTGCGCCCGTTTCCACCGTTGCAAATTCCAAATCTCAAAACGTCCGCGACTGCCCACAAGCGCCACTTCGCCTTTCAGCCCAATCTTGCGACAAAGTTCCTCGGGCAAAACAAGGCGCCCCTGTCGATCCGCTGACGCATGCTGTGCGCGGGAGTGCAATTGACGCAGGAAAATGCGGCGATCGCGCGCGGAAACGTTTTCATTTGATTCCGCCGCTGAGCTCATTCGGGCAAACTCCGTCGGCGACATAACGAGCAAGAATTGATGATTCGCCTCGGGCAAAAGAATGAGCTCCTCGGCTTTATCTCGTCGCCAGCGCGATGGGACCGTGACGCGATTCTTCTCATCGATAGAATGCCGGAATTGACCGGCATAGAGCCGTTCCGGTGGAGAAGCAGAGTCCATGCGTGGGACGGGTTAATCCATTTTAACCCACTTGCCCCCACTTTTAACCACCCAGCCCCGCGATCTGTCAACATAAATTTTGGCATTTTTTAGCCGCCCCCTGACGGCTCCTTTGGGAGTTTGGAGCGTGCCATCTGTGCGGAGCGCGCTCGCGGTGTTTTAATTGGCCGTTGCAAGTTGAGGGTTGAGCATTAAGCGTTCTTCTTCCGACACATGCAGCCGCCCCTTCGAAGATCGACAATCGCCTTCGCGACATTGGTTTCTCTCGTTCCGCTCGGCCTGGCGCAGTCGCCCGAGCCGAGCGCGAGCGACGCCGTGCGCGTGATGATGACGATGAATTCCGATGGCTCGCGTACAGTTTACAAATTTGACGACGCACACCACAAAGCAGTCGCGACCATGACTGGCGAGGATGGCAAGACGCGACAAAGAATGGATTACGACCTGGATGAATCGGGACGCTTTTCCAGCGGGAATGTTTTTGGACCCGATGGTCGCCTTCTGTTTAAGAGCCGGTACATCTACGACAGCGCGGGCCGACCTCAGGAAGAAACCCAAAGCGCAGAGGACGGCACCGTTCTGCATAAGATCGTTTACTCTTACGATCAGAACGGCAAACAAACCGGCTATTCCATCTTTGATGGCTCGGGCAAATTGCTAGGCCGCACGATTGCCCCAAGCATGAATCCATCTCCCTCGCCAAAATCCCGCGCGAAACGTTCACGCTAGCGTTCGGAGGCGGCCGGATTCAACTCAACGTCTTGGATTCTAAAGTCGAGTTTGAATCCGCTGATCTATTTTCTATCATCCCAAGTTTTCCTTTCGAAGGAAATCCGACCTGATCCTCTCTCGAATGCTTCAAACTGTTCCGGGTTCTGCTGGTAGTATTTCTGGTGATAAGCCTCGGCAGGATAAAACGTAGTTGCTGGCAGAATCTCGGTGACGATCGGCTTATTGAATTTTCGGGAGCGCCCCAGTTTGTCCTTTGAGGCTTCAGCAATTTTTCGCTCGTCATTGTTGCCGTAGAAAATCGCGGCGCGGTAACTTGGTCCGACGTCGGTGAACTGGCCGTCCGCCTGGGTTGGGTCGATCTGTCGCCAATAAATATCGAGCAACTGTTCGTAGGAAATCTTTGCCGGGTCGTATGTGATTTCGATCGATTCGCGGTATCGTGTTTTTTCAGAGGCAACAAGTTCGTACGTGGGATTCGGTTCCGTTCCGCCGCAATAACCCACGACCGTCTTGATCACGCCATTCGCTTTGTCGAAGGCCGGCTGGATGCACCAAAAACAGCCGCCGGCAAAAATTGCCGTCTTTGTTTTTGAAGATGCGGACGAATCCTCTGCGCTGGCAAAACCCAGAGCGAAGGCCGAGGAAAGCCCGACAATCGTTCCCCAAAGAAACCTTCGCATGATATCGATTCTTTAGACATCGGCACAGTCGGGCCGTTGTGAATAACTCGACTTATTTTGCTTGCCACCAGTCGGGGGACTGTCATAAGCGGTCAGCCTTAATCCAAACAAAAGGTTAAAAAATGGTTAAGCCAGCGGCAGTTATCTTCTTTCGTATTGTGTTCTTGCTTATCGGAATTCTGGGGTTCGTCCCCGGCGTCGCTCCCGATGAAATGCTGTTTAAGATCTTTCACGTCAACGGAGCACACAACGTGGTCCACATCGTTTCGGGGATTATCTTTCTCCTTGCTGCCGCAGCCGGCGCGGGCGCAGCGAGGACGTGGTTTCAAATTTTCGGGATTAGCTATGCGATTGTTGTCATTTGGGGGTTCGCGGTCGGCACTGGCAACACTCTCTGAGTAGTTTCAAATAATCCTGCCGATACCTGGCTGCACGTTGTGCTCGCGGTGATGATGCTGTTTCTCGGCTTCAGTGCTTCTGGCAGCAAAGCGGCAGCTTGATTTTTCTCCTCGGCGTGCCTGCGAGCGAGCTTGAATTAGCTCACCGTCCTGAGAGCCTTCGAGGTTCTCCGCTGATCAAACTCGATTCGTTGATCGATCATCTTGATCTGGAGAAAATCTTCGGGCGCAACGCGCCGTTACATGTCGATCTTGGTTGCGGCGACGTCGGCTTTCTTTGCGCGCTTGCCCAGCGCATGCCCGACAAAAATTTTCTCGGAATCGAACGCTTGAGCCGCCGCGTAGAGAGGACTTGTCGTAAAGCGGAGAAGGTCGACAACATGCGCGTGCTAAATGCAGAAACTTCATACGCAGTGCGCTATCTG
>QHPD01000126.1 GCA_003218975.1 Verrucomicrobiota bacterium
CGTTCCGTAATGAAAATCCATTTTGACCGGCTCGATGCGAAAACTCGCGCCCGGCACTTTCGCGTGGATTCGCAATGAAATTCCTTCATCGGGCTGTATCCGAATGACGAGCACGTTCTGATCGCACAACTCTTTGTTGAAAAGAACGGCGGGCGCTTTTTTGAAGTGAATGGAAATCTCGGTCGCCGATTTGGGGAGCCGTTTCCCGACGCGCATGTAAATTGGCACATCAGCCCAGCGCCAGTTGTCGATGAACAGACGCAACGCGACGAACGTCTCCGTTTGCGAATCCGGCTTGACGTTTTGCTCCTGGCGATAACCCACGACCGGGTCGCCGTGGATCGCGCCTTCGGTGTACTGGCCGCGCACAACATTGGCCGCCACTTCGTTGCGCGACAAATGGCGGAGCGACCGGATCACTTTCACTTTTTCGTCTCGAATACTGTCGGCGCCGAGATCAGTAGGCGGTTCCATGGCCACAAGGCAAAGGAGCTGGAGCAAGTGGTTCTGCACCATGTCGCGCAAGGCGCCTGCGTGTTCGTAAAAACCGGCGCGAGTCTCAACCCCCAGCGTTTCCGCCGCGGTGATTTGTACCGAGTCGACGTAATGCGTGTTCCAGAGCGGCGCGAAAATCGCGTTCGCGAATCGGAGGACGAGGATATTCTGCGCGGTTTCTTTGCCCAGAAAATGATCGATGCGGTAGGTCTGCTCTTCGGTGAACGAGTTGCGCACGATTCGGTTGAGCTCGCGCGCCGAGGGGAGATCGGTGCCGAACGGTTTCTCGACGATTACGCGGGCCCAGCTCCCTTTGCAGGTTTCATTTAAGCCGGCTGCTTTCAGATGCTTTAGAATTGATTCGAATTGGTCTGGAGCAGCGGCCAGATAAAAGAGGCGGTTGCCACGGGTGCCCGATTCCTTGTCGATCTTATCGAGACGCTTCGCCAGAGTTTTATATCCGCCCTCGTCTTCGAACTCGCTTCGATGATAAACGATCGATTCGGCAAACGTTTTCCAAATGTCATCGCGGACTGTCTGGCGCGAAAACTTGCGACTCGCGTTTTCGAGCTCGTTTCGGAATTGGTCGTCGCTTTTCTCTCGCCGGGCGAAACCGACGATTGTCACGGCCGGCGGGAGATCGCCATCGGCGGCAAGGTTGTAGAGCGCGGGAATCAGTTTGCGATGAGTAAGATCGCCGGTAGCACCGAAGATCACGATGGTGCACGGCTGTGGCACTGCGCGGATGGAGATGCCTTCGCGCAGCGGATTCAGGGACGGCTGATCTGCGCCTCGATTCATGTGCGAGAAAAGCGGCTGCTACCAGGGCAGCGAAAATCTTCTGGTTAAATCGAGCACCTTTCGCCGGACTCGCTCGAGCGCGTCGGCATCGCTGCGATGTTCCAGCGTCTCAACAATAAGGTCCGCGATTTCCAGCATCTCTTCCTCTTTCATGCCGCGCGTGGTGACGGCTGGTGTTCCAATCCTTATGCCGCCTGGCTTGAAAATTGGATATGTGTCAAACGGAATCGCATTTTTGTTGACGGTGATCCCGGCGCGATCAAGCACTTCCTGCGCTTCCTTGCCGTTAATTTCCTTCGGGCGAAGATCGACAAGCATGAGGTGATTGTCGGTGCCGCCTGAAACGATGCGATATCCGTGATTGGCGAGACCGGCGGCGAGCGCTTTCGCATTCAAGACTACTTGCCGCTGATATTCGCGGAATTGCGGCTGGAGCGCTTCGTGAAAACAGACCGCTTTGGCGGCAATCACGTGCATGAGCGGGCCGCCCTGCACGCCGGGGAAGAGGGTCGAGTCGATGATCTTGGCGAATTTTTCCTCGCACATCACGATGCCGCCGCGCGGACCGCGCAGGCTTTTGTGCGTAGTCGTGGTGATGAATTGCGCATGCGGAATTGGACTGGGATGCTGGCCGGCCGCCACCAGTCCGGCAATGTGCGCCATGTCGATGAAAAGAATCGCGCCGACCGAATCGGCAATTTGCCCGAGCCTGGGAAAATCGAAAGTGCGCGGATAAGCGGACGCGCCGGCGGTAATCATCGCGGGCCGCACCTCTTCGGCCAGTTTTTGCAGCGCGTCGTAATCGATTTGCTCGGTCTTCTGATCGACGCCGTAGTGTGTGACTTGATAAAATTTGCCGGAGAAATTTGCAGGATGCCCATGGCTGAGATGTCCTCCGTGCGCGAGGTTCATCGTCAGGATTTTGTCGCCCGGTTTAATGGCGGCGAAATAGACTGCCATGTTCGCCTGTGTGCCGCTATGCGGCTGCACATTCACGTGCTCGCAGCCAAAGAGTCGTTTCGCGCGATCAATCGCCAACTGTTCAGCAACATCGACATTCTCGCACCCGCCATACCAGCGCTTTCGGGGGTAACCTTCGGCATACTTGTTCGTGAGCACACTACCTTGCGCTTCCATCACTGCGCGGCTCGTGAAATTCTCCGAGGCGATCAGTTCGATATTTTCGCGTTGCCGTTTTTCTTCCGCCGTGATCATATCGAAAATCTCCGGATCCACTCTGCGCAAAGCGTCGCCGTAACGTGGCGAAGATGTCGATCTAATCATTCCCGTTTTAATTTGCGGAGCATGGTTGCTCACTGAATAGGAAATGTCAGGCCCGCGCGCCGTGCCCGGCCGGACCAACTCGCCCTGTTCGACGAAGGTGAGCACGCTGGGCAAAGCATTTTTGACGATGCGTGCGCAATCCTCGTAAACTTCCCGGCCGAGACCGATCGGGTCAGGCACATCGCGCCATACAGTTGTGCCGGGCTGTTCAAATTCGCGAAGCAAAAAGGATTTTTCCGCGCCTTGAGGGAAGAGCATCTCGATGGTCTCGAGATGCGCGCCAGTCATGGCGAAAATGTGCGTGGCGCGATCGACCAGTGCTGCCGTGAGCGGCTGGCTGCGGAGACCGCTAATATCCACGCCTTCCTCTTCGCAAACTTGCACCGCATAAAGGCTCGGTGGTTGCCCGCGCACCGCGTGCACGCCCGCCGAAGCGACCTCGATGTCTTTGCGGTTTCCAAGCAAGCGGCGAAATAGCCCTTCGGCAATGGGGCTGCGGCAAATATTACCTGTGCAAACGAACAGAACGCTTTTCACGATTCAGGCTGCGCGAGCGCGCGAGACCTGCAACCTAGAATCGAACCAGCCTAAGTCAATTTGGCCAATGTGAGAGCGCCGCGATAGTTCGATTGTATTTCTATCCGCGAGGCAGTTGCAGCCTGAACTTGTGCCAAAGATAAAGAACCAGAATCGCTCCAAGGATGGAGACGATTATCCCCCCGGGATGAAATCGGCCGCCCGCGCTTGGCGGGTAGAACAGATGCGTTACGGCCCCGCCGATGATCGAGCCGACAATCCCGAGCACGATGGTCCACATGATTGACAGATGCGTATGCAAGAGCGCCTTGGCGACACAGCCTGCAAGAAAACCAACAATGACATACCAGATGAGATGCAGCATATTTTCCTCCTGTTGAAACGGAGATCCGACGTTGAAGCGCAGCAATAGCAGACTGGCTCGTTAAATGCCATGCAAAAATTTGTTCTCTTTGCCGCAGACGAACTCCCAGCTGCAACGCTAGCGGACCACTGTAACGGCGCTGCCTGAGCGAACAGGGATCGCGTACGCCAGGAGCGCGAGCGATCTGCTGGGGCGGCGACACTATGCAGCGCCAGGATAATTGGCGCTTCTCGCCGGCGCACCCACTCGCTATTGTTAAGTGATGACCGTTGAGACGCTGCGTCAGGTTCCGTTATTTGAATCGCTCGACGACGAAGCCGCAAAAAAGTTGTACGAATTGCTGGAGAGCCTCGACTGCAAAGCCAACACATTCTTGTTTCGCGCCGGCGAGGCAGGCGATGCGATGTACATAATTGAGCGCGGGAAGGTGCGAATTTGTGTTCAGGCCACCGATGGGCATGAGGTGACGCTGACGGAATTGGGACGGGGAGATTTTTTTGGTGAAATGGCGCTGTTAGATGGCCAACGACGTTCAGCCGACGCCGTGGTGGCCGAGGACTCCCGCCTGGCAGTGCTCTTGCGCGAGCATTTTCTTTCTTTTATGCGGAGCAGTCCGGATGTCGCCTTGGAAATGCTGACCGCCCTTGCCAACCGGCTGCGGCATACGGATGAGCTGTTGCGTCATAGCGCCACCCGCAATGTAAATGTGGAGGAAGCGGCGACTCTCACCTTCGCAGACCGCGCCGCAGACATCATCGCGTCGTTCGGCGGCAGTTGGAAATTCATCATCTCGGCAGTGATATCTCTTAATGCCTGGGTGCTGTTGAACACCTGGTTGCTCATGGACAGAGGATTCGATCCATATCCCTACCTCTTCCTCTGTGTCGTACTTAATATGCTTCAGGCGCTCCAAGCCCCCATTATCATGATGTCGCAAAATCGGCAGGCGCATAAAGACCGGATTCGCTCCGATCTCGATTACCAGTTGAATTTGAAAAACGAACTTGCACTGCAGGAGATTCTCGATCGCTTAAAGATACTCGAACGCGATTGCCTGCGACTGGCATCGGAAAAACAACGCGAATAAAAGTTATAGCCGCGCGGCTTGTGCGGCGATGTTGGAAAAACCGACGCATCCCTTGGGTTGCCGCATTCGTTAGTCTGATTACCGTTATGCTCCTTCTATGAAAAAGCTAGTAGGCCTCGTGTTTGTGATCACCTTGCTGAATCTTGTATTATCCGGCTGCGCAAGTCCAGGTCCGAACCCCGAGCAGGCGTCACGCGAGGCGGAGCAACAACGCGAAGCCGAGCGACAGCAGGCGGAGTTTCGCAAGGGTCTTCCTCCGGTGACTAATCCCGGCCGGGGTCAGTGAACGTCTCTAAACGCGAGACGCTGCTTCGCCGTTGCCGCGCACACTAGCCACGCGTTTAGCGGCATGCTTAAAGTGAGAAATGCGTTCGCGATGGAAACGAATTCGCTACCGGCTTGAATGGCTCGGACTTCTACTTACGGCAAAACTGATCCCGTTGTTGTCGCGCAGGGCCTGCCATTATTTGGCGCGAATCGCCGCAGCCACCATGGTCGTCTTTGATCGGCATCGATTCGACGTCGCGTTGAATAATCTCGAGGTCGCATTCGGTAATGAATTATCCCCGCGCGAGCGGCGCAGAATAGCCCGCCAATCATTTCAGCATTTTGCGCGTACGATGGTCGATCTTTTCTGGAGCTCGCGCTTAACACGCGAAAATTTTTCTCGCTACATTGAGTGGCAGAATTTCGAGGAAACGGGCCGGTCCACTGACCCGGACCGCAGCGTAATAATCGCGTGTTATCACTACAGCAACTTCGAATGGCTCAGCCTGGCCTGCGGTTTTCTCGATTTGAAAGGCACAATCATTGCCCAGGAATTCAAAAATTCGCTGCTTGATCCAATCTTCAAAAAACTGCGGGAACAATCGGGTCACATATTCATTGCCCGCGAGCGTAGTCTCCTCCGACTCTTCAAGGCGCTCCGGCGAAAAGCCAGCACCGCGCTATTGGTCGATCTGACTGTGCCGCCGGCTCAGGGCGCGGTGGCGATTGATTGTTTTGGATTAAAAACCAGCGTGACTTCCGCGCACGCCTGGCTGCACGAACAGACCGGCGCCTCGATCGTTCCTGCGCATTGCGAGCCGCTGCCAGATGGACGCTACCGGCTCATTTTTCACCCGAAGATCGACAATACTGCCGGGATGACCCATCAACAGATCGCGCAGGCATGCTGGAATTCATTCGAACCGTATGTGCGAAAAGATCCCGCGCCCTGGCTCTGGATGTATAAACACTGGCGTTACCGGCCCGTCAAAACCGACCGGCCCTACCCGTTTTACGCGAATCCTATGTGGCGGTTCGACGAAATGGTCCAGCGCGACCGAGTCAATCCTATCGGAGGAACGGGTCCGGAGTCAGGTAGGCGCGACTGACCTTAATCGCCTTCTGCTGGCGGGGCGAGACTCCGTCGAGCCGACGAAATTCCGAAGGATGAACTATTTTCGCCACTGATAAACACAGATTAACGCAGATAGATGTTAATGACCATTCGTGGTGCAGGCTTTCTCGCTTCAAGCTGGGCACTCACCTTTTGAATTTGTGCGGCCTGCTCTTTGAGCTGTGCGGTCAGAACCTCCATCCCTTTCTTTAGCTGCGTGATCGTGGCTTCTTGTTCCTGTGCCTTGCGACCTTGTTCCTGGACTTTACGGTGCTCTTTGAGAAACTCATTAAGCAACATCGCGTTCACTGCGTCGTAGCGGACGGTGTAGATTTCGCCATTCTCATCGCGCACGACGAGACCCGGATTCACTCCGGTCACTTCCTCGGCGATTAATCCAAACTGTGGTGTTTCGGTCGTGTCGCTTTTATAGTGAAACGTCACCGGCTTGAGCCCAAGAATCGTTTCGCTCGCTTTGTCCATCGGCTTGATCTCCTTCTTAAATCGGCGCGAGGAGCTGGTCGTGCCGAGCTGGCCCACGGTATCTATCAGTACGGGTATGGCCGCATTTGCTGTTGTTACCCCCACGAATACCGGCGATAAAGGTAGCCGTGTGTTTAGGATGCGATATGCCCACTGAATCCGTGAAGGCAGCCGAAGTACCAATGCGTATTGTATTAGAATTGGTAGAAATGCCGGCATTGCCGATGTAGATATTGTTAGTGCCACTGCTCACGGCCTCGCCAGCGAACTCGCCCAGGGCAATGTTTTGGCTGCCGCTAAAGCTGAGCCAGAGCGCATAGACGCCAAAAGCCGTGTTTGCGATGCCGCTGGTGTTGTTGTAAAGCGCGGTAAGACCGTTGGCTGTGTTGCCGAGCCCGGTGGTGTTCTTAAGGAGCGCTTGAAAACCTTCGGCCGTGTTTCTGATTCCGGTTGTGTTCGCTCTGAGCGCTTGATAACCGACAGCCACGTTGCCGCTGGCGGTGTTGGCATTGAGCGCTTGGAAGCCCATGACGGTGTTGCTATGGCCTCCAGTATTGGCCGCAAGGGCTCCCTGCCCCAAAGCCATGTTGAAGCTGCCCGAGGTGTTTTTGACAAGGGCATTTTCACCTACCGCCGTGTTGTAGCTGCCGCCGGTATTGCTCAAGAGTGCCTGACCATCCACGGCAGTGTTGATACCCCCATTGGTGTCCGCCTTGAGCGCACTAAAGCCGAGAGCCGTATTGAAGGTGCCAAAAGAGAATATTAAATCCCTCAGCCGTGTTGAAGCCCGGGTAAGCTCCATCCGGCGCCGGAGTCACCGCTCGCGCGCTTGGTAAAAGCGCAAAACAAGCGAGCACGAGCGCGGCAAACAGTGAAGTTGTTGTTTTAGATTGACTGTGTGAGTTCATAGAGCTTTCTTTCTTTTTCCCGTTGAGTTGATTCTGCATTGGCAGGCCTGAAAGAGGCGAAGAACGGGGCGCGCGACTCCTTCGACCCGATTCAGATCTCTTAAGGGCGTCGAGTTTTGAAGAAATTTCGGCAGCCTGACAACAAAAAACCGGCCCACTTACCTGCGAAATTTTTCTTTCGTCAATCGGGGCGACGTTGTTCTTTGTTCGCCGATGACTGCAGCGGACGACCGGCAAATGAGCACCCGGGCAACGGGCGTTGTTGGCATCGCCATTCTGTCCAGTCGTGTCCTCGGTTTGATTCGCGAAATGGTGTTTGCGGGTTTGTTTGGGGCCGGAAAAAATCTCGACGCGTTCTTAATGGCGTTTCGCTTGCCGAATCTGTTGCGCGATTTGTTTGCCGAGGGCGCGCTTTCGACAGCCTTCATCACGACATTCTCAAAAAAGATTGCCATCGAGGGCGACCAATCGGCCTGGCGGCTGGCCAACAAGGTCGCGACACTTACGGCCGTTTTCATGAGCGCAGTGACTGTGCTCGGCATCGTGTTCGCGCCGCAGCTTGTTGATCTCTTAACGTGGGGAAGTTGGTCGCCAGACAAGACTGCGCTGACGATTTTGCTTACTCGAATCATGTGGCCATTCATGCTGCTGGTATCGCTTGCTGCGCTCGTGATGGGAATGCTCAACGCGAAACACGTTTTCGGTCCGCCGGCCATGGCATCGAGTTACTTTAATCTCGGTTCAATCATCGGTGGCGTGGCAATCGGTTGGTCGATCGATCCCCATTTCGGCTCCCGGTCACTCGTGGGGTTGGCGATCGGGACTCTTCTTGGCGGGGCCTGGCAATTGATAGGGCAATTTCCTTCGCTGTGGCATGTCGGCTACAAATATCGCGGCGATTTTCACTGGCGCGACGAAGGCGTGCGCACGGTGCTGACATTAATGGGACCGGCGGTAATCGCCGCCAGCGCTGTGCAGGTAAATGTCCTGATCAATAGCGGTTTTGCGGCCAGTCTTGGAAACGGCCCGGTGAGCTGGCTCAACATTGCGTTTCGGCTAATGCAATTGCCGTTGGGAATTTTCGGCGTCGCCATCGGCACCGTTACCCTTCCGCTGGTATCGAAGAGCGCCGCCGTCGGAAACACGGATGAGTTTCGTACGATCCTGGCACGTGGAATGCGACTCGCGTTTTTGCTTACGATACCGTCGGCAATAGGACTCGCCATGCTTGCATCGCCAATCATCAGCGTGATCTATCAGCACGGGCGGTTCACTGCCGAAATGACACGGCAGACTGCAGGCGCGTTACAATTTTACGCTATCGGCCTTGTTTCTTATGCTGTGTTGAAAGTGCTGACGCCTGCGTTCTACGCGATCGGCAAACGTAACACCCCGATGGTCGTGAGTTTTCTGGCGATCGGCGCGAATCTCTTTCTCAACTGGCTTTTTACATTCCAACTTGGCTGGGGCCACCGCGGCCTTGCGTTTTCGACGAGTCTCGTTGCAACGATCAATTTTCTGTTGCTTTACGCGCTGATGCGCCGTCATACGCGCAGATTGGAGACACGCCAGACGCTAATCGGTCTTGGAAAGATTTGTCTTGCTGGTGCACTCCTGGCACTCGTCTGCTGGGTGGCTAATTACTGGTGGCTTGATGCGTGGGCGAGCCTGCGCTTCTTCCAGAAGTTAGGCACGCTTCTCGGGGCGGTTGCATTTGGGGCAATGACGTTTTTCGGCGCAGCCTTTTTGTTGCGGATAGATGAGGTGCAGGACATCATCGATGTTTTCCGGCGACGACTTGGAAGTCGGGAATTGTAGGGCGTTTGTTTCAGATGCCTTGTGGCGTTTCGCAGAAACGCCCTATAAATTACCTCAGTGCTTGATCGAGGTCCTCGATCAAATCGTCCGCGTTTTCGAGGCCAATGGATAACCGTAGCAAACCTTCGTCTGAAGTTGTGCCGGGCCCCTCGATGGATGCGCGATGCTCAATCAAGCTTTCCACGCCGCCCAAACTTGTGGCCCGAATGAAAATTTTCGTTTTCGCCGTCACTGACATCGCGGCGTCGCGTCCATCCTTCACTTCAAACGAAAGCATCCCGCCAAAGGATGACATCTGCCGAGCCGCAATCTCATGGCCCGGCTGCGACTGCAGCCCAGGATAATGCACGCGGGCTACCTGCGGGTGGCTGGCGAGGAAACCCGCAACTTTCATCGCGTTCTCCGAGTGCGCGCGCATCCGCCACGGCAACGTGCGCATGCCGCGCAAAATCAGCCAGCAATCGAAAGGTGAGGGGACTGCGCCGCCCTCGTATTGGATGCTGCGGATGCGTTGAAAAAAATCATCCTCCATTTTGGCAACGACAATTCCTCCCAGAACATCACAATGCCCGCCGAAATATTTCGTTGTTGAGTGCAGGATTAAATCGGCGCCGAGATCGAAAGGCCGCTGCAGCACCGGCGCCCAAGTGTTGTCGCAAACGAAAAGCGCGCCGGCACCGCGCACAATTTCCGAGACGGCACCAAGATCGACAACTTTAAGCAAAGGATTGGATGGCGTTTCGGCCCAGGCCAGTTTTGTGCTTGGCTTTAAAGCTTTTTTCACCGCAGCAAGATCGCTCATGTCCACGAAATCGGCTTCGAGTCCCCAGCGCAGAAAAATTTCGCGGATCAATCGCGATGTGCCGTAGTAGGCATCGATGTGCGCCAGTACGTGATCGCCCGGTGCCAATGCTTGAAAGATGGACATCGTTGCGCCGGTTCCGGAGCCGAAGGCCGCTGCAGCTGCCCCACCTTCGAGCACGCTGATCCCGCGCTCTAGGGCCTCTCGATTAGGGTTGTTGTTGCGCGTGTACATAAAACCGCGCGAGTAGGTGCCTTCGATGTCGCGCTCGAAGGTTGTGGAAAGATAAATCGGGGCGGCTACTGCTCCCGTTGCGGGATCAACGCCATGCCCGGCGTGAACGGCTAGAGTTTCAATTTTCATGTCGGACGCGACGTTACTGAATTTCAAACGCGATTGTCGATCTTTGTGCGCTTTGGCGTCCGCGAGTGTCAGCCAGCTTGACTGGCCCGGCAGGTTGGGAGCCTGCAAGCCGTTTTCGCGCGGTTGTCGATCCTTCGGCGCATTTGCCTCATGCGTCGCATCTGCCCTATTAAAGAGGCGTTTTGGATTTGACTCGCGAAACGTTTCGGAGTTGACGCCGCCACTTCACCAGCGCAAATAGCAAGCCTGCGTTTTGCGGAAGGTTCCGACAGAGATCGCAATGACGACGATTTACGATGATGAAGTTTTCCAGATGGCCTGCGAGCAGTTTCGCGTCATCGCAGATTATTTGAACATCGACAAGGACGATCGCGAGTGGGCGACGTATCCGAAACGCGCCGTCGCCGTAACGTTGCCAGTGCACATGGACGATGGCAGCACTAAAGCCTTCCAAGGTTATCGCGTTCAACATCACATCGCGCTCGGCCCGACCAAGGGCGGCACCCGTTTCGCGCCTTCGTTGTCGATGGGCGAGACAGCTGCCCTGGCGATGTGGATGAGCTGGAAATGCGCGTTGGCGCAATTGCCGTACGGCGGTGCCAAAGGCGGAGTGGCCGTCGATCCAACGAAGTTATCACGCACCGAGCTGGAGGCGGTCTCGCGCCGTTACATGCAGGAAATGATTCCGTTCGTCGGACCGCACACCGACATCATGGGGCCGGACATGGGCACCAACGAACAGATCATGGCCTGGTTCATGGACACCTACTCCGTTTACATGGGCTACGCCGTCAATGAAATCGTCACCGGCAAACCGGTCGCCATCGGTGGCACCGAAGGCCGGCGCGAAGCAACCGGGCGCGGCGCTGTTTACCTCATCGAGCGGGCCATGAGCATGTTGAAAATGGATCCCGAAAAGTGTACCGCCATCGTGCAGGGGTTTGGCAACGTCGGCTCAGTCGCGGCTCTTTCGCTCGCCTACAAAAGCGGCTTCAAAATCGTTGGCATCAGCGACGCGCACGCTGCGATCTACAATCCGAAGGGAATCGACGTTAAAGCGGCCGAACAACATGTCCTAAAGAAAGGAAACCTGCGGGCGTTTGCTCAGGGCGACCATGTCAATCCAAACGAATTACTCATCCTCCCATGTGACGTACTTATCCCGGCCGCGGTCGATCGCGTAATTACTGGCAAAAATGCCGGTCAGCTCAAATGCCGCATCCTTGCCGAAGCCGCTAATGGCCCGACCACGCCCGAGGCAGATCTGATTCTGGAAAATCGCTGGGACGAGATCTTCGTCATACCCGACATTCTCTGCAACGCCGGCGGCGTGATTGTTTCCTACTTTGAATGGGTGCAGGGCTTGCAGGCGTTTCTGTGGTCGGAAATGGAAGTGACCGATAAACTTTTCCGCATCCTTGAACATTCATTTGCGCAGGTGATCAAGCGGGCGAAAGAGCACAAGATTTCGCATCGCACAGCAGCCATGGCCATCGGCGTCGAACGCGTCATCAAGGCAAAACAGGTGCGCGGGTTGTTCCCATGAGTGGCCATGAAGTTTTCGCATTCCGAAGAAAAGCGGGAAGATCGATACCTCGACACTCTGACTGATGAGGAGAACGGTCTTCGAATGGTCGTCTCGCGTCTCGGCGCGGAATTAGTCAGTCTAGCACGAATCAATGAAGCCGGAGAGTGGACTGGCTTTCTTTACCGGGACAACGATGTGTCAACGCCATCTCAGGGATGGGCAAACCACGCGACGGTCATGGGCTATTATCTTCATCGGCTGAAAAATGGTCGCAGCGTGTACCAGGGTCGCGAAATCAGAGGCGGCAACCACGGATTTCTTCGCTCTAAGACATGGCGCTTTGTGGAATCTTCAGCCGGTGACAGCGCCTCGTTGAGATATCAAATCACACCGCACGATTTCTCGCCGAGCGAGTATCCGCTAAAGGTTAGCGTGGATCTGATTTACAACATCGACAACGATAAAGTGAGCGTGGTTTTCGAATTTCGGAACCATGAACCTGAGTTGACCGCGCACGTGGCATTCGGGTTACATCCCGGATTCGCCGCGGACTCCTTTGAGAGCTTTCATCTTCAAATGCCAAAGGGGCTTTATCGTCGATACTTTTCGCCTGGAAATTATCTGTCGGGGGAAACGCGCGACATCGAATTCCCCGGTGGCGAAATGCCGTTTTCAAAGAACGAATTGGCCGGTTCGATCATCCTCGAGCTGGTTGATGTCCGAAGGCGGAAATTCTCCTATGTCGATCCGCCGAGTGGCCGGTGGGTGACGATGGATCTTACAGGCGTACCATACGTGACATTGTGGTCCGACGGCGGGCCGTTTCTCTGCATCGAGCCCTGCTGGGGCTTGACCGATCATCACGACCAGCGCGCGTTCGAGGACAAGAAGGGCATTCAAATCATCCCGCCACGCGGGAAATTGCGCGCCTCCTTCACCATGACACCGCAACTCGCTTCGTGCGATTAGCTACCGAGTGCCAGTCAAATATTGAGGAGCGATCTGCGTAGGACGCGTACGTAAAAAACCGCACCGCGGGATCGAACCATGGTGCGGCTCTTTGACCTTATTAGTGGCCTGTGTGGCCTATATGGCCTGTATGGCCGGTGCCGCCTTTGGCGTCTTTCACTGGCTTAAGGTCTTGGACCTTGATCTCTTTTTTGGTTTTCTTTCCTTTTTTTTCTTCTTTCTTGTCTTGCATGGTTTTTAGTTTTCCTTGTTTTTTGTGTCTTCTGTTGTGTCAGTGGCACCGAACAGCAATTGATGCCCGCCCTTAACGTCCTGTTTTGGAATCAGGTCATCCAGGCGAATCAATTTATCTTTTCTGCGCTTAGGCCTTTGATTCTCTGACTCTCCGGCGGGCGCATTTTTTTTGTTCTTCGGTGCACTCACTTTGGCTCTCCATATTATCAGTATTCATGCCAAGTTTCGCAAGACTCAGCCAAAATAAAAGAGGTCATCGCATTTGTTCTTAGACGAGAAGTGTTTATGCAACGCGTCCTCCACGAAAAATCCAAATTTCCAATTAAAATTGAAGTCAGCGTGTAGTTCATTCTAAGACCGCGTCGGCTCATTTTTTAGACCACCCTTGCTCTACTTTGGAACCACGTTTCGGAGATGGCGCGCGAGTGTGGAGCGAGAAATACCAAGCAGTTTCGCCGCACGCCGTTGGTTCTGATTTGCCTGCTCGAAGACGAACCGGACGTGTCTCCTAACGGCACTCGTGAGTGAGAGATCAATAGCAGGGTTTTGCGGTTGGTTATTGCCGAGCACCGGAACCGATTTGCCGTTGTCGGTTCTAGTCCGATCGGTCTCTAGATCAGGAGGAAAAACGACATGTTCGGGCAAAATCACCGAACCGTTGCAAAACAACGTCATGGCGCGCACAGTGTGGCTCAGCTCGCGAAGGTTTCCGCGCCACTCGTGGTGAAGCAACTTCTCCATCGCTTCAGGATGAATGGCGGTGATGTTTTTCCCTTCTTTCAAGCCGGCTGCTTTCAATTCCGCGGCAATTAGTGCTGGCAATTCCTGCACCCGTTCTCGAAGGGGAGGGATGAGCAGAGTGAGGCCGTTCAATCGCTGATAGAGGTCCTCGCGAAATTTTCCCAGACGCACTCGTTCGCGCAGCGAACAGTTTGAGGCGCAAATGATTCGCGCGTTGGAAGTGAGCATTCGTTCCGAGCCGAGCCGTTCAAATTCGCCGTATTCGAGCACGCGCAGGATTTTCACCTGTGCGAGCGGACTCATTTCCGAGATCTCATCCAAAAAAAGCGTGCCGCCATCGGCTAATTCGAACTTTCCCTTGACGGTTTGCTGTGCGCCCGTAAAGGCCCCGCGCTCATGACCGAAGAGTTGGCTTTCGAGTAACGTGTCGCTGATCGCCGAGGCGTTAAATGCGATGAACGAGCGACCAGCTCGTGTTGATGAATTGTGGATTGCATGGGCGAGCAAGGTTTTACCTGTGCCAGTCTCTCCAAGCAGGACCACTGGAACGTCAGACTTCGCTGCGAGCGCCGCCAATTGCAGGCACCGTGCCATGGCGGCGTTGCTCGTTGTAAGGTCTTCGAGTCTTAGTCTGGATGGCGGTTCTTGCACCGAAATTATTGCCTCATGCTCTCCCGTAATTGGCGAATCGGCTCGAACGCGTACTCGATCATCGTCCGACCACCGACGATGATGTGCGCCTCTCCTCTCATTCCAACCCGCAGGGGCAAGCTTTGGCCTGCTCGCCCAGAGATCTCCGAACGATCAAGTGAGGCCAGCGCGATGAAGTGCGAACCATCGCTGGAAGTGACAGCTGACGGGCTGATCCAGTCGAGCTTTCCAGTCACGGCGCCGTAGCGCTGGTATGGAAAAGCTTGAAAAAAAAGCCGGACGCGCTGTGCGACGGCGAGCTTTGGAAGACCGGCTTCGTTTAATGTCATTCGAGCGCGTGGTTTCGCATCCTTCCGCGCAATTTGGCAGAGTACCTGACCCGGCTGCACAACGCTGCCCGTCGTGCGCTCCTCCATGGAAATGATCACGCCCTCATAGCGACTCCGAACTGTCAGCAAGTTTTGGTTGGCATTTTCCAAGTCGGTTTTTAAAGCTCCAATGCGCATCTTTAATTTTTCAATTTCGGACTGCTGCTCGGCCCGTTGGCGGGCATGCTCCGTTTCCATTCTCTCACGGTCGAGGTTCACCTGCTGCACAGTCCTTTGGGCGACGCTCAAATCTTTTTCTGAACCGGCTAAATCGAGCTTCAGCTTTACAAGATCGATTTCCGATTCGCCGCCCAGCTTGGCTAATTTCTCCATGCGCGTGACCAGTTCGCGACTCGTGCTGGCATGATTCTCACGAAATTTTACTTCGCTTTTTGCTTGCTCAATCTCTGCGTTTTTGATCCCAATTTGCGGGGCGTAAGCGCTCTCATATCGAGCGAGGCTTTCTTCCTTGCTGTGTAAGTCCTCCGTGAGCGTTCGGAACTGCGTATCCAAGCCGCGAATCTCGTCCGAACGCAAGACATACAATTCCTCACCAGCTTTCACGGGTTGACCTTCATCCACCCCAACATGGCTAATGATAGCTCGCACGGGCGATTGGATCGGATCGGCGCCGGCGGCGGGAACCAGGACGAATGGACAGCTTACCGTCTCCGGCAGTCGCATCACAATTGCGATAAGCAGTGCGAACAAAAACGCCCCCAGCAATATCCAGGCCGCCGAACGGATAATCCAAGGCGGTGGCTCCTGTGGCAACATTTCGGATTCAACATCAAGCGAGCCGCGTTCGGTTAATTGTGAGCTCATGGAGATGGTGGTTTAGATCCCCAGTTGCTGGCTTGAAAGATAATAATACAGACCGCGTTGTGCCATCAGCTCGTCATGAGTTCCAATCTCGGCAACGCTTCCCTGTTCGAGCACCACGATCGAGTGCGCTTCGCGAATGGTACTGAGCCGATGCGCGATCACAATCGTGGTGCGGCCTGCCATTAATCGACCGAGATTTTCCTGAATCGCGCGTTCCGATTCTGTGTCCAGAGCGCTGGTTGCCTCATCGAAGATTAATACAGGCGGATTATTATAGATTGCCCGCGCGATTGCGATGCGCTGCTTCTGCCCACCCGAAAGAGAAAGCCCCGATTCACCAATCTTTGTCTCATAACCGAGCGGAAGACGCATAATGAAATCGTGCGCCGCTGCGGCTTGCGCGGCGGCAAGCACCCGATCGAGATCTGGCTCCGGGTCCCCAAACGAAATATTGCGCGCGATCGTGTCGTTAAACATGTGGTTCTCCTGCAGGACTGTTCCGATGTTTCTGCGGACGTCGCGATAATTGAGGGTCTTTAGATCGATATTGTCGAAATAGATGGTCCCTTCAGTAGGTTCAAGCAGCCCGGCGATTAATTTGATCAGGGTCGTTTTCCCGCAGCCGCTGCGCCCCACGAATGCCACCATGCGCCCTGGAGCCAGATCCAGCGTGAGGTTCTTCAAAATGTCGGGCGATTCGGGGCCGCCGTATCTAAAGCTGACCCCGCGCAGTTCGATTCGCCCTTCGAGGCTATGCACCGGCACAAGCCTGGAACGATCGTGCCCCTGTTCGGGATCCTGCTCGAAAATGTCATTCAGCCGATTCAGCAGGACGACGGCCTGTTGCAGGGTGTCCCATACCCCGAGAGCACGCAAAATTCCTGCGTAGGCCATGGCCGTCAGTGAACTAAACGCGACGAAACCGCCAACGCTCAAGTGCCCGTTAATGACCTGAGTCGCGCCGACCCATAGAAAAATCGCAGTAGATAGCAGGCCGATGCTTTGAAGAACGCTGTCCCACGACATGACAATGAAGGTCGATTTGAAAAGTTTTCGTGAGACGGCGAGAAATTCGTTCAGCATGGCGTCACGAAATGCGCTCTCAGCCGATGCGGCTTTCACTGCCTCGATGCCTTTGATGGCATCAATTTGATGCGAACTATATCTACCCTGGCTTTCTTCCACGCCCTGATACAGCGGACGAAGCACTTTTACCGAAAAAATCATCAGCCCCGCATACAGCGGCGTCGTTGCCAGAAACGCGATGGTGAGCAAGGGACTGTACATCGCCATCAAAATCACCGCGCCGACGAGAAGGACTACGGCCAGCAGCGCAGAAATTCCGTGTTGCACAGCAAATTCTCGAACCTGCCTCGCACCTTCGAGCCGTCGTTGGATGTCGCCTGTTCGCCGGCTTGTGAAATAAGTCATTGGCAGGGCAAGAAGTTTTCGGCTCAAGAAATCGAGGACCGCGGTATCGAGGCGCACGGCCACAAACGCCAGCAAGTACTCCTGCGCGAGACTAGCGAGTTGCACGAAGACAAGCGCGGCAAGCATACCGAGCAAGATCAGCTTCAAAAGGCCCAGTTCGTTTTCGACAATGACCTTATCGACCACCATTTGGGTGAACACCGGGAAGAGCAGTTGCAGAAAACTGACAGCGACAGCCAGCCCCAGCACTTGCAGCAAGATGACCTTAGAACGTGCGATAAATGGAAGGACCCACGCCAGCGTCGGTTTGCTTTCCGGTGCCTGTTCAAACGCGGGCGTGTAATCGAACAGCGCTGCATACCCTGTCCACTTCGCTTCAAATTCGCGTCGGGGAAGCTTTCGCAAGCCACGCGCAGGGTCGGCCACGCGGGCGAACTGCTCATCGACGTCGTAGAGCACGATCCAGTGATTTCCTTCCCAATGCGCAATGGCTGGCAACGGCATTAGCGAGAGATTGCGAAGCGAGATTTTCAGTGCGCGCGCGGCCAGTCCAAGTTCCGTTGCGGCGCGGGAAAGCGCCTTGAGACTCGTGCCGTCCGTTGCCGTGTGACACAGCTGCCGGATCCGCGCCAGGCTCACTTTCCGTCCAAAATAGCGGCAGATCATTCCGAGACTGGCTGCGCCGCAATCCATCTCATCGATCTGCATGATGTGATCGATTTTGCGAATCCGCTTGCCGCGTTTGCGGAACAAGCCCTGTTCATCGGCAAAGGGCGCCTCTTTGTCTTCCGCCTCGGCTGAAGGACGTTCACCATCCAGCTGGACTTTGTTCTGCACCTGTGTTTCGGCAGGCAGCAGTTCGCTAGTAAAATCCAGCGGAATACGCGCTTCCGTTTTTGCCTGGTAAACCGCGAGACGCTCGCCCAGCAGTTTGTCGAACTCGGGAAACCGGCGCCGCAATTCCCGCACCGATTTCGGCTCGAGGGAAAGCAATTCGCAATGGGTGAATGCCTCAACGGACGCCGCGCGAGGCGATCCGTTCAAGATGGACAGCTCTCCAAAAAAATCGCCCTCGCGGTAAAAAGCCAGATTGCGTTCTCCTCCGTCCACTCCGGAGAATGCGCGCGCCCGACCTTTCTGGAGGATGTACAACGGACCAGCATCATCTCCTTCGCGAATGATCAAGTTTCCTTTTTCAAACGTCACTGGCTTGAGCTTATCGATCATACTGCGCAGCACGGGTGTCGGAAGCCGGCCGAAATTACTGAACTGATAAAGAAAGCTCTGCAGGGCCCTGTTCCGGCCCGTTGTCTCTACATATTGCTTTAAATCAGGTACCCGGCGGACGAGCTGCAGAAAATCATCTCGATCGATCCGCAGAACGTCCACGGCTGTGCTGCAGCGCACCGTGGCATTTCGCGTTCCTCCTTCCGACAATGCTGCTTCTCCAAACGAGTCACCCGGTTTCAAGACGCCCAGCGGGATTTCCTCTCCGTCGGGTTTGATTTTCAGCGCCCGCGCTCGTCCTCTGGTCAAAACGTAAAACGAATCGGCCGGATCGTCTTGTTTTACGATCACGTCCCCGAATTCGTAGTGTTCTTCCTGTAACAGCGGCTCGATCGCGCCAAAGTGCTCATCGGACAGAAACTGGAAGACCGATGAACGCCGTAGAATTTCGCTGTCTTGAACTTTCATTCCGCTGGAGCTGAAACGCCGCCGATCCGCCGCTCTAAGTACCTGCTGGCGAGTTCGGAGAAATGCCGAGCCAGCAAGCGCTGATCGATCCGCGATTTGACGGTCGGATCGTCTGGTTGTGGCTCAACCTTGCTAATGATACGGCAGAGTTCGAATCCGTCGCCGCGCGCGAGCGGCTCGAGCACATCGCCCGCTGAAACGCTTAAAAATCTCTGCTGGCCTTCGGCCGGGATGTCTTCCAGAAGAAAGTCGGCGCGCCGATACGGATAGCGCCCTTCTGCAGCAACTTCTTCCATCGACATTCCGTCTTCACGCACGCAGAACAGCGCTTCCTGCGCGGCATCGCGTGATTCCAGTTCGATCACTTCAGTTTCGAATCGCGTCAGAGGTAACCGCAATATTGCCAATTCCCGCTTGCGCGCCAGCGGAACAACCAGCGTTTCGTAACGTCTCCGGTAGGCCGACTCGAGTGCAAGCATTTCATTGAACCAAGTCGCATCGCGCCCCAGTCTTTCCAGCCGCTTTCCGAGCTGTGCTCGCTTGATCCCGGCACGATCAAGAAAACTTCGTTCTTCAGCCGAAACGGCATCTGGAGTGATCTCTTTTTCAGCGCAACGCGCGGCGAGACGCCAGATCAGTTGGGTCGTCATGTGGTCTAATTCCCCGGAGAGAATCAAGTCCGCTACAAACAGCTCGCGCAGCTCTGGCGCTGCGGAATCATATCCGACTTTCTCCGGGGAAATGTTTTCACGAACCGCACTGGCGCAATATTCGCGGGTAAAGTAATCGCTGAAGTCATCAAACGTCAGCCCCCGATTGGCCAGCCATGTTTCTGTCTCCTCCGCGGTGATCAGATCATGTTGGTAGCGAAACGCTTCCGCCGCGGCAGAAATTTCCGACTCATCCAAATCCAGCTCTAATTCGTCTGCTCGGTTCTCAGCTGCCACAACATGGAGAAATTTTTCCCATTTCTTGTCGAGTTCGCCTCGGAAAATAGCCGCGTCGATCGCGTCCCCCGCTGTATATTCCTGTTCTCCGCATGCGCACACCACCAAATCATGATGTGAGACTGACTCTGTGCCCGGCATGGAAATTGAAGTTTGTACATCGTTTTAGAAGAATGTCGAGCCTCATTAGAGTGGCGCCGAAACCTCCAAATGCACGAAAATGGCCGGCTTTGGCGGCTAAAAGAGTGATTTGACGGAAGCCATCATCACGCGATTGAGTTCACTCAGATGTCGGCGCCTCCGGTTCGAGCTTTACTCGCGCAGTCGATTGATTATGCGGGAATGTTCCCGCCCTGCAATCTTGGGCTTGAACCAGCCCTGCAGAATCAAGCGGACTATGTGCGCTCGCCAGAAGCGTGGATGCTTGGTGGATTCGTCCTTCCCGTTGACCAATTCGATGCGGCCAGGGAACTCCTTTCGCAGTTCGATCCCTTACATCCGCTCCGCGTTGCCGCGCTGGGACCCAAAACGGAAAATGCAGATGTTTTTCTTGAAGCTCTCGTAGATGCTGACGCAGCGATTCGTTCATTGTCGAAGTACGATGTCGATCTCGTATCGATTAGTCACCTCGAGATGTTTTTGCCGCACGATGTGGATCTTGCATTGCTGAGAGAGGCGAGATCGATCGTAGGTGATTTGCCGGTTTTCTGGGAAGCGCCGCCGGACCGGGCAGAGCAAACCATCGCGTTGCTCGCCGAGCACAATTCCGATGCGAGCTTAGCCACCTTCGGTTACAAATTGCGCACTGGCGGCGTAACGGCGGATGCATTTCCCACTTCGGCGAAGATCGCCAGGGCGCTCGTGACGCCGGCTACGCATCAACTCCCAATCAAGTTCACGGCCGGTCTGCATCATCCAATTCGACAATTTCGCGATGAGGTGACAACGAAGATGCATGGATTCCTCAATGTGCTCGGCGCGGCCGTCCTTGCGGCAGAGCATCGATGGGATGCACACCAAACCTCGATCATGCTGGAAGATGAAAACCCGGATTCGTTTTCTTTTGCCCAAGATTTTTTCGCGTGGCGCGAATGGAAGATCGACGTGGAACGGCTGCGATACCGCCGGAAATTCGTCGCGTCGTTCGGCAGTTGCAGCTTCGACGAGCCGCGCGACGATCTGCGCGCTCTCGGACTTGTTTAAATCACCACGAAGGACATGAAGATCACGAAGCTCTTGAAAAAGGAAAATTAAAATAACTCTTCGTGTCCTCTGTGATCTTCGTGATTAAATCATAAGCATGGCTCTTCGTTCGTTCGTCGAGATCGCAAAAAATTCGCACTTTCCGATGGAGAACCTTCCGTTTGGCGTTTTCAAGCCGCACGATGGAGCCACACGCGTAGGAGTCGCCATCGGCGATTTGATTGTCGATCTTCCCGTGCTGGAAGAGCTCGGTCATTTCCGGTCGTCGGAGTTTCAGGACCGAAAGATATTCTCCGAGGATTCGCTGAACGCATTTCTCGCGCTAGGCCGGCCGGCGTGGCGAAAGACACGCGAGATTCTTCAACATCTCCTTTCCGCTGAGACGCCAACGCTGCGCGATGACGTGCGGCTGCGCGAAAAAGTTTTTCACTCACAAAAAGATGTAGTGATGAAACTGCCGGCGCGCATTGGCAATTACACCGATTTTTATTCATCGTATCACCACGCGCACAACGTCGGCACCATGTTGCGCGGACCGGAGAACGCTCTGATGCCGAACTGGAAATGGTTGCCCGTGGCGTATCACGGACGCGCCAGCTCGGTTGTGATCAGCAGGACTGATGTGCGCCGGCCGCAAGGGCAAATCAAACCACCAGACGCATCCGCGCCGATTTTTGGTCCGACGAAAAGTCTCGATTACGAACTGGAAATGGCGTTCCTGATCGGCCCAGGCAATTCGTTGGGCGAACCGGTGCCGATCGACCGCGCGATCGATCACATCTTCGGCTTTGTCCTGATGAATGACTGGAGTGCGCGCGATATTCAGGCGTGGGAATATCAGCCGCTCGGCCCGTTTCTGGCCAAGAACTTCTGCACCAGTATTTCGCCATGGGTCGTCACGCTGGAAGCGCTCGACCCGTTCCGTAAATCACTGCCACGACAGGACCCTGAACCGCTCCCGTATCTACGTTGGAAAAACGATTTCACGTTCGATATTCGACTCGAAGCGCATCTGCAAACTTCGTCGATGGACGCGCCGCATGGGATTACGTACACAAATTTCCAAAATCTTTACTGGAGCATCGCGCAGCAACTTGCTCATCACACCGTGAACGGTTGCAACCTCGAACCCGGCGATTTACTTGCCAGCGGCACCATCAGCGGCGCGACAGAAGAATCGCGCGGTTGCATGTTGGAGTTGACCTGGCGCGGCGCGAATCCATTTAAACTCCCGAATGGCGAAATGCGCAAATGGCTCGAAAACGGCGACACCCTTACCATCACCGGCTGGTGCCAGGGCGACGGTTATCGCATTGGCTTCGGCGAAGTGAGCGGACGCGTGTTGCCTGTGGTGTGAGCTAATAAGGAATTCACTACGTCAGGGTACCACGTTATTATTTGTGTCTTTTATATGCAGTGAGAATTCCTCGCCGCTGCCGCTTGGAGAGTCGACCACGCCGAGACTTAGCCTGGCATCTTTGTCGCCAAAGAAATTGAGCGATGGTTTCCCACTTGGCGTTAGCAACAAGACTGCTTTCTGAATTCCGTTAAGGTCCCGAAAGGAGAGGATCGCTCAGCCGTCGCGCGTTGCTCCGAGCGATATGGAGTTCTTCCCAGAATCACCGATAACTTCTATCGATCCGGCAACGAGCGTATCAACTTTCACCGAGTCCACAGCAAGCTTCTCAGGCCGTTTGAGAATCCAGCCATTCTTAAAATCATAACAGAGCAGCACCACGAATACCGCTGCCATTAGCAGGAGAAATCCAAACAGAAGCCTGTTACGCTTCTCGAGACGTTTTACTCGCTCTACCAAGTCCTGATTCATCTCCACCAGACAGTCACTTTCACATTAGGAATGACAAGCGAGGTCAGTCTTCATTTTGCTACGAGGCAAATCGCGTAGAAGGGGCTGGGTGAAATGTAAACAATTAACATCCTCGATCAGGAGTTTGCGGTTACACTGGGCGCCACCGCCTGGGCTTGCTTGGTTAGTGTGATACGACCGAGGATCGACAACATTAACATGCCGCCGATGATGCCGAATGGAGCCATGAAATAAAAATAGTTGCCCCAGCTTCGATCGAGGAGCGCGCCAAGAAAGTAACCCGCGAAACTTCCGCCAAAATATTGAAAAGAATCGATCACGCCTGCAGCAGAGCCTGCCATTTTCGCTCCGCCGATGTCCATCGCGGCCGCGGTTCCGAGAATCGAGTGCGTGGAGTTTGCTGTGAGCGAAATCAGAACCAGGAAAAAGATGGCGGCATTGACCGAGTGGAACTGCGCGGCTGCAAGAATGATCCCGCTCTCCAGGAAATAGAGAAACGCCGCAACAGGCGCGCGGCGTCCGTCAAAGAGTTTATCTGAAACGAAACCCGAAATCAGCGAACCAGCGGACGCTACGAACGGGATTGAGGCGGCGAGTATTTGAAATTGCGCAGACTGAAAATTGACGTGGTGCACTTCGCGCATGAAAAGCGGAAACCATTGGTCGATGCCCTGACGGACTGCGCCGGTACACGCGTACGCGCACGCTACGACCCAGACGACCGGATTTCTGGCGATAACCCTGAACACATCGATGATTCTGATCTGAACGTGGCCGGCGGTTTCTTCGTGAGGATTTACCGGAGGAAATCCGGCTTGTTCCGGCGTATCTCTCACGATCAACGCCATGCAGATCGCGGCGACAAGCGCGATCCCGGCGGGAACCCAAAACAGCCAACGCCAATGCAACGGCGGAATCCGGATTAAGCCGAGGAATACGAAACCGCCGAGCAAAGCCGCGCCGAGATTATTGATTCCGAATCTGCCCAGGTTAATCATGAATCCAAAAATCCCAGCAAATCCGCCGCGCTCGGTATGACGGAACCACGCGGTGTTGATCTTCACCATGCCCGGCGCGCCGAACGCCTGCACGTAGCCGTCGATTCCGCGAATCAACACGAAGAGCCAAAGCAAGCCCCAAAACGAGGCGACACCGAACGCCACGTTCATGGTGATTGTGCCCGCCGCTCCGATCAGCATCGCGCGTTTTCCGCCGAGGCGGTCGGTCAGGAAACCGTTGATAATCAGACCACAGGCATAGGCGAGCAGCGCAGTCGTGATGATCGAGCCGATCTGCGCCTTACTGAATCCCAGCTCATTGCGAATCTCGCTGCTCGCCAGCGGCAGATTGTATCGGCACATGTAAAACGAGGTGTACAGCAGTCCAATGAACGCCCAGTTTAATCCGCGCCGCGGGCGAAAAGCCGGCGGATGCGGCACAAGAACGGAAGCGCACGCCGGCCCAGTCATTCGCGGGAGGATGCGTTAAGACGGCGAGTCAACGCAATGGGAAATCAGGGAAACGACTTATGAAATCCAGATCGTTTTTGCGTTCGTGAACTCGCGAATGCCGGCGGCGCCGAGCTCGCGACCGAAGCCCGAACGTTTCACACCGCCAAAAGGCAAGCGTGGATCGGATGCGACCATGGCGTTGACGAACACCATTCCGGTCTCCAGTTCTGAGGCGAAGAGTTCTTGCTCCGCGGGATCGTTAGTCCACGCGCTGGCGCCGAGGCCAAATGTGCTGTCGTTCGCGAGTTCGACCGCATCCGCCGCATCGCGTACGCGGAAAACAGAGGCTACCGGCCCGAAAACTTCTTCGCGATAAGCCGGTGATTCCTTCGGAACATCGACAAGAACCGTCGGCTCGTAAAAAAATCCGGGGCCGTGGATCCGATTTCCGCCCGTTAGCACTTTTGCGCCTGCCGCGATCGATTTCTGCACCTGCTCGTGCACGCCCTGCAGGATTTGTTCCGTCGCCAGCGGACCGATCTCCGTCGTCTCGTCAAATGGATCGCCGACTTTCAACGCGCGCATGTGCTGAACGAATTGGTCAAGAAACCGGTCGTAAATTTCGTCGGCAACGAGAAACCTCTTCCCGGCGATGCACGATTGGCCGCTGTTAATCGTGCGCGCTTTGACGGCAGTTGTAAGCGCAGATTCGAAATCCGCGCTCGGCATCACAATGAAGGGATCGCTGCCGCCTAGCTCGAGCACGCTCTTTTTGATTTGCCGCGCGGCAGTGCTCGCAACTTCGCTTCCCGCTCTTTCACTGCCGGTAAGCGTCACCGCTTTGATTCGGGGATCGACAATCACTTTTTCCACTTGTTTGGCTTCGATCAGGAGCGCTTGAAACACGCCCTCTTCGAACCCGGCTCGGCAAAGGATTTTTTCAATCGCGAGCGCGCATTGCGGCACATTGGCGGCATGTTTCAAGACTCCCACGTTTCCCGCCATCAAGGCCGGTGCCGCGAATCGAAACACCTGCCAGAACGGAAAATTCCACGGCATAATGGCGAGGACCGGGCCAAGGGACTCGTAGCGCACGTAACTCCGAGCGGCATCGGTCTGCGCTGCCTCGTCTTCCAAAAATCGCTCGCCGTTCTCAGCGTAAAATCGGCAAGCGCGCGCGCATTTCTCGACTTCTTCGGTGGCGGCGCGAAACAGCTTTCCCATCTCCAGCGTGATGATCCGCGCGAGTTCGTCCTTCTCGGCATGCAGCAACGGCGCCACAGTCATCATGAGCTGCGCCCGCTTCGCAAACGGTTGCCGGCGATAACGCAAAAACGCGCGCTCGGCGCGGCTCAATCGCTTCTCGATTTCCGCATCGTTGAAAGCGGAAAAATCCTTCAGCTTTTCGCCCGTCGCCGGATTGATAGACGTGATTGGCATTTATCAATCTAACGCAAGCTTCCCGGATCGCGACCCAGGCGCATACGCAAATCCGCCACAGCGGATTCGTCCCCATCGGCGGACGACACGTGTGCGCTACTCTATAAACGCAGGCCTTTTGGAATCAAAACGCGATCGAGCAAATCGAAAAGCCATTGCACGATTAGCGCGAGCAGCGCTGCGGGAATAGCCCCTTCCAAAATTGTGACGTGATCGTTCAAGTTCAGTCCGCTCAGGATTGGCTCGCCGAGTCCGCCCGCGCCGATCAACGCAGCAAGCGTAGCTGTTCCCACGTTAATGACGGCGCTCGTTTTGATTCCCGATAAAATCGATCGCGACGCCATCGGCAAATAAATTTGCCAGAGCCGCGCCGCAGGACTGAGTCCCAGCGCAACTGCGGATTCGCGCAGCGATCGCGGAATGTCCTGCAAGCCGCTCGCGGTATTGCGCACGATTGGCAGTAATCCGTAGAGAAAAAGCGCCGCAATTGCAGTGCGAACGCTGATCCCGAAGAACGGCAGAGGAACAAGCAGCGCGAGCAACGCCAGCGACGGGATTGTTTGCACCATGCCAGCGAAACCGAGGATCGTATGCCCAACCGGCCCGCCGCGGCTGGCGAATATGCCGAGCGGAATTCCGATGAGCACGGCCAACGCCAACGAAACGCCTGCCAGTTGCAGGTGGCGGAGTGTCCACCGAGAAAGTTTATGCGGGAACGATTCGCCAAATGCGGAAGTTGTTGATCTTGCGCCGCCCTCAAAATAAAGGCTCGCCGCTCTCGTGTAATTTTTTGTGCGTTCGGCTTCAGCGTTGAGCGTCGTCATCCGCTTTTCGTCCAGCGTTCCTTCAAGGCGGCGCAACGCAGCAATTGCATCCGGGCGCAAAGACAATCGGAACAAAAACACCGCATCGTAATTTGGGAAAAACTTCAGGTCGTCTTCAAGCACGATGAGATCGTACTCGGCAATCTTTGCATCCGTCGAGTAGGCGTCCTTCACGTCAATCGAGCCGTTGGCAAGAGCTGCGTAACCAAGCGCATGATCAATTCCGATTACGTTCTGTTGAGGAAGGCCGTAGCGGTCGCGTAAAGGCTGCCAGCCATCGTGCCGAGCTAAAAACTCGTGGGTGAGCCCGATCTTAAGCTCAGGATGATTGCGCAGATCGCTGATCGTGCGCACGCCGAGTCGCTGCGCTTCAGTGCGACGTATGACCAGCGCATACGTGTTATTAAACCCGAGCGATTCGGTTATCCCAACGCCAAATTTGGCGAGCGCATCACGAATTTCATTGAGTGATAACGCGCGGTCCGTTTTGAGAATCTCTTGCGCGATGGTACCCGTGTATTCCGGGTAGGCGTCGATTTGTTCTCCGTACAATGCCTGCCAGAGAATGATCGTGCCGCCCATGCCCTGCCGGTGTTCCGTTGGGACGCCGGCATCGTTCAGTGCCCGTTTAGCAATCTCGCCCAGGACGTAGGATTCAGTGAATTTTTTCGAACCGATTACTACCGGACTCGCAGCGAGATTTGAGAATGCAGCGGCAAATGAGATTACGAAGGCCAATTTCATGTCAAAGCGACTCGGCGCTGCGCGTTGATAAATTCGGAAACGAAAGGATTGGCTGGTCTCTCGCGAAGATTGACAATGGAACCTTGTTGCACGATCCGGCCTTCGTTCATCAGGACGATTTCATCGCCGAAATAAATTGCTTCTGCCAGGTCGTGGGTGACGAACAATACTGTTTGCCCCAAGCGCACGAAGATTTCCTTCAAATCTTTTTGCAAAGCTGCGCGCACAAGCGGATCGAGCGCGCCGAGCGGTTCATCGAGCAACAGTAATTCCGGCGAGAGCATTAACGCGCGCATCAAACTGACCCGCTGCCGCTGACCGCCGGAAAGTTCGAGGGGATATCGTTCGAGGAAATTATCAGAAAATCGGGTGAGCTCGCATAGTTCCATTAGACGCGTGCGCATTTCAGAATGGGATTTTCCGAGATGACGCGCCATCAGCAGGACGTTTGCGCGTGCCGTGAGATGAGGGAACAGACCGCCTTCCTGAATCACGTAACCGATCCGTCGCCGCAACATGTCGATGTTGCCGGTTGTGATCCGTAACCCGTTGAAGGTGATTGCGCCGGAATCCGGTTCGACCAAGCCGATGATGAGCCTTAGCAGAGTCGATTTGCCGCAACCGCTCGGCCCGATCAAGACGGTTGTTTTGCCGCACACCGCTGAAAGATTCGTCGGATGCAGCGCAGACGCATCGGTGTAGCGCTTGCTGACTTCAACGAGTTCGACCAGCGCGTTCATTCTTGTAACCGCGTGTTGCCGCGGGCGGGGTCATCGACCCCGGCTACAGATGAAATAGAAAACGCCGAACCAGCGCGCGTCGTCAGTCCACATTTGAGAGAAATCAAACCCAGCCTCACGCGTGAGCTCGATGACGCTTTCCTTCGTATATTTGTAAGAATATTCCGTGGCGATTCTCTCGCCGGCGCGAAAATCAAATTGGCGATCCTGAACGCGGACGGTCTGGTCGATCTCACTGATGAGATAAATCTCGATCCGGCTCTCGGTTGAATTGTAAACCGCGTAATGCTGCCACTGTTCCAAATCGAAGTCGGCGCCGAGCTCGCGATTGGCGCGGGCGAGCAAGTTTAAATTGAATTGCGCGGTCACGCCGGCGCTGTCGTTGTAAGCGCGCTCGAGAACATGTCGATCTTTTTGCAGATCGACGCCGATCAGAAGTCCACCGCCGCGTCTGCAATGATTGGCAACGCGCTGCAAGAATTGCCGGGCGGCGTCTGGCTCAAAGTTGCCAATGGTAGATCCGGGGAAATAAACAATCTTGCGTAGAGCTTGCCGTGCTGGCGATGGTAAACGGATCGGTTCAAGATAATCGGCGCAGACCGGCAGAATTTCTAGCGTCGGGAAAATTTTTCGAAACGACGCGGTCGATCGTTCCAGTTGCTTCTTTGAGATATCCACCGGGATATAGGCAGCCGGCACCTCCAGTTTTTCGAGCAGGATGCGCGTCTTTGTTCCTGCGCCCGTGCCGAGGCCGATCAGCTCGATGTTCGGGCCGAGCGCCCTTGCGATGTCGCCACAGTAGCGATCAAGAATCTGAAGCTCTGCGCGCGTGAGGTAGTATTCGGGAAGTTCGGAGATTTTTTGGAAGAGCGCCGCGCCGCGCGCGTCGTAGAAGTATTTGCACGGCAGCGTGCGCGGTGTGCTCGAGAGGCCCGCAATCGCCTCGGAAAGAAACTCCGACTTCGCCGGCTCGCGGTCGAGCACGGCGGCGTGTGCTTCGTGATTCATTTCGGATCGCGCGCGAGCCGGATGCCGGTGAATTGCCAGCGCTTCTCAGGCTGGAAAAAGTTGCGGTAAGTGCGGCGAATGTGCGTGCACGAGGTGGCGCAGGAGCCACCGCGTAAAACGTACTGATTGCACATGAACTTCCCATTGTATTCACCAAGCGCACCTGGTGCAGCGCGATACCCGGGGTAAGGCGCATAGGCGCTGCGCGTCCATTCCCAGACGTCGCCGAACATTTGCTGAAGATGTTCGCCACGGCGAATCCGTCCATTGGCGGATCGATCTTGTGCGGAGGCGACCAATGGTTGTGGATGAAATCTCTCGGTCTCGACGAAATTACCTTCGATTGCACAATCGAACGCCGCGCGCTCCCATTCAAACTCCGTCGGAAGTCGTGCGCCTGCCCAGTTCACATACGCGTCGGCTTCAAAATAACTGACGTGAGCAACCGGCTCGTTTTCTTCGACGGGACGAAAGCCCGAAAGAGTAAAATTCCACCACGTGCCGTCGCGTTTCGTCCAGTAGAGCGGCGCTTGCCAGCCTTGTTCGTTTACAGTCATCCAACCGAGCGACAGCCAGAATTCCGGCCGCGCGTAACCGTTGTCGTCGATGAAAGCGATATATTCTCCGTTCGTCACGGGTCGCGAAGCGAGAGAAAACGAGGGGACCAGCACTCGATGTCGCGGGCTTTCGTTGTCGTAGGCGAAGCCGCTTCCGTCATGACCGATCTCGACCGTTGCCTCTTGGAAGTCGACGAAGCCCATTGGCATGGTCTGTGCCCCAGGGTTGTCGATCTTGCTTGCCGAGCCGCAGTCTTGCGAAGGCTGGCGCTCGCGAAAAACGGGATAGAGCGGATTTTGCGCGAAGACGTGTTTAATGTCGGTGAGCAGCAATTCCTGGTGCTGTTGCTCGTGATGCATGCCAAGAATCAGGATCGGCTCGATTTCCTCGAGAAGTTTTTCGTCGGCGCTGGGAAGGAGGTCGCCGATGTGTGAATCGATCGACGAGCGATAGCGTTGAGCTTCCTTGACGGTTGGGCGCGAGATCAACCCGCGCAGGTCGCGCCGGTGCATAGTGCCCGCGGCGTTATAATAGGAGTTGAACAGAAAAGCGTATTCTGGAATTTCCGCGCGATATCCTGGCAACCAGTTTTTCAGGATGAACGTCTCGAAAAACCATGTCGTATGCGCCAGATGCCATTTGGTTGGGCTTACATCCGGGATCGACTGCACGACATAATCCTCGGGTTCGAGATTCGCGCACAATCCGGTGGTGAAATTTCTAATTTGATGAAAACGGCCGAGCAACTCCTCAGCACGCGACGCGCTCCCATCCAAACGAGGTTTGGCTGGCGCTCTATCAACGGCGGACGGGACTGCCGAGCTCAAACAATTCCGCCCTCCTGTTCGAGTTCCTCTCTGCGCGCCTCGAGCATCTGATCATGCATGGCTTCTTCCAAGCCGTCGATCACGAGATGCTCGCCAACAGTTTCCTCTTCCTCAACCCCGGGACGTGGCGCGCGATGACCTTTGGAACCTGCGACCATATCCCATTCCTCTGTCAGATCGGCGTTATCTGGAGTTTCCTCAGGAGGCGTATTGTTCTCTGCGCCCGCCAACTCACGGCGCGCCTGTGCCCAATCTGCATCCGTGAATTCGTCGGGATTACGCTCGTCGATCATCGCGATTTCTCTCGCGCGTTTTTCCACCTCCTCCGGAGAAGGGGCGCCGACCCCGTTGCCATGCAGTGAAATTTTTCCGGCGCCAGGTTGTGAGTAATCCTTCATAACCAATAATACCAAGGCTACGGCATATCCGTTGCTACACTTTGGACTACAGATTGCCGGGTTGCAATGCAAGCGCGGAAAAATGGCGACTTCCTTTTGAAAAAATGGCTGAGCGAAAGTTGGTTCAACTGGGAAACGAGCACGTCCTTGCGTTTGAGGAATACGGCGATGAAAAGGGGGTACCAGTGATATTTTGCCATGGATGGCCGAGCTCGCGCACGATGGCGCAACTGACCCACGAACCGGCGCGCGATCTCGGGATTCGCATCATTTCACCGGATCGCCCGGGAATCAGCGGCTCCAGTTTCCAACCCAATCGGAAATTACTCGATTGGCCGGCAGTGGTGCAACGGCTGGCGGATGACCTTGGGATCGGCGAATTCCGAATGCTCGCCATTTCCGGTGGCGCTCCCTACGCCTACGTGACGGCGCGCGCAATGCCCGAGCGCGTCCTTGCAATTGCGATCGTGAGCGGCGCAATTTCGCTTGTCGATCTTGCCGACCGCAAGGGATTGCTCCCACTTTACCGATGGATGCTGGCGCTCTATCGGACGCGGCCGCAACTCTTACGAAGATTATTTCAGTTGGCGCGGCCGGTCCTGTCATTGCGGCCGCCTGTTCGTCTGCGCCCGCTCGTTTTGAAAATGTTGATGCTGCAAGCGTGCGATGCAGAGAGTCTGCGCGATTCCGCCGCATTCGAAGCGGTTTTTGAAAGTCAACGCCGCGCTTGGCGCGGATCGGCTGAGGGCGTTATTGCCGACGCGCAGATTTATGCTCAATCGTGGGGTTTTCCGCTCGAGGAGGTGCGGGTGCCCGTTCGGCTGTGGCACGGAAAACAAGACCGGGCGTTTGCGGTTCGGTTGGCGGAAGAAATCGCGGCGCGTTTGCCCAACTGCAAAACGCGTTACGTCGAGGGCGCAGGGCATTATTCGTTGCCGATTCGGTACGCAGGGGAAATTCTTGAGGACTTGATTTCAGTGTAGTGGAAACTGGCGATGGAAGATTTTACGGAAGCAGCAATCCAGGATCAGCCCAGGCGGCTGTGGAGCGTCGCTCCGCCGTTTGACGCGCGTGTCCGCCAATTAGTTCGCGATTGGGGTGCGGAAGAATCGCCCGAGCTGATCGAAGAAATGATTGTAACCGCGCTAAAGATCGCACGCGACCGGATGAACGTGGCCGATCTCAAGCTGATCAACCGCTCGGTAAGGGAGATGCGCTACGCCGCAAAGGTGTTCGCCCCATTTCAACATTTGCGGAAAGTCGCCGTTTTTGGCTCCGCTCGCTCTTCGGCGGATTCACCGGAATTCAAAGTGGCTGAAGATTTCGCCCGGAAAATGGTGGCGCACAATTTCATGGTGATCACCGGAGGCGGAGACGGAATCATGGGTGCAGCGCAGAAGGGCGCGGGCCGCGAACGTAGCTTCGGCCTGAACATTCGCCTGCCTTCGGAGCAACAAGCCAACGTGGTCATCAAAGGCGATCGGAAGCTGGTTAACTTGAATTATTTTTTCACGCGCAAACTGAATTTTGTGAAAGAGGCGCACGCGTTCGCGATGTTTCCCGGCGGCTTCGGAACGTTGGACGAGACATTCGAAGTGCTCACGCTCATGCAGACGGGCAAGGCACGCCTGATTCCGGTCGTCCTCTTGGACCGGCCCCGAGGAAATTATTGGAAGACGTGGATGAAATTTCTGACCAGCCGGCTGCTTAAGCCTGGCATCATTTCACCCGAAGATCTTTCATTCTTCAAAATCATGCACGACGTTCGGGAAGCGGTAGCGGAGATTTTGGAGTTCTACAAAATCTATCACTCCGCGCGTTGGGTGGGAGACCGCTTCGTCATTCGCATCAATCATCGTTTGTCGAAGCAGGCGATTGTCCATCTTAACCAGAAGTTCGCCGACATCGTGAAGCGCGGCAATATCATCCAGGCCGCCGCGCTGCGTCAGGAAAAAAACGAGCCCGAGGTTTGGGATCTGCCGCGACTGATTCTTACTCCCTATCGCAACAGGTTTGGGCGGGTGCGTGAGCTGATCGACGCGATCAACTCTTCCCAGCTCGCGTAGGACGGACGTCGATTGCTATGCGCTCGCCGCAGCTGGTCCGGTTATCGCGCGCTTTTCGAGAATATAATCGTGAATCGTGTTCACGGTGCGAAGCGCTTTCCCAGCGACCTCTGAGTTTGGCACACCGACGCCAAACGTTTTCTCCATGCTCACCACCAGTTCAAGGGCGTCAATGGAGTCGAGGCCGAGGCCGTTCGGGCCGAAAAGCGGTAGATCGTCGTCAATTTCATCGGGAGTGGTTTGCAGCATCAAATTTTTTACGAGCATCTCTTTGATGCGTGCGCGCAAATCTGGCTCGGACATAACAAGGTCGCGATTTTGTCGCAAATTGCGCGTTGGGTCAAACGTGTAGAGTGCGCACCGACTTAGCTCTGCGGCTGTGGATACCCCGCCACTATACCTGACTGGCTTTATCTCCTGGCGTAACTGCCTGACTTGGATCCTGCCGCATCTCACTGCTCGCCGGCTGATTTTCGACTCGGGGTACCGTTGATTGCGCGGGTTTTACGTCGGATTTCGCCGTTTCGGCCTCGGATTTCCCGGCCTTATTCAGCTCGTCGCTGAACTCGTCCTTCGCCTTTTGGAATTCCTTGACGGCTTGGCCCATTCCACGGGCGAGTTCGGGCAACTTCTTTGCGCCGAACAGGACGAGGATGATCAGCAGAATGATGATCAGGTCCGGCCCGGCCAAGTTCATGAAGCTGGCAAGCAAACTCATAAGAGACTTCAACATCAGACCGTTTCCAGAAGTTGCAAGGTAATTCGGCACACAGATCTGCTCGCATTTGACACTTCCCCGCTGCTGTGGAAAGAGCATTCCCACCCATGCGTCCCATCTGGAAAGGCAGTATTAGCTTCGGGCTGGTTTATATTCCGGTGGCAGTTTACCCGGCCACACGCGAGGAGAAGATCAGTTTCCGACAGCTTCGCTCCAGTGACCTGAGCCCGATCAAATATAAAAAGGTCGCGGAGGCGGATTCAAAAGAGGTCCTGGCCGACCAGATCGTAAAAGGCTTCGAGTACGAGCGCGGCCGTTACGTGGTCATGAAGGACGAAGACTTCGAAAAAGTTCGGATCGAATCGACACATTCCATCGACATCACCGACTTTGTCGAGCTGGAACAGGTCGATCCGAAGTTTTTCTACAAGCCGTACTTCCTCGAGCCGCAAAGGGGTGGCGAAAAGGCGTACGCGGTTTTGCACAAGGCCCTGAGCGGCACTGTCAAGATTGGCATTGCCAAAGTGGTGATCAGCAATCGCGAGCACCTGGCGGCGGTGAAACCGGACGGCTTGTTCCTGATTCTGGAGCTAATGCATTTCGCGAGTGAGATTTTGAGCGCCGAGGTTTTGAAGAACGGATCGACCACAGCCGTGAGCGACAAAGAATTAAAAATGGCCCAGGCGCTCATCGACACCATGACCGTTTCCTGGCAGCCGGAGAAATATCGTGACGAATATCGGACAGCGCTGATGGAAATCATCGAGCAGAAGGCGAAGCACAAGGAGATCGCGGCTAAGGCGTCCCCGCCTCCGGCACCGACCAACGTTGTCGATCTTGTGAAAGTGTTACAGGAAAGCCTTAGCCGCACTCAATCCGTCAGACAAAAACGCGCCCCGGCGCGTTCCAGCGGGCGTTCGACGGCAGCGCTGGTCAAGCAAAAGCGACGCGTGGGCGCGCTGGGTTGATTCGTCCGGTTGCAAGTCGGGGGATTCTCATTAGAATCAACACCTCTGTATGGCAAAGGCTGCCTGGATTAATCGCAACGAACGCAAACGCGCAACGGTAAAGAAATACGCCGCGTTGCGTGCCGAACTCAAGGCGAAGAAGGACTACGCCGGGCTCGCACAGTTGCCGCGCGACGCCAGTCCCTCCCGCGTGGTAAATCGCTGCGAAGTGACGGGCCGCAGGCGGGCATTCATTCGCAGGTTTAGGATGTCGCGGCTTACATTTCGTGAGCTGGCCTCGCAAGGGCTCATCCCAGGCGTAAGTAAGTCGAGTTGGTAGAATTGACCGAAGGTCGATCGAGGGATGCTGTGTAGGCATCCGTGCAATGAATTCGTTCTTATTTTCTTCTTCGGCAGTGCTTCCCTTTGCGGACGCGCTCATGACTCGTTGGGATTCGCCAGCAGTTCTGGTTGGTAAACTCGCGGTGATCGCCGCACTGGTGGCGTTAAACGGCTTCTTTGTGGCATGCGAGTTTGCCATCGTCAAAGTGCGTGCGAGTCAGCTCGACACTTTAGCGGAGGAGGGGAACATGCGCGCGCGGTTTGCCAAATATGTGCGCGGACATCTCGACGCTTATCTTTCTGCGACGCAGCTTGGCATCACGCTGGCGAGCTTGGCACTCGGCTGGATCGGCGAACAATTTCTTGTTAACATCCTGGAGCCGTTTTTTGCGCTGGCTAACATCCACTCGCATGCCTTTGCTACTTCGGTTTCAGTCACACTTGCCTTCATCGGCATCACATTTCTCCATATTGTCTTCGGCGAACTCGGACCAAAATACACGGCAATTGCAAATCCGTTGTCGGTTGTGCTCCGGCTTATTCGGCCGTTAGGAGCCTTTTATGTTTTGTTCAAGCCGGCGATTTGGCTGTTGCACAAATCTTCCAATTTCCTTCTGCAGACCGTGCTGCGTCGTCAACCGGTTCCAAGCACCGAGCTGGCGCACAGCGAAGAAGAACTGCGGTTAATTCTCGAGCAGAGCGAGAAATCCGAGGAAGTCTCGGCGCTTGGCCGCAGCTTGCTGATGAATGTCCTCGACCTGCGGGACCGCGTGGTGCGCGACATAATGACCCCGCGTGGGGAAATCGTTTATCTCGATTTGGAAGACGAATTCGAGGCGAACGCGAGAAAAGCCATCGAGTCCCAGCATACGCGTTTTCCGTTATGCCGCGAAAATCTCGATAACACGGTTGGCCTCATACACATCAAGGAACTGCTTCCGATGATGCGCGACCCGCATCCCGATTTGCTAAAGATCAAGCGCGATCTGATTCCCGTGCCGGAAATGATGCCGCTGGAGAAATTGCTCAAATTATTTTTAACCAAGCACGCGCATCTAGCGTTGGTGGTGGACGAGTTTGGCGGCACCGTTGGCATGGTGACACTGGAAAACGTGCTCGAGGAACTAGTCGGCGATATTCAGGACGAATTCGATTTTGAGAAGGAAGAATTCCGCAAGATCAGCGTGGGCGAATTTACTGTGGACGGCACACTTGGGTTGTATGAACTGAACGATCTCGCCAAGCTTGAATTGGCGAACGCAGACGTAAGCACCATCGGCGGCTACGTCACGCATCTGCTGGGTCATCTGCCCAAACAGGGTGAACAAGTTAAGATCGACAGTTATCTCGTGACCGTTTCGCAAACCGACGGTCGTCGTATCAATCAGCTTCACTTCAAGAAGTTGAGCGACGCCATCGCGCCGGCGCCCAGCAAGTTGTAGCGAGCATCGAGGGCACCGGCCTGCAAGCGATGAACTGGGTGCGGCTTCCAATTTCCTGCGCGGGGATGGTCGCTGGCGCAACTGCGCAGTAAATGCCTCAATCATGCGAAGCGTGGAAGGCCTGATGTTCCATTCCCTCCACGTCGTGATAGCATGAAAGTAGCTTAGCGTTGCCTAAACATGAATCGATCCAAGAGCGCTATGGCGGCGGAACCGGTGCGCATCTGGCGGAGATCGACCGGCGCGGTCTCACTGCCGGAGGTGCACCGCAGCGTAGTCGTTCCCGTGACAGCCTCGTTCTGGCGAAAGCTGATCGCGTTCTCGGGCCCAGGTTTTCTAGTCGCGGTCGGTTACATGGATCCGGGCAACTGGGCCACGGATTTGGCCGGTGGCGCGCAGTTCGGTTATTCGCTGCTGGCGGTGATCATGGTCTCGAACTTCATGGCCATTCTGCTCCAACATTTGTGCGTCAAACTGGGCGTCGCCACAGGACGGGACCTCGCCCAGGCGTGCCGTGATCATTATTCGACGCCAGTAGTCTGGTTTCTCTGGATCATTTGCGAACTAGCGATCTCCGCATGCGACCTCGCCGAAGTGGTCGGTTCGGCGATTGGGCTGCAATTGCTGTTCAAAATTCCGCTAGTATGGGGCTGCCTGATCACCGCGTCGGACGTGATGCTCGTATTGTATCTGCAAACGAAAGGCTTTCGTTACATCGAGGCGATCGTCATTACGCTTATCGCTATTATTGGCAGCTGTTTCGCGGCCGAACTCCTTTTTTCAAAGCCAAGTGTGACCGGCATCCTGTCAGGGTTCGTTCCGGGGCCGCATATTGTGACGAACCAAGGGATGCTCTACGTCAGCATTGGCATCCTCGGCGCAACGGTAATGCCGCATAATCTCTACCTGCACTCGTCGATCGTGCAGACGCGGAAATTCGAACAGACACCGGTGGGCCGACGCCAGGCGATTAAGTTTGCCACAATCGACTCGACGTTCGCGCTCATGTTCGCGCTGTTCATCAACGCAGCGATTCTGATTCTGTCGGCTGCTGTTTTTCATTGGTCAGGCCATCAGAACGTCGCGGAAATTCAAGATGCCTACCGGCTGCTTAGTCCGCTGCTCGGTGTCGGTGTGGCAAGCATCCTGTTTGCTGTCGCACTGCTTGCTTCCGGGCAGAACTCGACCCTCACCGGCACGCTGGCCGGCCAAATCGTGATGGAAGGTTTTCTCAATTTGCGGATCAAACCATGGATGCGCAGGCTGATCACGCGGCTCATCGCCATTGTTCCCGCCGTAATCGTGATCGGCATTTTTGGCGAAGGCAAAACCACAGAGTTGCTCGTTGCCAGCCAGGTCGCGTTAAGCATGCAGCTCGGCTTTGCCGTCTGGCCGCTGATGCGGTTTACCGGGGAACGCGCGAAGATGGGCGAGTTTGCAAATCGGCTTTGGCTGCAACTTCTCGGCTGGACTACAGCGGGGATTATCATTTTGCTAAATGTGAAATTGCTTCTGGATACGTTTTTGCCCGACGCCGCGCTCAAATCCCTCTACGGCTTCTTCCATATTCCCGCTCCAACCCAGTAAAATGTATAAACACATCCTCATTCCGCTCGAGAACAGCGTCGCTGATGAGACTATCCTGACGCACATCAAACCTCTCGCGCGCATGACCGGCGCGAAGTTGCTTCTGGTTCACGTCGCCGACGGCTGGGTGGCGCGTAATTTTCAGCAACTCAAACTCGCCGAGAGCCAGGAAATGAGAGAGGACCGCGCCTATTTGGAAACGCGGACGCGCGAGCTGACGGAGGAAGGCTTCGCATGCGATGCCGTTCTCGCGCTAGGGGAACCGTCTGACGAAATCATCAAACTTGCCCGCGAAAGGAATGTCGATCTTATCGCGATGACGACTCACGGCCATCGGTTCATCAGCGACGTTGTTTACGGCGCGACTGCGGACAAAGTGCGGCACGCCGTCGATGTGCCGGTGTTGCTGGTACGCGCCGCAAAGTAGCGCGAGCATCTCAATTGCGAACTGATTGAAAGCAAGCCAGAGGCTTGCTCTACTCTTGAACGCGTGAAGGTCCTTTTCCTCACCAACGAATATCCGCCACACATTTACGGCGGGGCTGGCGCACACATAGGTTATCTCTCGCGTGAGCTGGCAAAGCTGATGATGGTCGAGGTGCGCTGCTTTGGCGATCAACGCCTCGACGAAGGCAGCCTTAAAGTTACGGGTTTCGAGCTCGACACAACCGATTTCACTTGTCCGAAGCCGTTGCGCTCAGCCTTCGGCGCAGTGCGCCGCTGCACCGATTTCAACACAACGAACATCGATGCCGATATCGTGCATTGCCATACGTGGTACACCCATTTCGGCGGGGTTCTGGCGAGAAAGAACTACGGCATCCCGCTCGTCATTACGGTGCATTCACTGGAACCGCTCCGGCCATGGAAACGCGAGCAGCTCGCCGGGGGATACGATTTCTCGCTTTGGGTTGAGAAGACCGCGCTGGAAATGGCAGACGCCATCATTGCTGTTTCCGGCGAGACCAAGCGTGACATCGAGCGTTTGTTCAATGTCGATCCTGCGCGGGTGCATGTGATCCACAACGGCATCGATCTCGAGGAGTATCGAAAGATCGATTCCGTTGTGGCGCTTAAGCATTATGGCATTGACCCGAGGCAGCCGTATCTGCTCTTTGTTGGCCGGATTACCCGACAAAAAGGCTTCATCCACTTGATGCGCGCGATCCAATTCATGGACCGCGATTTTCAAATTGTGCTTTGCGCTGCCGCTCCCGACACGCCCGAGATTGCAAAAGAAATGAAGACCGCAGTGGAGCGCGCGAAGGCGCAGCGGCCAGGAATCGTTTGGATCGACGAAATGGTCGATCAAAAAATTGCTTGCGAACTTTACTCACACGCCGCCGTGTTCGTTTGCCCTTCGATCTACGAGCCGTTCGGCATCATCAATCTCGAGGCCATGGCATGCGAGAGTCCGGTCGTGGCCAGCGCAGTGGGTGGAATTCAGGAAGTCGTTGTCGATGGAGAGACCGGTTTTCTGGTGCCGCTCGAGCAAATGGAAGAAAGCCCCTTCGAGCTGACAAGTCCGGAGAAGTTTGCGCGCGATCTCGCGGTCAAAATCAATCAGTTAATGAAAGATCCAGAACTGCGTGAAAAATTTGGGAAGGCCGGGCGCAAACGTGTCGAAGAAAAATTCAGTTGGTCGGCCATCGCACGAAAAACCAAAGCGCTTTATGAGACGTTGAAGCGTTAAAGCGTTTTTAGATTTAGTATTTCGCGGCTTCAACGCTTCAATGGTTTAACGTTTTAACGTCTGCAGAGCCATGTTCGTCGATCGAGTTCGGATTTTTGCGCAGGCCGGCAAGGGCGGGCGCGGTTGTGTGAGTTTTCGGCGGGAAAAATTTGTGCCGAAGGGCGGCCCCGATGGCGGCGACGGCGGACGCGGCGGCAACGTCATCTTGCGAGCGGATCGACACGTCGATAATCTATCGAATCTTTTTTACGAGCCGATCATCAAGGCGAAAAACGGCGGGCACGGCATGGGGAAGAAAATGGCAGGCCGCGCAGGTGCCGACAAAATTGTGAAAGTGCCACTCGGGACTGTCGTTCACCAACTCGCGTCCGAGAAATTTGAATTTCGAAATTCGAATTTCGAATCTCAGCCGCTTATCGATCTTACGCGCGAGGACGAGGAATTTGTGCTTTGCCGCGGTGGAGCTGGAGGGAAAGGCAATGTTCATTTCAAAAGCTCGCGTAATCGCGCGCCGCGCCAATACACCGATGGCGAGGAAGGGGAGGAGGGATACTTCCTGCTCGAGCTACGAACAATAGCGGATGCGGCATTAGTGGGTTATCCGAACGCGGGCAAATCGACATTGCTGCGGAAAATTTCGGCGGCGCGTCCGAAGGTGGCGGCTTATCCGTTCACAACACTGCATCCGGTCATCGGCGTAGTGGAATTTCCGGGTTATCGCCGCGCAACAATTGCCGACATTCCCGGCTTGATCGAAGGTGCGCATCGCGGCCTTGGACTTGGCCACGAGTTTTTGCGGCACATCACGCGCTGCCGCGTTTTGCTGTTCGTTGTCGATGTGGCGGGAAGTGAAGGACGTAATCCAGCCGAGGATTTGCAAAATCTTCGGCGTGAAATCGATCTTTACGACCCGACACTGTCCGCGCGCTCCTGGTTGGTCATCGCAAACAAAATGGATTTGCCGAATACAGAGGAGAATCTGAAAGCGTTGCGAACGCGGTTTCCCAAGCTCGACATCGTCCCAACTTCAGCCGTGAGAACTGAAGGGATCGAGGAGCTGAAAAGGAAGTTGGCCGAATGGTTGTAGCAGCCGGGCGACAACTATAGTGTCGCCCAAACAGACACCATTTTTTCCGTGAATTTAGGGTGGACAAGCCCGGGATCCCCAGCCAGACTTGGCCCTTGATCTATGGGTAAACGGGTCATAGCAAGCTATTGCTCCAGCTTTCTTAAGGTGGAGATGCTGCACATTTATCGGCAAATAAAGGCGCTGCGCGGCGTGGACACGTTTGTGGTGACGAAAGAGCTGCAAAACGCACAGTATTTTCCGTTTCGTGATGTCGAAATTATTCCCAAGCGGCGCACGAACCTGTTAGTGCACGGCTGGCTGAAATTCGTAGAACGGCGTCCGCCCATTGTTTACCGAGGCGAGTATCAGACGCTCGATTCGTTATTGAAACGGCACGACGCCGACCTCATGCACATTTATTTTGGCCATACGGGAGTGCATTTGCTTCCCTTCATCGAGCAATGGGACAAGCCATGCGTGGTATCTTTCCATGGCGCGGACGTGGCAGATAAACCGGAAATCAAAAATTACCATGGGAAATTGCGCCGGCTGTTTGATGCTGTCCCGCTGGTTTTGGCCCGCTCGCAGTCGCTGGCGGATCGATTAATGGAATTTGGGTGCCCGTCCGAGAAGCTGCGCATCAATCGCACCGGTGTCCCACTAGATGAATTTCCATTTGTGGATCGGCAACCGCCACCCGATGGCAAGTGGAAGATAATCCAGGCGTGCAGATTGATTCCCAAAAAAGGCGTGGCGACCAGCTTGCGCGCGTTCGCGATTTTCAAGAAAGACCATCCAGAAGCGGAATTTTTCATTGCGGGTAAAGGCCCTTTGCAACCGGAATTGGAGATGCTGGCCGCAGGGCTGGGGATCTTCAAAGACGTCCACTTCATCGGCTTTTTATCACAACCGGAACTGCTGAAGCTTTACGCGAGTTCGCACCTGCTTTTACATCCGAGCGAGACTTTGCCAAATCAAGACCAGGAAGGCGTGCCGAACTCGGTCTTGGAAGCGATGGCAACCGGATTGCCAGTCGTGGCCACGCGACACGGCGGAATCCCCGAGGCGGTCGACCACGGCCGGAATGGTTTGCTCCTGCCTGAGGAGGACCACGTTGGGTTAGCCTATGCCATGGAGCAAATCACACGTTCGCACGGTCTTCTGAGGGAGATGGGGTTGCGCGCGCGAAGCATGATTGTCGATCGCTTCGCACAGGAGGCGCAGATCGACCAATTGGAATCCTTTTACGAAGAAGCGATCAGGATGAATGGCGCCGCCGAGCCTGAGAATTCAAAGCGAATCGCAGAGTTCGGTCCCTCGTTTGCTGAACGGGTTCCGGCAGAATAAGCTACGACCCAAAGAATTTCGTTTGTCATCCCCGCAAAACCCGCTTTGGTAGGCACGTCGCAAGCGCGCCTTGTGTTAACGTCAAGCCTTCGCGGCTGACGGGGAAGAAAACTGGAGCCGCAGCTTTGCCACTAATCGAGATGCGGAACCGTTATCTATCGCTGCCGATCTTAACGCTCGTCTGTGCCATTGCCGTCGCTGCATCGACGTTCGCAGCGGCGCCTGAAAAAGCCGAGCACGAGGCTTTGCCATTAAATCCGGCGCCTCTAGTGCAGATCGGAAAGTTCGGGATCACAAATTCAATGTTGGTGACGTGGATTGTGGCCACTGGGATCATCATTCTTGCGCAGGCCGCAACACGCAAGATCAAACCAATTCCAAGTGGCGCGCAAAACTTTTGGGAATGGCTGGTCGAAGGGCTCTACAATTTCCTAGAGGGAATTATTGGTCGCAAACTGGTGCAGAAGACGTTTTGGTTTTTTGCGACGCTCTTCATTTTCATTTTGTTCGTGAACTGGTTTGGGTTGATTCCAGGCGTCGGAACGATTGGTTGGGGTCATCACGATCCAACCACTGGCCTCTTTCACATCGACCGCCCGCTTCTGCGCGGAGGCAATGCCGATTTGAACATGACCACGGCCATGGCTGCGATCTTCTTTTTGCTCTGGCTCATCTGGGCGATTCAGGCGAATGGCATTGGAGGGTTTTTGCTCCATCTGTTTGGACCGAAAGGCGAGACTTCGGGCATCCTGAAACTTGTAATGGTCGTTATCTTCTTTTTGGTCGGATGGCTCGAGATCATCTCAATCCTGTTTCGCCCCGTCTCGCTGAGTTTTCGACTTTTCGGAAACATATATGCGGGCGAGAGTACATTGGAGGTGATGTCGAAAATGGTGCCCTTTCTATCATGGCTGCTTCCGCTTCCCTTTTACTTTTTGGAAATACTTGTGGGAGTTGTGCAGGCGCTTGTCTTCATGCTGCTGACCGCCGTTTTCACGCTCCTTATTGCGGAACATCAGTCGGAAACAGCACATTCATGAAAAATTTGGGCAACCTCATGACGAGGTCGCCAAACCAACCAAAGATAAAACTATGATACTACCACTACTGGCAGAGATGAGCGGAAGCATTCACGTCGGCCTCGCGGCGATGGGCGTGGGAATCGGAATCGGCCTTACCGGCATGGGAATGGCGACAGCAGTTGGTCGGAACCCTGGTGCGTTTACGCCGGTCCTAGTGCATGGAATTCTGGCCATCGCATTCACCGAGGCGATCGTGTTCTACGCGCTGTTTCTTCTTCCTCATTAAGTTTTTTCGGCGCGTCGGCCAAGCCGACACGCATGAACCTATATTATGAATTTGCTGTTAGTCGCCGCGACGGGAGGTTTCAGCAAAACATTGCAGGATACGGCCGAGACTTTCGGCTGGAATCCATGGCTGTTTTTCTCGCAGGTGGTCAGCTTCGCAATCGTCGCTTTCCTGCTTCGACGCTTCGCTTACAAACCGATCCTCGCGGTACTGGAGGAGCGCCGGCGCAAGATTGAGGAGGGACAGCTCAATGCGGAAAAAATAAGAAAAGAACTGGCCGAAGCGGAAAAGCGCTACCAGGAAATCGTTGCCAAAGCCAATGCCGATGCGCAAAAGATGATCGATGAGGCGCGCGAGAGCGCTGCGCACTTGTCGGAGCGCAAACAGCAGGAAGCGATTGCCGCCGCGGAGCAGATCATCGCAAAGGCGCGCGAAGCCAGTGCGATCGAGCACGAGCGCACCATGGAAGCGCTGAAGCGCGAACTGGGGCGGCTTGTGGTTGATACGACAGCAAAAGTCACCGGCAAAGTGCTCACCGCCGAAGACCAACAGCGCCTGCAGGAGGAGACAGCCCGCCAACTCGCCTGATGAAGATCAATAAGGAAATTCGCCGGCTGTCGCGTGAAATGCTTCGAGCAAGTTTTACCGACGGCCAACTCGATCCCGGCCGGATCGGCACGCTCGTTGACTCCCTCATTGCGAGAAAACCGCGCCATTATATCGACGTTCTGAAAAATTACAGGCGTCTGCTCCGGCTCGAACTGGAAAAGCGCCGGGCCCGAGTCGAAACAGCAAGCGATCTGGACACAAAAATCCGTTCGAAGCTGGTCGACAGCCTGAAGGAAAAATATGGGGGCGATCTGACTGCGGAATTCGTCGTCAGCCCAGAGCTTCTTGGCGGGATGCGGGTTCGCGTCGGCAGCGACGTTTGGGATGGAACCGTGCGCAATCGACTCGAACAACTTCAGCAACAACTTTAATCCAAACCATGAGCAGCATACTCGAAGAGATCGAAACCAAAATTGAGGGACTCAAAACATCGACAACGAAAAGCAACGTAGGCGTGGTGCGCGAAACCGGGGATGGCGTGGCACGCATCGAGGGCCTGAGCGACGTCATGCTCAACGAGATGATCGAGTTTCCAAATGGCGTCTTTGGGCTGGCGTTGAATCTCGAAGAAACTGAGGTCGGCGCGATTCTACTCGGCGAGACGACAAAGGTTTCAGAGGGCGACGAAGTAAAAACGACTGGCAGACTTCTTTCCGTTCCCGTGGGCAAAGCGTTGCTCGGCCGGGTCGTGAACACGCTGGGTCAGCCCTTGGATGGCAAGGGGCCAATTAAGACGGACACATTTTATCCGCTCGAAAAAATTGCGCCCGGCGTAATCAAGCGCCGCGGTGTGAATCAGCCGGTCCAGACCGGCATCATGGCGATCGACGCAATGATCCCAATTGGCCGCGGCCAGCGCGAGTTGATCATCGGCGACCGCGCAACCGGCAAAACCACCATCGCCATCGACACCATCATTAGTCAGGCGCGCCTGAACAAGGCTGCCGAGGACGCGGGGGATAAAGATTATCGGCTGCTCTACTGCATTTACGTCGCGATTGGCCAGAAAAACTCCAACGTGGCACGCGTGCTCGACGTTTTCGATAAAGAAGGTGCAATGCCGTACACGACCATCATTTCCGCGCCTGCATCGGACACTGCGACCAATCAGTATCTGGCGCCGTTTGCTGGCGCTGCGATGGGCGAATGGTTCATGGATAACGGCATGGACGCGCTCATCATCTACGATGATTTATCGAAGCACGCGGTTGCTTATAGACAGGTTTCGCTGGTGCTGAAGCGGCCCTCGGGTCGCGAAGCGTATCCCGGCGACGTGTTTTACCTACACTCGCGCTTGCTCGAACGCGCCGCGCGCATGAACGAGCAATTCGGCGGCGGATCGTTGACCGCGCTGCCGATCATTGAGACCCAGGCCGGCGACGTATCGGCTTACATTCCCACAAATGTGATCTCGATCACCGACGGGCAGATTTATCTCGAGACCGATCTTTTTTATCAAGGCATTCGGCCAGCCATTTCAGTCGGGTTATCTGTAAGCCGCGTTGGATCTGCGGCGCAGATCAAAGCGATCAAACAAGTGGCCGGCAAGGTAAAGCTCGATCTGGCGCAGTTCCGCGAGCTAGCTGTCTTTGCACAATTTGGTTCCGATCTGGATGCGGCAACGAGAGCGCGGCTCGATCGGGGTCAACGTATTGTCGAGCTGTTCAAGCAAAAACAGTATAATCCGATCCCGGTGGAAGAGCAGGTGGCCGTGATGTGGGCGATGCAAAATGGCTATATTGATCCCGTGCCTGTCCAGCGTGTCAAAGAATTCCAATTGAAACTCCAAGAGTGGCTGCAAACGCGCAAGGAAGGATTGCTCCGGACGATTCGCGAGAAAAAGCAGCTCGATCAGGAGATCGAGTCGCAACTCAAAGCCGCGCTGGATGAATTCCAAACGACGTGGCGATGATCTCCTTGCAGTTTTGACATGGCGAACACACAAGATATCCGGCGCCGGATCAAATCGATTCGCAACACCGCGCAGATCACCAAGGCAATGCAGATGGTGGCTGCATCCAAGATGCGCAAAGCGCAGCAACACGCGCTGGCAGGTCGGCCTTATGCCGCGCTAATGAACAAGGTCCTGGTCTCGCTGCAAAGACGCACTGATCCGCGATTGCATCCGCTCCTGCATATTCGGCCGGTGAAAAAAGAACTTGTCTTGATTATCAGCACCGACAAGGGCCTCTGCGGTGCGTTAAACACGAATCTCTTCCGCGAAGCCGCAAACTTTGACTCAGCTAAAACTGCCTTTGTGGTCACCGGAAAAAAGGCGCGGCAGTTCATCGCACGAACGAAGCGGGAGTTGCTCGCCGATTTTGAATTGAAAGACGCGCCTACGTTCGTCGAGACGAAACCGATTGCCAAATTTTGCATGGAAAAGTTTCTCAATCGCGACGTGGACAAGGTGTCCGTTCTCTACACGCATTTCATCAACACGATCAACCAGCGCTCGGTGGTGCAAACATTGTTGCCGATCAGCAGTTTTGATTTGCCCAAGAGCGAATCGGATGAAAAGGCGAAGCAAGATGTCGATCCAATGCTCGGCTACGTGTTCGAGCCGAATGCGGAAACGGTGCTGGACATGATGCTTCCCTACTATTTGCAGTATCAGCTTTTCCAAATGATCCTCGACGCGCGCGCATCCGAGCACAGCGCGCGAATGGTGGCGATGAAAAATGCCACCGACAACGCGAACCAGTTCATCAAGGACCTGACGCTCGAGTACAACAAGATGCGCCAGGCTGGCATCACCATGGAGTTGCTCGAGATCGCCACCGCGCAGATGTCGCTTGGTGGCTGATCAAGTTTTATGAATAAAGGAAATATCGTTCAAGTAATCGGTCCCGTTGTGGACGTGGAATTCTCAGACGAGAAAGGGTTGCCCCGCATTTATAACGCGCTCGAAATCGAGTACGAGGTCAACGGTAATCCGACGAAGCTGACCCTCGAAGTGCAGCAGCATCTGGGTGAACACTGGGTGCGCTCCATTGCGATGTCATCGACAGAAGGTCTCAAGCGCGGCATGGCAGTGACTGACACCGGCGGACCAATCACGGTCCCAGTGGGCGAGGGGGTACTTGGACGCCTTTTCAATGTGACAGGCGATCCGGTTGATGGTCGCGGTCCCGTGAAGTTCGAAAAGCGCTATTCGATCCATCGCAAAGCACCCGATCTGACTGAGCAGGACACGAAAGTGCAAATTCTCGAGACCGGCATCAAAGTCATCGACCTCATCTGCCCGTTTTCAAAAGGCGGAAAAGTAGGCGCGTTCGGTGGCGCTGGTGTTGGCAAAACCGTTATCATCATGGAGCTCATCAACAACATCGCCAAAGGTCACGGCGGTGTCTCGATGTTCGCCGGAGTGGGCGAACGCAGTCGCGAAGGCAATGATCTTTATAACGAAATGAGTCAGGCCGGCGTGATCGATCAAAAAGATTTGTCGAAGTCGAAAGTGGGAATGGTTTTCGGCCAGATGAACGAACCGCCGGGCGCGCGCTTGCGCGTGGGACTTGCCGCGCTCGCCATGACAGAATTTTTCCGGGACGAGCGCAACCAGGACGTGCTTCTTTTCATCGATAATATTTTTCGATTTTCCCAGGCGGGCTCGGAGGTTTCGGCCTTGTTAGGCCGCACCCCGTCCGCGGTTGGTTATCAGCCAACGCTTTCGGCTGAGATGGGCGACTTGCAGGAACGCATTACATCGACAAACAAAGGGTCGATCACTTCATTCCAGGCGGTTTACGTTCCGGCGGACGACCTGACCGATCCTGCGCCGGCAAACACGTTCGCGCACTTGGATTCTACCATCGTTCTCGAACGCGCCCTGACCGAGCTTGGAATTTATCCGGCAGTCGATCCACTGGCATCGACTTCGAAATCGCTCGCGCCCGAAATTGTCGGTGAAGAGCATTACAACGTCGCTCGAGGTGTGCAGCGAGTGTTGCAACGATACAAAGATCTCCAGGACATCATCGCAATTCTTGGAATGGATGAGCTAAGTCCCGAAGATAAATTGACGGTTTATCGTGCGCGCAAAATCCAGCGTTTCCTCAGCCAGCCATTCCACGTGGCGGAAGTTTTCACGGGTCACAAAGGCCAATACGTTTCGATTGCGGAAACGGTTCAAGGCTTCAAAGAAATTCTCGAAGGCAAACACGACGATGTGCCCGAGCAAAACTTCTATATGAAGGGCAACATCGACATGATCAAGGAAGGTTAGAACCATGACCTTGAAACTCGAGATCGTTACGCCGGAGGAAAAAATCTATTCCGAAGACGTTGATATGGTCACGTTGCCCGGTTCGGAGGGCGAGCTCGGCGTTTATCCCAAGCACGTCCCGCTGCTCACCACTTTGAAGCCCGGCGAATTGCGAGTCGTAAAGGACCGGCTCGAAACCGCCCTAGCGATTGGCGAAGGATTTGTCGAGATCAAAGCCGATGCGGTTTCAGTGCTAACGGACATGGCACTCGAATCCGAGAAGATCGACATTGCGGCCGCCGAAGCGGCGGTCGAGCGGGCGAAGGCGGCGATGAAAGAAGATCACACCGCCGAAGAAGTGGCCGCCATCCAAGCGTCATTGCAGAAAGCGCTCGCCCAATTGCACGTCAAACGCCGCCGCCATCATGGCTAGCAATTGTAGAGGCGCTTGTGTCAAGCGCCTGTTTATTTCAAATTCGGTGTCCGCCGCGGCGGACATCGCTTCGTACATTGAAGCTTTCCTGCTCTCGGCGCGCTGGTAATCTTGATTCGTGACGAAGCCGGAGACTTTCGGCATCATCGCCGGCAACGGCGTTTACCCACGATTGCTTGCCGATTCAGCGCGAAAAGCTGGCGTTAAACAAATCGTTGCGGCGGCGTTCACTGGCGAGACCGATCCGATACTCGGGCAACATGTCGATCTAATCGAATGGATGCGCGTCGGCCAACTCGGTCGATTGCTCAGATTTTTTCGCGAAGAAAAAGTTCATCACGCGATTATGGCCGGCCAAATCGCGCCGAAAAATCTTTTCGATTTGCATCCAGACTGGAAAGCACTGTTGTTGCTTGGAAAACTCAGACAGCGCAATGCCGAGTCCATCTTCGCGGCTATTGCAGATGAGCTCGCGAAAATCGATGTCGCCCTTTTGCCGGCCACGACTTTTCTCGAAGATTCAATAGCCACTGCCGGACTGATCGCGGGACCGAAACTATCGCGCCGCGAAGAGGAAGATGTGGATCTTGGCTGGAAAATCGCCAAGGAAATCGCGCGACTCAACATCGGGCAGACCGTAATCGTCAAAAACGGAACGATTATCGCGGTCGAAGCTTTCGAAGGAACAAACGAAGCGATCAGACGCTGCGGCGCGCTCGCGCGCAAAGATGCGATCATGGCCAAAGTTGCCAAGCCAAATCAAGACATGCGGTTTGATGTTCCGGTGATCGGCGTTGAAACAGTTCGCGTTGCGGCAGACGCGAAATTGCGCGTTATCGCTACCGAAGCGGGAAAGACGTTGCTGCTCGAGAAAGACGCGATTATCGATCTTGCCAATCGCTCGAAGATTTCGATCGTCGCTCGCTTGTTGCGCAAGATGCAGTGATTTTGTGTATTGAATGAAGCGGGCAACGGTGTTCAAAAGAAGAAAACGTGGTGGCGATGGGAACTTCGCGCCACGCTGATGAAAATGACATTCTCGGGAAAGTTGCGATTGCTTCAAAGGCAAAGGCGTGGTAGAATTAACCAAACGCGATGTGGGAGGCCATTTTCGCGCATGAATACACAAATCCCACACATCAATGTAATCCGATCTGCTTGGCGCCGCCGAGCCAAGAAGGACATCAAAGTTCGTGACCTGAAGCCACTAACAGATGTCAAAGGTGGCGGGGGTGGTACGGGCAATTCCAAACCCACGACAGGCGCCACTGGCACCACTGGCACTACTGGCAGCCACTAATAAGGATAAAGAGTCGCACCGTCATTCGACGCGCGAAATCGTAATTCGAATCAGGACAGTACCGATCTACGAAGGGATGCGCTGCCGTTCCGTTCGCTGTGGTATGCCGAGCCGAATGCGAATCGGCTTAAACGCGAAAAGATCGATTGGTTATTGCACGAGGGTATTTGCGAGCCACGTCGGAGCGAGACGATCTTAGTCATCACTCAAAAATTTAGGTGCCGGTCGCTTTCTTTCCTACCCTTCGGTCGAGTTCGCCGAAGCTTTCACAGAGTTTATTTCGGGGCCAAATCTGATCAGGTTTTTGAACTTTTCCAAAAGACAAAGCCGGCAATAACCATCGCGCCGATTGAAAACCAATCCGCCACGGTCCATACGCCGCGACTGAGAGGGAGCGGAAAGATTGGATTAAACAGAGCCGCTAGCGCGGCAAAAATGCACAACCACACCATGCGCTTCATTTGAAAAGAGGTGACCGCAGAATAAGCAAACACCGCACAACAAACCCAGCGCAGCAATGTGTAGAAATTGTCAGGCTGTTTCTCAGCCGCAGCGAAAACGAGCATCACAGCTCCAATCAGCCAGGCGGGGTAGAGTAGAAAAATCGTGCTCCCGGCTTTCATTGCTGCGGAAGCGAGCACTTTCCATCATCGTCCACTTAGTTGCAATCGCCGATCAAAAATCTACAATCTACAATTCTTACACGGGGTCTTAGCTCAGTTGGTAGAGCGCCTCAATGGCATCGATTCCGGGGCGATATTCCCAAATAATCTCAACTTGATCTAACGCGCTCAATCATAGGTAAACCGCCAAATTCGCGGTATCCCACCTTACGCTCAAATATGCTTAAAAAATTCCATGAGTGGATAAAATGGTGGACAAAGACGCCAAATCGGGTAGAGCGCCTCAGTTTTTCCTCAATCGATTTGCTGACCGCTTCAATTAACGCCCCTCGCTTTCCAGACCACGATGGCCTTTCCAGCGTCGCAGGATCGCGCTAGAATCATTTTTGATTGCCGGATGACAGACGGTCCCGGCCCGTAGATTTACGGCAACGTAGGAACATTATCGTGTCTCATTTGAATCCCGTTCACCCGCCTTGAGGCACACCCGTGGATTTTGCTGGATGCACATGAGAGAATCCCAGGCCAGTTCTTTCACTAATTTTCCTTCATCACCGGGCGGAAATTGCCCAGGCCATTTGTCCAAAATCCCTTGTTTTATCTCTTGTATTTCCAAGAAGTAGGTTCTCAGTCTATTGCCGTTGTCCATTCGATCTAGACGATCCAGCTTTGCAATTTTGCGTCGCTTGAGAGTTACCCTCACAGTGCCAAACACGAAGGAAACCACGAGCTTCAATATCACGTACGCAATGACGAGTGCTATTATGAGCAGTATTGTTTTCATTCGTCAGCGCGATCTTCGTCAACGAGATAAGCCGCCGCGCCTAACGTCAGAATGCGCTTCCGAGAATCGTGCGTGTCGTAAATAGCCCCGCCACAATCTATATTGGGATCACCGGAAAATTCCGCCCAACGAGCCAACAGAAACGCTCGCGCCTGATCGGTGGTCTTGAATGTCGCCCTGTGCAACACACCCTTCAAATAATGTTTCACAACCACTTCGTAACGCTCATCACTTTCGGTCGAACTCATGTCGCAGATAATAGACAAAATCGCGCTGTCTGAACAACAGAATCAGACCGATTACGGCTGCTGAAGATCGCGCTAGAATCGTTTCTGATTGCCGGATAGCGAAAATGATGCGGCCCGCGATGTCATCGACGATTCCTGCACACGTTTACGAGATTCGCCCGTCAACGGTTAAGCGGCATTTTGTCCGAAATGGCTCAAACCCTTGGCGAGCGGGAAGAAATGGTGGATAAAGGCGGACGGTGATCACGACGCCGACGGTTTTGGTTCTTGGCGCGGGAGCAAGCTATCCGTACGGATTCCCTACCGCTAAAGAATTGAAAGGGCTAATCTGTGAGACTTTCTCACACCGGGAGGCACCAGCCAGTCGGTTGCTCGGCGACAATTCTGATTATT
>QHPD01000127.1 GCA_003218975.1 Verrucomicrobiota bacterium
CAGAGGTTCGACGATGGCAGGCGCACACTCCGGGAAATCTCCTTCGATCAGAACAACGTCTGTATCCGGATGCTTCGAAACCCGGAGCTCTACTTCCTCGCGCGCGAATGCAGTCGGCAAAGTATTGTTACTTGTGTATGAATCACCCCAATCAAAATAACTTCCCTCAAGTGTCCAGTGATCGACCAAATATAATTTCGACGGCCTTAGGTTCTCAAGCAGAATCTCTGAGAAATGCCCCCGGAACACACCAATCTCGGCGCCAATTCCGCCCTTTTTTGCCCAATTTGTAATCCAACCCCGTCGACGGATTCGCTGTAATTCCTCGTCGGGAAACGGGAATTCCGCCTGCATCGCAGCAAGTTTTGACTCAATATTCTGCATCGGATTGTCCCAACCTCAGTTGTCAGCGTACTGTAATCCAAGCAGGCGTGCAAGCGAGGCAAGACAATCGATCATCGAGTCGGGACGCGAAGTGACACGTCAAGCCGGACAAGCCGCTCCACCTCCACAAGGCCCGCTGAGAATCGTATCGCATTACTTTACGCAGTGATCACACCTTCATCTAACCCCTGTTCCGGATGTCAGGCAGGCGAGTGTCGTCAGTGGTTAATCAGGTCATAAACTGATTCCTTAGGAGTTAAGGCTTGAATCGTCGGTCTTTGAAGTGGATATACCAGCCACAAGGGGATCACCTTAGACCGTTCAAGTACACACCTCATGATAGTTCCATTAACAATCGCTAGTTCGCGGCGGGTAATGGCGAAAGGAAAAGCTGCGAATTTCTTGGCCGACTGGGATCACACCGATGCTTGTGCGACATGTCCCAAGGGGCATGGACAACATTTTGTTGTCCAAAAGGTCAGGAAAGAGCGCCGCAGTCCAGCATCCAGACCTTGTCTACTCCAGGCCGAAATTTCTCTGGGAAGGCAGACTTGCTCAACCCGGCGATCTATTTCCACCATCATTTTTCAAATCACAAGTCAGCGGACTGCCGATTGCGGGATCGGCGGAGCCCGCAAGGAACAGATGAACGACCGGCACTTGTTCGATTGTTGGCGGAATCGGAAAACGATCGCCGCCTGGCTCATCGAGGAAGCTCGGAGACGCGGCTATCCGATCGCCGAAAACAGCGCCCTCGATCCCGTCAAAGCCGCTTTCAACGAGGTCCGCAAAAACCGATCCGTAACCGCCGGTCGGCGGCCCCCCGGTAAGCCTTCTGCAACGCCTTTGCAAACGCCATGGAATAGGTTCACCTTTCAGGCTCGATTCCGCCCAAAGTTTCTCAAAGCTCCGCAAAAAGTCCTCAAACTCACGCCCCGCTACAGCGTACCGGGCGGAAGTTCCGCTCGCCAGTCCCGCTTGGATTGAAGCCGGCATGACATATGAAATATGAATTTACTCTCTACGGCGGAGCGGAATGCTCAAAATTGCTGGTCCAAATTTTGGTGCGCGGTGTTCCGGATTCGGTTCCGACGACAAGCGTTGAATCGATGCAGCAACAGCCGGCGCACAAAACGGGGGTTTGCTAATGGCGAATCCAAACCCAGTGGCTGCTGGCGAAGGGCCCGGCGCCACCAATATTAGGTGGAGCGCCGGGGACGGCTCGCAAGTCCGGGTGCATGTGGTATCAGGCATGGTGCGTACGCGGGCAGCGACCCGTTCAATAGCGATGAAGCTTGGAGTTGCCTCGGGGCTGCGCAAGCGCAAGGCGCCCAATATCTAATAATCCCGGCGAAATCGTTTTGGTGGCTGGATCGATATCACAAATTTCGTGAACATGTTGAGGCCCGCTACCCGACCATCGTGCGCGATGAGAGTGCATGCATCGTCTTCGAGCTGCACGAATCATTAGCCGTATCTCCCCCCATTCCCGAGGCTACTCTTGGGCCAAGTGAATTATAATCAGAAATCTATTCCCCTCGACTATTCGACTGAATGGAGAAGCGATTTCATAGGAATCGGGCATCGCTGCAGCGCACGGTTATATTGCGTCGAACCGAATCCTCGAACACAAAAATTACTTGCCGATGCAGGTCGTTATCCCTATCGCGATGTTTGCGCGCTGGATTTAGCGCTCACTTGTCATAATCTTTTTTTAAGAGTCCTCCGATGCAGCACCGTCCCCAGCTAGCACCAGGATACCTCAGTAGCGCCTATGCCGAGTCACTGGCGGAATTTGGGCGGCCACGTGAACTCGCAAAATGCGGCGGCTGGATTTTAGAGCGAAAGATTCCGGGCACCGACTTACACGATGCTATGGGCTGTTATCCGCTGTTTGCGTGCCGCGAGTGGAAAAACCTTCAGGAGGATTGCGAAGCGTTATCGCGTGAAGTTGTTGCGCTATCAGTTGTCACCGATCCTTTCGGGAATTACGACCAGTCCGTGTTAGGGAATGTGTTCAAAGATGTAGTGCGCCCGTTTAAGTCGCATTTCGTTGCCGACTTACGGCAGTCTCGCGATTCATTGGTCTCCAAACATCATCGTTACTACGCGCGGCGAGCGTTGAACAACGTTGTGGTCGAAATTTGTAAGCGCCCCGATGAGATCTTCGAGGATTGGATGGCACTTTACAGTTGCCTTGCGCAACGTCATCATCTGAAAGGAATGAAGGCATTTTCTAGAGCTTCATTTGCCAAGCAGTTACGCGTTCCTGGGATCACGATACTCCGAGCGCTCGAAAACCGAACAACGATTGGAGCGCATCTTTGGTTCACGCATGGCGATGTGGCCTTGTCCCACCTTGCAGCCACGAATGCACGTGGGTATGAGTTGATGGCGTCGTACGCGCTATACTGGTCAGCCTTAGCGTATTTTGCTGAGCGAGTTCGCTGGATTGATTGGGGCGCTGGCGCGGGTTTGGATGGCAACGAGGCGGACGGTTTGACAGAGTTTAAACGCGGTTGGGCAAATGAAACGCGTATGACATTTTTCTGCGGCCGCATCTTCGATGTCTCGGCCTATCAAAGGCTTTGCCAGAATAATCCAGCAACAAGGTCCGGCTATTTTCCAGCATACCGAGCGGGAGAGTTCGATTAATGCCTCAGAAGTAGATAATGGAAGATGCCAGATACACCCAGCTCGCGAGATCGCTGATTCACTATTCGTGCGATCTAACCGTGGGCGAAACCGTGCTTATCGAGTCAATTGGTGCGCCGATAGAATTTGTCGTTGCGTTAATTAGAGAAGCTAAGGCAAGCGGCGCCACCCCACTCGTTAGTCTAAAGGACGATTTAATCATGCGTGAACTGGCCCGGCAATACAGCGATTGCGATATCAAGATGATGGCAGACTGCGAGCTACACGTGATGAAAAAGGCCGATGCTTTCATCACTATCCGAGCAACGCAAAATGCGGCCGAGTATGTCGATGTTGGTGATAAGCAAATGGGCAATATCTTACGGCACTACATCGAGCCGGTACATTATCGATACAGGAACGACAATGTGAAATGGGTTGCGCTGCGATGGCCGACGCCCGCAATGGCTGAGCGCGCTGGCATGAGTACGGAGGCTTTCGAACAGTTCTTTTTCCAAGCTTGCGATATCGATTACAAACGAATGGCAGATGCAATGCGACCACTCGCTGATCGCATGGCTAATGCAAAAGAAGTCAGAGTAGTGGGTCCGGGCGAAACTGATCTGGCGTTTTCGATCAAGGGAATTGGCCACTACAAATCCGTTGGCCGCCATAACTTACCGGATGGCGAAATATTTACCGCTCCGATAAAGAATAGTGTGAACGGACAGATTCATTTCAACGTCTCCTCAACTTACTATGGTGCAACATTTGACGATATTCGCCTCAAGATGCGAGATGGTAAAATCGTCGACGCCACAGCAAGTAATCTGCACAAACTCGCCCAGATTCTCGATCAGGACGATGGCTCCCGATTTCTTGGCGAATTCGCGTTCGGTGTACATCCGCAAATCAGAAGACCCATCAGAGACATTTTGTTTGATGAAAAATTGGCTGGCTCGTTACACTTCGCTATCGGCAACTCTTACAGTAGTGCCGACAACGGGAACCGTTCCTCAGTGCACTGGGATCTGGTTCTCCTTCAAACTCTCGATGCTGGCGGCGGCGAGGTTTATTTTGATGATGCCTTGATACGTAAAGATGGTCGTTTTGTCCCCACCGACCTCGCAGTGTTGAATCCTGAAAATCTTGGCTGATGCTTTACGCTCTATGTCGAAAATAATTATCTTCGGTGTCAGCCAGTGGGCTGAACTGGCGCACTTTTACCTGGCGCACGATTCACCGCACGATGTTGTCGCGTTCACTTTGGATCGTGACTACATGGAGACAGACACTTACAAGAAGCTACCGGTTGTTTCATTCGAATCCGTAGACAAGGAGTTTCCTCCGAAGGAATACCAGATGTTTATTCCTATGAGTTTTAAAAAAATGAACCACCTGCGCGCGGCGAAATATTTCAGTGCGAAACAGCGCGGCTATCAGCTCATCAGCTACGTCAGCTCAAAGGCTACGGTTTGGCCCGGATTCACCTGTGGCGATAATTGCTTCATCTTCGAGGACAACACAATTCAGCCCTTCGTCAAAATCGGCAACAATGTTGTCATGTGGAGTGGCAACCACATAGGCCACCACACGGTAATTAAGGATCACGTCATGATTACTTCGCACGTGGTGATCTCCGGCTGCTGCACCATTGAACCGTTCTGCTTCTTCGGAGTTAACGCGACCGTGCGCGACGAGACCGTCATTGCGCGCGAAACGTTGGTTGGGATGGGTGTCACAATTTTGAAGGACACCAAAGAGTTTCAAGTCTACAAAGCTGCTGCCACAGAACCCACCGGATTCCGCAGCGACCAAATCCGCAGCCTTTCACATAAATCCAAGGGCTAGCCCCGGCCGTGTTGACAAGGACCAACGATGGCCCGTGGCTGTTTGCTTGGTTTGTGGAGACGGTAGACTGACGAAAGCTCCGAGCTATATCAGCCAATCATGCGTTGGGAAAAAAAAGGACTGATCTTCAAGGTCGACAAACAGTATGAATGGATGTCGCATCACGCGGGCGTCCCCGTGGTCGATCGAGTTAACGATGAGGTGCTGCGGATTTACTTTGCACCACGTGACACCAGCGGTCGCTCGCACGTCGCGTTCATCGAAGTCGAAGCTGATAACCCAGCGAAGGTGCTTTACGTTCACGATCACCCATTACTCTCGCCTGGGCAATTGGGCACGTTTGATGACGGCGGCACGACACCCTGCAGCATCGTGAACCGCGGCGGTAAGAAATATCTCTACTATGTCGGCTGGAATGCCAGTGTGACCGTGCCGTATCGCAATGCCATTGGCGTAGCCATCAGTGAAGATGATGGAATTACCTTCCGCCGCTTGTTCGAAGGCCCAGTTGTCGATCGTAACAAAAGAGAGCCGTACTTTTGCGCTTCGCCGTTTGTCATGGTCGATGATGACGCGCGGTGGAGGATATGGTACGTCTCAAGCACAGGTTGGACGATTGTTCGTGGCCGGCCCGAACCGCTGTATCAGGTCAAATATGGTGAATCGATGGACGGCATTAATTGGGTGCGAAACAATATAACCTGCCTCGAGTATCGGTTCGAAGGGGAAGCGAATGCCCGGCCGTGCGTGATCAAGGAAAACGGCTGCTACCGCATGTGGTACTGCTTCCGCGGCAGTGTCCATTACCGGACCAACCGAGAGCAAAGCTATCGCATTGGCTACGCAGAATCCTCAGATGGTATCAAGTGGCTGCGCAAAGACAACGAGGTAGGCATCGAGCGTTCTGACTCGGGGTGGGATTCCGTCATGATGGCTTACCCATACGTTTATGAGCACAAGGGGCGCAAATACATGGTCTACAATGGAAACGGATTCGGCGAGGCTGGATTCGGCTACGCAGTTCTGGAGGAAGATGGCTGAAAGCTTCCGCTCACCTCGCAAGATAGCGCGTCGGCTGAAGTACATTCCTCTGGCCATCCGTAAGATCCTGGAATCAAATCATCTTGATTACGTGGACGTTCTGAAGAATCGATTGCGAAGGCGCGGGGTATGAAATTCTTTATTCGACATCGTTATCGTGCTTAGAGAGAATCGGCAAGATCCGGATGGAATATCACAATCTAGATTCCGGCGAGCGTAATGCCGGCGGGCTCAAGCGGTCTTTTGCGCAAAGCGGCTTCACCGTTACGCACCAACACTCTATCTCCGAAACCAACGGCACTCTCTGGGCAGAGCGAAAATAGTCATATGATTGATGTGAACGACTACCGAGAGAACGGATTTGTTCTCGCGAAAGGATTTTTCCCGCCGGAAGAAGTCGAGCAAATTTATGCCGACGCGAGGGAGGTCTTCACACTTCAGATGCGCAGACTCGGGATCGTGGCATCGAGAGCACCCAGCGAGAGCGAATTCGAAGCAGGCATGTTCAAACTCTTCGAAGCGGACCTGCAAACGTTCGCCAATTGCGGCAAGCAGGCGCAGCATCTGATCTCCTTGCATCGGCTTTCGCTCGACAAACGCATCGTTTCTGCGCTGAAAGGTTTGGGCCTCGAATTCCCAAACATTAGCACGCGACCTCTTCTCTACTTCAATGCCGAACGACTCGCGAAAAAGGAGGTTTATTGGCGCCTTGATGTTCACCAGGACTGGCGCAGCATGCAGGGCTCGCTCGATTCGGTTGTTGTCTGGCTCCCGCTGATAGATATCGACAAAACTCTAGGCGCGCTTCAAGTCTATCCGGGCAGTCATAAATGGGGACTGCTGGAGGCGGAGATTGTCGACGGCTACGGGCATCTGCGGTCTGATTTAGACAAAGCCAAACTCATCTCTGTCGAAGTCGAGCGAGGGGACGCGCTCTTCTTCTCGACCCTGCTTGTGCATCAATCCGGCACCAACGTCTCGCCGTCGATTCGCTGGTCGTGCCATTTTCGATATAACAATCTCAGCGAGCCGACATTCATCGAGCGTGGTTTTCCACATCCCTATCTTTACAAGCCGCAGAGCGATTTGATCACGCCGAATTTTCCCTCTCCCACCGAGGTGCGGAAGATTTTTGATTCGGGCGAATCCTAACGAGGCATTGGATGGATGCCTCTGTTAAACGCGGGCATGACGCTGCGGAATCCGGAGCGAAGGACCGGACGATCCTCGCCGTTTTGGGGGCGACTCCGGTCTTCTCGGAAGCAATTCACGTTGGTCGTCCCAACATTGGAAACCGGCAGCGATTCCTTGAGCGCATCGAGACGATGCTCGACCGGCGTTACCTCACGAACAGCGGCCCTTTTGAGCGGGAACTTGAGCAGCGTCTCTCTGGGATGCTTGGCGTTCGCTATTGCGTCGCGATGTGCAACGCGACGGTTGCGCTCGAAATTGCGATTCGTGCACTCAACCTCACCGGCGAGGTCATTGTCCCTTCTTTTACATTCGTTGCGACGGCCCACGCCTTGCAATGGCAGCAGATAACACCCGTTTTTTGCGACATCGATCCGCTAACCCACAACATCAATCCGCGAAAAATCGAGCATCTCATCACGCCGCGCACCAGCGGCATCCTTGCCGTACACCTATGGGGACGGCCGTGTGCAATCGAGGAATTGCAAGCAATCGCGGATGCCAACGGCTTGGCCTTGCTTTTCGACGCCGCGCACGCCTTCGGTTGCACGTATGGCACACGCAAGATTGGCGGTTTCGGCAGAGCCGAAGTTCTGAGCTTTCACGCCACTAAATTTATCAGCGCTGGCGAGGGTGGCGCGGTGATGACCAACGATGCCGCGCTCGCTGAGCGCATGCAGTTAATGAAGAACTTCGGCTTCGCCGGCTACGACAACGTGATTTCGATCGGCACTAACGGCAAAATGAATGAGCTTTCCGCCGCCATGGGCCTCACCCACCTCGAGAGCCTGGAAGAGTTTGCTCGCACGAATCGAACGAACTTTGAAACGTACGAACATAATCTGGGCGGCATACGTGGACTTTCGCTCCTTCGTTATGATGAAGAAAACTCTCCGAACTACCATTACGTCGTGGTAGAAGTGGACGCTCGCGAGTTTGGCCTTACGCGCGATCAACTAGTCCGCGTACTCCACGCCGAAAACGTTTTGGCACGCCGATATTTTTATCCCGGCGTTCACCGCATGGAACCATATCGCTCGCTCTTTCCAGACGCGCGACACGCTCTACCTGAAACAGAAGCGGTTGCCGAACGCGTGCTTGTTCTGCCGACCGGCAGGGGTGTTACAACAGTTGACATCGAGACGATCTGCAGAATTATTCGCTACGCTGCTGAAAATCGCGGCAGCGTCGCAAGAGCCTTAAAAGAGACACAGCAGAAATGACAGTGCCTGACTCAAGTCCAGCGACTAGGCCGCACCCACGTGTTAGCGTCGTGACAAACACGTACAATCATGAACACTATATCGCTCAAGCCGTTGAATCAGCGTTGATGCAAAAAGCTCAGTTTGATTATGAGATTCTGATTGGTGAAGACTGTTCGTCTGATTCAACACGGAAAATCGTATGCGAATACGCCGCGCGTAACCCATCAAGAATTCGCCTCCTCCTCCACCCATCCAATGTCGGTGGTCCGGCAAGTTTTAAGCAGTTGCTGGCAGAGTCTCGCGGAGAATTTGTCAGCATACTGGAGGGGGATGATTATTGGACCTGCCCGGATAAATTGCAGAAACAGGTAAGCTTTCTGGATCAGCATCCTGAGTGCGCGCTCTGCTTTCACAACGCGCTAAGGATCTACGAGGATGGAAGCCGGGTCCCGGTTGTCTACACGGGCGCGGGCCAGACGCGGATCTCCGCTCTTGAGGACCTTTGGCAGCACAATTTTATCGCGACCTGCACGGCAATGTTTCGGAAAGATGTGCTAGGTGACTTTCCAGAATGGTACTACGACCTACCCTTGGGCGATTGGGCCCTGTGGATTTTGTGCGCGCAATACGGCAAGATTGGATACATCGATGAGATCCTTGGCGTACATAGGATTCATAGCCGCGGTTTATGGTCGGGACTTGACAGTATTCAAAAATTGGAAGGGCTGATTGCGTTTTACGAAACGATGAATGCCAATCTGGACTTTCGATTCAACGACATTGTTGAGCATTGGGTATCTGCTCGGCGAAAACAGCTCGCTGGCGAGTGCGCGCTCGTAGAAGCAGCACAAAGAACTCTTCCGCCGGCGAGCGTCGTGATCGTAATGAGCAGAGCTTACGACGATCCGCCACCGCTTAAGGGACACCAAGTCTGGGCCTTTCCGGACCCGTTGGGCAAACAAACGCAGCGACACTTCGCATCGGGCTCCGTCGGGTCTGCCGAGGCCCCCTGGATCGGAGCGGATGCTACATACGACTTCCGCTTGTTCGGAGGTGTGGCGCGGGACAAGCTGCTCGCGTCAGTCACAGTCAGGCAAAATGCAACTCCGCTTTGTTCGCCGGTCTCCGACAAGGAACCGCGCAAAAGTGGCGCTTTTATCGAGGCATCCCCCAACCCGGTCCCGCCGGGAACAAAGTACGGGAAGACAACAATCAACTGGAGTACCGGCGATGGTTCACCAGGCATAATCTATGTCGCTCTCGAGGATCAGCGAGTACACTATCCTGCCAACAGTAGTGAAGCGATCGAGCAACTCGAGACGTTGAGAGCAAAGGGAGGCGAGTTCCTTCTGGTACCGCGCAAACTCTTCTCCTGGCTTGAGGAGTACGTCGGATTGAAAGAACATCTTGATGGTCATTATCGCCTTGCCCAAGACGATGAGACCTGTCTGATTTATGACCTTCGCGAAATGCCGTCGGGAGGCCGCTTAGGGATGGCAGCGAGATAAAGAGCGGATCTAAACCGATGAAGATACTTCGAAGCGCAAGTAAATGTCTCCGGCCTTAACTACTCAAGAGACAACGTGGAACTAGCTCACCGCTTATCCGCGTCCTAATTGCGACGTTTAATTTGCGCGGCGATGCTGGCCGCAACGCTGGAGAGCCTCGCTGACCAAGGTATGCCGAAGCATCGATGCGAAGTCGTTGTGAAGGACGATGGATCGAGAGATGCCACGCCGGAAATATGCCGTGATTTTGCCTCGTGGAGCCTAATAATTCCTCGTGCATGCACCCCCTCCGAAATGGCTTAACGTTATGCAGATTTCAATCAACATTTGTGCGTACGCTACCGGGGTATCTAAAGCGATGATTGCTTTATTATTCACAACTTATCCGACAGCGCGAAGGCAAAATGCTTCACATAGCGCGAAACTGTGTAAAATATCACTGAAAGTGAAAAGAGGTGTACGCGTACATGGCAACAGTCGAAATAATTGATGTCTCCTTGACTGAGGTGGTTCCTGCGCGGCTGCGAGGACGCTACTTCCAAGTAATACCCGTAACCGGCACGTCGAGCGCAGGGCATTCAATCGAAATTGCGGGTTGGGTGCTGGGTCGGGAGTGCCCTGTGGTAGCCGTTGAATTATTGAACGAGCGTAATGTTTGCAGGCGAGCCCCCGTTAATAACTATCGTCCCGATGCCGCAAAAATTTATCCAAACGTACCAGAGGCTGCTTACAGCGGTTTTAAGATTAATATGACCGTCCTGGGATTAACCCCAGAGATCGAGTTTTTAGTACAAGCTGTTCTGAAAGATCAGAATCGCGTTCCTCTTGGGGTGATACGAGCACGGCGATCATGGCGTAGAGATACATTTGACACGAATCCGCCACTCGTATCAGTAGTCATCCCGTGCTATGACCAAGCACATTTCCTTTCCGAAGCCATCGAAAGCGTACTGGCGCAAACCTATCCCCACTTTGAGTTGGTGGTAGTAGACGATGGCTCGAACGACAATACTGCGGCGGTAGTCAACAGATATCCTGGCATTCGCTATTTCCGTCAGGAGAACCAAGGATTGGCTGCGGCGCGGAATGCGGGGCTTCGTCAAACTATGGGAGAATATTTAGTATTTCTCGACTCCGACGACCGCCTGTTGCCGAGTGCCTTGGAGGCTGGTTTGCGATGCTTCCGGGAAAACCCGGCGTGTGGTTTCGTTTACGGCCACTGCCAATTTATAGCGTTTGACGGTGCGTCCATGCGGGGATTGCCGCCGCCGGTTGTTAAGGTTGACTTTTACCTTGAGCTGTTGCGGAGTATGCCAATCCTTGCACCAGCTTCAGTAATGTACCGGCGCGAAGTTTTCGAAAGTGTCGGTGGCTTCAACGTCGCTCTTAGTCCGGCCGCTGATTATAAAATGTACTACGATATAGCGAGGCGGTTCCCGGTTTCTTGTCACGGAGAAAAGATCGTTGAGTATCGGAAGCACGGCACGAGTATGACTCGCGATTCTTTGCGAATGTTGCGTGCTAATTTGGCTGCGCTCCGTTTGCAGCGGCAGCACGTCAAAGCGGACCGATCTAAGAAGGAAGCGTACAAGGCCGGAATTAAATTTTGGAAGAAACAGTGTGGTCCTGGCGCGGTTCAGCAGATCAAGGCCCTAGCCGAAACTGGGCAATGGAAACGAGCGATCGCAGGATCCTGGACGCTGCTCCGCTTGTGCCCATCATATTTGTCGTTGCTGATGGGCGATAAGCCTTTGCCGCGAAAGATCCGAGACTGGATTGAACGCAATGTAGGCGAAACAGCTCCAAGCCGCTCGCGCGGTGATGTGTCTCAACAATTAGTCCAACAGATTCGCCAAGTCGTTCACACCCGCATACCATCTCATGCAAAAGTGATCGTAGTAGATAAGGGCGATGGTGGTGTTTTGGAGTTAGATGCGCGCGAACAATGGCATTTTCCCGAGCCGAAAGAAGGTTCGCCTGAAAAACTACTTGCAGCCGGTTCATCGAAAGGGTCCAAAGAGGTACCTTGGATGAATGTCGGGTCGGCTTACGACTTTCGCCTCTATGAAGGAAAGGGCCGGCGCAAGTTGTTAGGTGCCATTAAGGTCATGCGGACAGAAGGCGCGACGCTCTCAGCGGCTTTGGAGCCAGTGCCTGCGAGAAATACAACAGGAACCGGAACAATTCTTTGGAACAGTCGCAATGATTCAGAGTCGGAGATTTATGTCTCAATGAGCCCGAGATTTTCCGGATATTATCCGCTCGATAGCAATGAGGCGGTCGCTCGGCTCGAAGCACTCCGCGAAAAAGGAGCGGAATTCTTGCTACTCCCCTGCACCGCCTTTTGGTGGTTAGAGCATTATCCGGAATTTAAATTGCATTTGGAGGACCGATATCGTGTAATCGCAGACGCAAAGACGACCGACAATACCTGCATTATTTTCGACCTGCGCTGTGCAAGCCCCGCCAAACAGCGATCTGTTACTAGCGTTTAAAACCGTTCGTGGGGTCATCCCTTAGGCGATGTTTAAGTTCTTGTTCACACGGCGAGCGCGGGGCATTACCCCGATTTGATGAAGTTGTTATCATATAGTACAAAATCCAGCTTTTGGACAATGCTTAATGAGCTTCTGCGCAGGCTACTCTTTTGAAAAGCGCTAAAAAATTTCCAACGACTGTTCAGGATCGAGCTAAGCCTGGGGGAATGGCCAGGTCGTCCAAACGAAGAACGCCACCGCGTCGAAGCAGCGGATCCAAGCGCCCATTGATCAGTGTCGTAATTCCGACGTTTAACCGCGCTGCGATGCTGTCGGCAACCTTGGAGAGCTTCGCCGCCCAGAGCATCTCGAAATATCGGTACGAAGTGGTTGTAGTCGATGATGGGTCGAAAGATACCACAGCGGATGTGTGTCGCGACTTCGCGGCGCGGATTCAACTATCCCATCGCTATATCGATAACTCAGGTATATCGGCTGCGAAGAACACCGGGATCATGGCATCCCGCGGCAAGATTCTGCTCTTTTTCGATGATGACGATGTCGCCGATTTTCATTTACTCGAGGAACATATAAAGGCTCACGAGCGACATCCGCAAGAAAACGTGGCGGTACTCGGTTACACAACGTGGGCGCCGACGCTATCGATCACGCCTCTAATGCGCTACGTCACGGAAACCGGGCGTTTCCTTTTTGCCTACGGCGATCTGCGGGACGGGCAGATGCTCGATTTTACCTACTTCTGGGGAGGGCGATCTTCGTGTAAGCGATCGTTCCTTGCCAAACGCGGCATCTTTAATCGCAGGTTCCGCTTCGGTAGCGAGGATGTGGAACTGGCATACCGCCTTTCGAAATTCGGATTTCGCGTGGTGTTTCACCGTGCGGCAGTGAGCTATATGACAAGACCGCCGACCCTGGAGGAATTTTGTGACCGCTGCGAGCGACAAGGTGAGTCTCTCTTCTTGTTCAGCCGATTGCACGACGATCCGATCGTGCAGCAGTATTGTAAATTGGCTGATCCGTTTATCGACAACCGAGCTGTCGGCGTAGATGCGGAAGAAAAATGGCCGGATGTTGCGGCCTTGTTCCGGGAAAAAGTCGATCAGCTGGGCCGAGTTGAACGCTTGCTGGCGTGGGGATTTGAGCCCAAAGCGATTCCCGAAGCCGCAGGTTCCAAGCAGTTGGCACAGGCCGAGGCGTATCGGCTCCAGATGCACGAGCTTTTCGCGAAGTCGGCACAAGCCGAAGCTTATCGGCTCCAGATGCGGGATCTTTTCGCGAAGATTACTGAACTGGAAGCAAAGCTCTCCCAGCGGGAAGCAGCGTATCATGCGGAAATGGCTCAGCGGGAAGCAGTGTACCAGGCAGAGCTTGCGAGGCTCAATCAAGATATGGCCCAGCGAGAAGCAGTGTACCAGGCGGAACTTGCCAGGGTTAACAAAGATATGACCGAGCTTGCTAGGCTTAACGACGAATTTAAAAATCGTTTCGAGGATATGACTCACCTGCTTCACGACAAAAGTGTGAGTCTGGCTGAGCAGGAGCAGCGCGTTATTGAGCTAACGGACCGGTTGCGAAAACAGCTCTGGAGCACCAGAAAACTTTCTCGCTTACTGGATGACACAGAGAAAGCTGCTGCACGCCTGCGGTCCTCGCGGCGGTGGAAACTCGCGAATCCGATGACGGCGATCGAAGCCAAATTATTTTCGGGCAAAGGACCAATGGGTTATGGCCATCTTGAGAAGATCGTTGATGCCTATGCGCAATGGCGAGCTCTTCATCCCGAAATTGGGAAAATCAAAGAAGAAATCAGCGCGCTACAGACCGCAGCCATATCAAAATACGCAGGCGTCGATGCGGAAAAAAGCGCTCTGGTGTCTCAGATTGTTGGACCTCCCGTGCCGGTGCTGCCTGTTGAATCAATCTCCTTCCCCACTCACGAAGATGTTGCTGTGTCAATCATCGTACCGGTGTTTAACCAATTTCAATACACGCACGCTTGTCTTGCTTCACTACAAACCGTCGGAGATAAGGTCGCTTTCGAAGTGATTGTGGTTGACGACTGCTCCACGGATGAAACTACTGCGCTGGTACAACGGATGGCGGGCGTTATTTACCTGCGCAACGAGACGAACTCAGGCTTCATCGCTTCGTGTAATCGCGGTGCGAACAAGGCGCGCGGCAAATACCTCTTTTTTCTGAACAATGACACGCTTGTTAAGGAAGGTTGGCTAACTACATTGGTGGATACCTTCGCAGAGGAACCAGGAGCAGGCATCATCGGTTCGAAGCTTGTTTTCCCAGATGGTCGTTTACAGGAAGCAGGCGGGATTATATGGCGAGATGCCTCGGGATGGAACTACGGCAAGTTCGATGATCCAAAAAAACCGGAGTACAATTATCTCCGGGAGGTCGATTACTGTTCGGCAGCGGCGCTCATGGTCCCAAGATCGCTTTTCCAGAAGATCGGGGGATTTGACGAAAGGTATGCGCCTGCTTATTACGAGGACACCGATCTGGCGTTTAAGGTTCGCTCGGCCGGCTACAGGGTGTTATACCAACCACTGAGTCAGATCATTCACTACGAAGGGGCAACCGGCGGAACCGATCTCTCCGCTGGCACGAAAAAGTATCAAGATATTAACCGCTCAACCTTCGCGGCAAGATGGGCCAGTGACCTGTTGACGAGACCAGTTACTGGGGACTTGGCATTCCTACGTCAACCTTCGCCGGGGCGAAAGAGCATTCTCGTAATCGACCATCATCTCCCAATGCCCGAACGCGATTCAGGATCGCTTCGGATGTTCCAAATTCTCAAGCTACTCCGCCAACTCGGTCATCGCGTTACTTTCATTCCCGATAATCTGGCCGACATTCCACCATATACTGGCGAGCTGCAAAAACGGGGGATCGAAGTGGTTTATCATCCCTACATCAAAACGGTGCGCGACTATCTCATGTCGCACGGCTCTGACTTCGACGTGGTAGTGCTTAGTCGATGTGACTTCGCTCGCAAACATCTCGCATATGTTCGTCTGTATGCCCCGCAGAGCCGCGTTATTTTTGACACGGTTGATCTGCATTTCCTCCGTGAGGACAGAGAAGCACGCCTAACCCGAGACCCCGAGGCGCGGCAGAAGGCGCAGGACAAGCAGCGCCTGGAGCATGAATTAATCGACGAAGCTGATGAAACATGGGTGGTAAGCAGTGTCGAACAGCAGTTGCTTCAACAAAAGCGGCCCGACAAGTCCATCCAAATCGTTTCAAACATTGTAGATATTCCAGGTTCAAACACGCCATTCGCTCTGCGTCGGGACTGGCTTTTTATAGGAGGCTTTCAGCACACTCCGAATATTGACGCTGTCACCTTTTTCTTGAATGAAATTTATCCACTAGTACGCCACCGGCTTCCCGGTGCCAAATTCTACATCATCGGCGACAAAGCGCCGCCAGAAGTAGTCGCAATGGCGAATGAGAACGTCATCGTCACAGGATTACAGACAGATGTGCGGCCCTTCTTCGAGAGCGCTAGGTTATCCGTTGCACCGTTGCGCTTTGGCGCGGGAGTGAAAGGGAAGATCAACCAGAGCATGGCTTTTGGCGTGCCGGTGGTCGCAACGTCCTTAGCCGTGGAGGGGATGGACCTCACAGACCATGAGGACGTTCTGGTCGCAGATCAGCCGGAGGATTTTGCGCGAGCTGTGATCGAGCTTTACGAATCGGAAGAGCTTTGGAGCCGCCTCTCGAGAAACAGCATTGCGAAGACTCGGGCGCTCTATTCAGTTGAAGCGGCTCGGGAACGGCTCAGCTTTTTATTGAGCGAAGAGCAAGTCAACACTGCGCGAAAGGTGAGAACGCCTGCGTCTGAAGTGGAATTAATAAGCCACGGGTCGCCATCAGGTCCGTAGTAAACGTTTTCCAGCAAAATGCCGTCTTCGTTGAAACGAACAGAAAGTCCCATTTTTATCGTAAGCTCAGGCCGTTCGGGCTCGACGATCCTCACATGGTGTCTTGGCCAGCACCCGAACATCATCCCCGAGGAAGAGTCAAATTGGTTGGGACCGTTTGCGATCGATGCAGCCGTCGCGTTTCATCGTGGGAGTGTGCGTGGTGAGCGGGGACAACTCAGTGCAAACTTTATTCAGCGCGAAGAATTGCTCTCAGGTTTGGGCCAAGCTATCAACGAGTTAATTGTTAGCCATCGAAGAAAATTCGAGGATATAAACCTCCGAAAGCAAGCTGGATGGTATCCGCCAGCCTTCAAAGTCTCCCGCTCCCCGGAAGAGCCGAAGTCCCGGTGGGTGGATGGAACGCCCGAATACTCTTTTTATATTTGCAGCCTGCGCAAACTTTTCCCTCAAGCTCTCTTCGTTCATCTGGTTCGAGATGTCACAGATGTTGTACGCTCATTACTAAATTTTTTTCCCGACGGTCGAACCCGGTTAGTCGCAAATGAGCAGACTGCCTATCAATATTGGCTGCGCAGAGCAACTCACTGCCTGGAGGCCGAACAAGCGTACGGTCCAGGAGTCGTTTATCGGCTGCGTTATTGCGATCTCGTCGAGCGATCCGAGTCTACGATGAGGTCACTGTTCGAGTTCCTGGGAGAGCCGTACGCTGCAGAATGTTTGGAGCCTCTCGCGGAACGCATTAACAGTGCGAATGTACCAGCCAACTTCAATGAACGTGACCCACGGACTGATCCAGCGATCATGGAAAGAGCTAAGCAATTGAGCAATCAACTTCAGAGTTCACCACAAATCCAGGGAAACTCGGCAAGAATTGCTGAAAAGTTGGAATCTGAATTTGATCACCGTGTGCAATATTTTCTCAACTTGGAGCGAAATTATAACGAAGCCCAAAAAATGATTACCAAGCTTCAAAAGGAACTCGAGGCTATCAAGACTTCCCCGATGGCAGAAGGATATCGCCCTTGCTAGGACAACAGGCCAGCCCTTGATATTTGCAACGATTTGCCCCGCACAACGACTGTCTACCGGAATGCAGAACAGGATAAACAGACCGATCTTTGTGGTGGGCTCACCTCGCTCCGGAACCAGCATTCTCACTTGGTGCTTGGGTCAGCATCCGAACATATTCCCAGTGCCAGAATCGAACTGGATGGGAGAATTCGCTTCAAATGTCGCCATCAGCTACCGCGTTGGCACAGCGCGCGGCGATCGAACAATCTTAAGCGCCATGGACATATCGACCGAAGAGTTCTTCGCGAATTTTGGCCGAAGCATCAATGACCTAATTGTGGGCCATCGGCCAGACCTCGAAAGAAGGCGCAAAATGACGCGACCGCCAACTGAACCTAAGCTGCGCTGGGTGGATGGGACACCAGAGTACTCGTTACATATTTGCGGACTGCGAAAGCTCTTCCCGGAGGCGGTATTTGTTCACCTGCTACGCGACGTACGCCCCGTTGTTCGTTCGATGCTTAATTTCCATCGCGTCGCGGGGACACACCTTGTGCCGAGCGAAGAGCAGGCCTACAAGTACTGGCTACGCATGGTCAAGGCGTGCGTACGTGCGGAACAGGCCTACGGTTCACGCGTCGTCCATCGTCTGCTCTATACCGCTTTGATCGACGATCCAAAGTCTGCAATCCGTTCCTTGTTAGACTTTATTGGCGAGCCCTATTGCGCCAGGTGTCTTGAACCGCTTAGCCAACGCATCAACAGTTCTAACGTACCGCCCGACTTTGTCGCTGAAGATCCTGCTACTGATCCGCACGTCGTTTGGGAGGCTACGAATCTTTACGGCCGCTTGCAAGAAACGCCACCGCCAGCCAAAGGGTCGTCAGTCGTAGCTGATGAGATGGAGGCTGCATTTAGGAAACGGGTCGAATATATGGCGACTGTAGATAGCGAATATCAAAGGGCCAAACGGATGATTGCAACGTTGCAAAAGGAAAATGCCGAGCGGACCGCCTGAGCGCAGAACCTTGCAGAAAACACGGCTCGCAATTTCCGCCGAGTTGGTTACGAGCGCACCCGCATCGCCTTTGGCACCGAGATTCTTAGTCGGATAAAAACTGAAAGCGCCCCAAGCGCCGAAGACGCCGGCGTGTTGCCGCGCCCAGACAGCTCCATGTGCCTCGGCGCAATCCTCAAGGAGATGAATTGTTGCCTTTTTACAGAACGTCATCCAACGCTCCATCTCGCGGACCCATCCGTACAAGTGAACCAGCAACACCGCCTTCGTCTGCGGCATTAGGCATCGCTCAACACTCGCCAAATCGAACAGCGCCGTTGTGGGGTTGATGTCCGCAAGTGCCGGCGTCGCCCCAGCCTGGATGATGGCCATAACGGTAGCGATGGCTGTCATCGGCGTGGTGATGACTTCGTCGCCGGGGCCAACATCCAGCGCGCAAGCCGAATTCGATGGCTTCCATTCTATTGGCGACTCCGACGCAGAATCTCGCGCCGCAAAATTTTGCCCAACCTTCCTTGAACTGCTGTACTTCATTTCCAAGAATAAATCGGCCCGAGCGAAGACCGCGTTCGATCGCCGCCAACTCCTGCCGCGACAATTCCTCCGGCTCGGATGTGAAATCGTTCATCCAAATCATGGCGTGGAACCCCAGTAGTGCGCACCATGTTTCTTGTAATATTCGAGTGTGTGCGCCAGCCCGGTACGGAGCGACACTTGCGGAGACCAACCTAGGGCAGTCTGAATCTTGCTGAAGTCGCCGTAGTAATCGCCGATATCGATCGCCTCACGGTTGGCAGGGAATGGAACGATCTCGTACTGTCCACCGTTGTTCAAACGAACGAGCAATGCTGCCAGTTCCTGCAAACTGATATGCTCGTTGTGACCCAAGTTGAAGACCTCGCCTTCAGACGCCGCCTCCGCCGCGGCCAGTAGGAATGCCTCGACGACATCGTCAATGAAATTAAAGTCGCGCCGCTGGGTTCCACTGCCGAAGATCTGGATCGGTTTGCCTTCAATTAAGTGACGAATCCAAACGCCAAGGAACGTCTGGCGCGCGTCTTTGACGCGCATTCCGTGACCGTAAGTATTCGTCAGCCGCAACGCGCAGGCCCGAATTTTGTAAACGCTGTTGTAAAGTAGGTGATATCGTTCGCCGGCCAGTTTATTGATGCCGTTCACATCGACTGGATCAACAGGATGCTTTTCATCCACGGGCAGATACTGCGGTCTGCCGTAAAGCTGACGCGTGCTGGCAAAAACAATTTTCACGTCCCGATTGTGCATGCGGCAGGCTTCCAGAATAGACAATTGTGCCGCGGCGTTGATGTTCAGATCGGTCAGCGGATCGGTCATTGAATCCAAGTGGCTGGTCTGGCCCGCCAGATTAAACAGGAAGTTGCGTCTTTTGATCAAGGACGTCATGGTTTGCGGGTCGCGGACGTCGGCAAGGTTCACCGTAACGCAGTCTCGAATGTCATGAATGTTGAAGAGGTTCCCGCCATATTCCGGAATCAAACTGTCAACCAGCGTCACATTTGCATCTAGCGTAACAAGACGCCGCGCCAGCGAAGAGCCGATAAAGCCGAGCCCGCCTGTCACGAGAACATCCGATCTCGAGAAAATTTTGTAGTCGAAGGGCACAGCGAATTGTAAGCTCCACGCAAGAGAATCTCCTATAACTTTTTTGACGAAAGTTCCGCATAACTGCCAACCAGACATGAACACCCGGCGATGACTACTGAACGAACAATGCCGGGATTGGCTCCCGAGTTATCATTGGTGATCCCCGTTTACAACGGCAGTCAGACCATCAGCCTCGTCGTCGAGCGCATCCACACGGTTTTCGCCTCGATGCAATTTGACGTCATCCTGGTGAATGACGGCTCGGAGGATGACAGCGAAGTGGTTTGCGCGAAGCTGGTGGAAAAATTTCCGCACATCGTGACGCTTGTGCAGCTGAGCCGCAATTTCGGCGAGCACAACGCCGTCCTAGCTGGACTGAGCCATGCACGCGGCCAGTATATCGCCGTGCTCGACGATGACGGTCAGAACCCCCCCGAGGAGGTGGTGCCTATGTTGGAAGAGCTAAAGCGCAGAGATTACGACGTCATTTACGGACATTACATCAAGAAGAAACATTCGTGGTTTCGCAATGCGGGAAGCTGGTTCAACGATCGTATTGCCACCTTTATACTGGATAAACCGAAGAATCTTTATCTTTCGAGCTTCAAAGTGATGACCCGCTTCGTGGTAGACGAAATCATCAGGTATCGCGGGCCGTTTCCCTACATTGACGGTTTGATTTACCGCACGACCCGGAAGATTGGTCAGATACCAGTCCAACATCGCGCCAATATCAGCGGAGCCTCGCGTTATTCGTTTCGAAAACTGGTAAGGTTGTGGCTAAACATGTTTTTGAATTTTTCCATCGCGCCGTTACGGTTGTCGGTTTACGTCGGGCTATTCACATCTTGTTTGAGTGTCTTGGCGCTGGTCTTGATCTTGATAGATAAAATTTGGCTCTCCCCAAACCTGACGATGGGTATTCCGACAGTACTCGGAAGCATTGTTTTCTTTTCAGGCATTCAACTTATGATTCTCGGGCTCGTCGGTGAGTATCTTGGACGGCTTTATCTGGATCACACGGGTACGCCGCAATATATCGTGCGCTACGTGACGCCGGCCGATTCCAAAGCGAAACCGTCCTCTGCACTTGGCCAACGATGAACATCGGGACCGATACTACGACATCGTTTATGTCGCCAAAGGAGGCTAGCGCAATCGTTGGTACATGGGTTAAAGAACATTGAGATGGTGTTGCGGTTCTCGATGCCCTTTGGTACGTCGATCCTCGCGTGGCGCTGGCTGCGCACTTCACCGAATGCATAAGTTTGCCGTGTTGACTGAGCGGGCGGTCCAGATTTGCGCGGCTTTGGCAGCGCTCGCCTTTTTTACCTCGGGCGCCGTCTATCTCTACCTGGGTCGGTGGACCGTGACGCACTACGATTACTGGTGGCAGTACGATTTGAACCGCACGTGGCTTGAGACCGCGCTGCTTAAGGTCAACAATCATTCGCTGTTTTTCCCAAGCCTTTTATGGCTGGCTGATCTTCGGTTTTTTCGAGGTGACCAGCTGCCGCTTTTCATCGCCGGCGCCGCGCTACTTGTTATCACTGCGTCGCTGCTGCTGACGCCGGTTTGGCATGATAAAACGGTAGGTCTCACTGCAAAAATCATGTCCACTCTTGTCGTGATCGTCGGCAATTTTTGGATGGGGCGAGCCACTATCACTACGTCGGGCGGCTTTAATTGTGAAAATTCGTTGGCGATGGCGGCAGCAGCTCTTGCTTTTCTCCTACTGCCAACGATGTGCGCCAGGCCGACCCGGTCGTTGCCGGCAACGGTGATCGTGGTGTGTGCCGGGTTTGTTGCCTCCTTCAGCTGCGCTGAAGGCCTGGCGACTTGGCCAACCCTGGTGTTGCTGGCATGGTGTTTACGCCCGCCGAGATATTCCCTGGAGTTACTGGCTCTGGCTGGTCTAACAGCAGCTATCATCTTCATCCTACTTCCGCCGCACGACGTTTACCCTCTTTTAGCAACTTTTTTTTCTCGATCGCTGCCGTCTATGGTCTATGGTTCAGTCGTCTGGTTGTGTCGGCTGCTAGGCAGTCCATTTTCTCATGCAGTGTTCGCTTGGTGGCCTAACAAATTCTACGTTCACCTAGTCAAATCGTCGGGGTTGGCCGAAGCTTCCGGGGCAGTGGGCTTGGTCTTAGCATTACTTGTAATCCTGCTGCAAATCGTCCGGCGCAATACAGAAAAAAGCAGTCTGGAATTTACAGGGGTTGCTCTGATTGCTTTTAGCCTTTTCGCGATGGCTCTAGTTGTCATTGGCAGAACAGAATACTTTCATTTTCCACCCTCCAAAGTTTTCGGACATCCCGGTTATTTTTTCTGGAGCACGCTTTTCTGGTCCGGGCTGCTGTTGGTCGCCATTCGGCGCGCCGAATCCAAGCAGTGGCTACGCTGGCCAATATATCTCGCTGCTCTCGCATTGCCCGTTCTGGTTTTCCCCAAACACTATAAGGAAGGGCTGTTTCGGAGACAGATAAGGAGTGAGGCCGAATCCAGTGCGACGAGCTTGGTTAATGGAGTCCGCTGCGATGAGCGACAAATAGGGATCCTGAGTGGTGCAGTTGGGCGCGCAGAAGCAGTTTACCACCGTGCGGAAGAGTTGCGAGCGCGCCGATTGGATATGTTCGCGGACGGTTTACAAGATTGGATCGGTCTTGGAGACACAGATTTGTTTGGGGGACGGCAGAAGCCGGAAGGGTTAAAGGGTTGGTGCGGCGTTGTTGCCTTAGGTCAGTGCGATAATGGTGCCCCAGCAGCGCGGGTGCTCGGTCAAGTTTCAAAACACCGGAGTCTAATTCCGAAGACGTTGGTGATAGTGGATCCAACTGGAGTGGTCCGTGGAGTGGCGCACTCTTCATCGACAAGTCAGTTTATTAATTACGCATTTTACCTTGGTAAACTTAGCCCCCTCAGCACCGATCGGTTTGTGGGCTACATACGAGATTACAATCCGCAACTACAGTACGCAGTCCGCAGCGCGGATGATGGGATTCTTTCGGAGGAGAAGATTCCTGTGCAGCGATGGTTTGGAAGTCAATGATTCCGATTTTATCGGGTGATCGCGAGGGAGGCAAGTGGATTGGACGAGAACTACTTGCCGAATGTCGCCGTCATCACCGAGCGGCCGATGAATAATTTTGATCGGCCGGAAACGCTCGATGATATCGTTACTTCCGAAGAGCGCGAGGCGATAGCCCGGGAGTAATTTCACGCCGCCTGCATCGAGTTGATTTTTGTCCGATTTTCTCGTCCGCCACTGAACGATCCTGAAATAGTGCTGCGGGCCGTTCGGTATCACGCATGACGTTCCCCCAATTCGGAATAATACTTCTTGGTTCCGCGCGAGTCTTTGGACATTGGTGTTGCTTGCCTGTCCAGACGAACGGAGCGTTGAACGCGGCCTGTTTGGCTCAACGTCCCAAGTCGTTCTGGTATCCATACGGAACATTAAGAAACGTCGCGATTCTCGAGCGGCGCTCGAGGAAGGTAGGGCTTAACCTGCTGCAGTTGTGCGGAGCCAAATATGAGAAGATCGCGGATATTGAGGCTGGGGATGGTGACCTCGTATTTTTCCTGGAGAAACAGGGCCCTCCTTGGAATTCTCTATCACTTGAAGTTTCTCGCCAAAGCTGCCGTTACCAGAGCAACACAATCTTCACGGCCTTCTAGCAAAATTTTTCGTCACCCATCCGTCACAAGACGTTTTTTCCCCACACTTGTCACCCGACGCTGTGGTTCTCGTCGCATCTCGATACTCCTTCAAGTAAAGGGGGTCACGCCCTGCACGTCCCATGGCAAAGGCGATCGCGACCGTTGCGGCTGATCGCCCCCCGGCCACCTGTGATAATGCCGATCCTATCCTGTAATTTGCTGCTACGGCAATATTTGCCGTTGTCGGATTTCGGGGGCGGCCTCATTCTGTCCTCGCGGCGGTCGTTGAACTTGATGTTGGGGACGGCTGAAGTTTTCTGTCGAGGCCTGTCGGGCAAATGTTTCGCGTAAGTCTTTGCAATATTGCTAGTTATAAAAGGCGGGAATTTTTCGAAATTTAGCCGAATCCAATTTGACCGAGGGCCCAAATTAGAGTACGCTACTTGTCCTGCCGGAAGCGGGACTCCTGTAATTAGGAGTGCGTTCTACGTACATTAAGGGACTGCAAATTAGGGCTCAATTTTGTCCCGGCAAGGAAAACAAGCCGCCACCGCGGGAGGCTGTGATTTTTGTCGGTGCGAGATTGAGTTTTTTTTGTGGCCTGAAATGTGCGTAAATGCCGGTTCTTTGACATCTACATACAGGGTAGTAAGAAATACAACTTTAAGAGCTGAGTCTGAAATATCTGTAGCGGCGGTCTGTGACCGCTGTTCAGGAGAGTTTCAGTTATCAAAAGAATCTCCCCAGCTACTTCAAGTGCTGAGAATCTTTCGGAATTTCCTACACGCAGGGCCGCTAACGAATTTCCCTAAGTGCAGCAGCATTAGAAGTAGCTGGGGAACAGATTGATCAAGCTACAAAGAGCGCATCATGGATGCCTTGGTGCCAATAGGCGATGAAGGACGTGGTAAGCTGCGATAAGCTACGGACAGCGGCAAACACGCTTTGACCCGTAGATCTCCGAATGGGGTAACCTGAGCAAGATAACACTTGCTCGAGTTCCTGTGAATCCATAGCAGGAACATCGCGACACCCGGCGAAGTGAAACATCTCAGTAACCGGAGGAAGAGAAATCGAAAGAGATTCCGTCAGTAGTGGCGAGCGAAAGCGGAACAGGCTAAACCCAGCACTTTCAGTTGATTTGAAAACTGCATCTAATTGGCGATTCAAAAATGAGGTGGCCAATTTGAGCAGTGAAGTCAATTGAAAGTGCTGGGGGTTGTAGGAGCCCGACGTGGTAGTGCAAAGGTTAGGTGAAGCTTCTGGAAAGCTGCGCCATAGAGGGTGAAAGGCCCGTAACCGAAAACCGGAGCACGCCTAGGGATTTCCTGAGTAATACGATGCACGTGAAAC
>QHPD01000080.1 GCA_003218975.1 Verrucomicrobiota bacterium
GCGTGCTGGCTAAGTAGTTGAGCGTTGCGCGGATCGAGCCGCTCAGCTTCGTTGAAGTAGGACTCGCTCCGCTCCCACTGGCCTCGCCTCCGTGTGACATAGGCCAGCGACTCAGGAATCTGGCTGGTATTCGGCAGGAACTGATGTGCTTGCTCAAAGTAATGCACCGCGGTGTCGTAATCCTTTAGACAGGCGTAGTGGTAAAAGCCCTTGGCATGTAGCGCCTCGCCGAGATTGGGCTGAAGAGTGAGTGCGGTTTCGGCTGCCTGCCGTGCCTCGTCACGCAGGGCGACCGTTGGTTGAAGAGTCAGTGTAATGTAGCCATTCGAGTCCACGTATGATAGCAACGCCCAACTACGGGCGAACTTCGGGTCCAACCGCACCGCTTCTCTGAGATATTTCTGCGCGGCAAGGTCGTTGGCGGGTGTGACGGCAGGTTTCAGTGTATACGCCAGACCACGCAGGTAGGCATCGTAAGCCTCAGGATTGTCAGTCGGTTTGGCGGCGATCACTTGCTCTTCCCGACCGCTAAGGTGCGCTCGCAACTGATCGGCAATGGCTTTGGCCACCTCACTCTCCACTGAAAAAATGTCGGTCAGTTTGCGATCAAAGGTGTCGGCCCAAAGATGGGAATCATTGGCTGCTTTGATCAGTTGTACGTTCACGCGCACGGCGTCGCCGCTCTTTTGCACCCTTCCTTCCAGGATGTGGGCGACGCCAAGTTGTTTGGCGATGTCGGGCAGGTTTTCAGGCGCGCTTTTGTAATGCTGCGTGGATGTACGTGAAATTACTTTTAGATCGGCGATCTTGGATAAGCGCGTCAGGATTTCATCCTGGATGCCATCGGCGAAGTAGGCGTTGTCAGGGTCGCGGCTTCGGTTTTCAAACGGTAGCACCGCGATGCTCTTCTCGGGAACTGCAGCAGCAGCCGCAGCGACGCGCGCCGCCTTCAGTTTTTCCGGCACTGCCGGGTTCCCAAGCTCCGCAGTGTACAGATTCACCACGGAGACGTGAACGCCATGCTTGACTTCACACTCGCCAAGTTCATGGAGGTGCGGCTGCCAGTGAGGGTATTGCTCAAGATCTTCAGTGACGTGCTTCGAGAGCAAAATGTGTCCGGCATCGCCGCAGTCCATGACCCGCTGTGCGATGTTGATGCCGGCGCCAGCCACGTTCGCTTTTCCGGTTGCGTCGATGACCCCACTCACGGGTCCACTGTGTACGCCCATTCGCAGCTGAAGTTCCGGATGCTTCTTGAGCGCGCGGCTAATTTCCAGCGCGCATTCGACGGGCGCTTCCGGGCTGTGGTAAAAAACCAGCGTGATGCCGTCGCCTGTCGGGATTTTGATCAAGCGCCCCGCCGTTTCCGCGGCTTGGAATTCATCCGTACCTCGGACAATCTCGTTTAAGCGCTCGACTACCGCTCGTTGCTGATGGATCGGCAGCTTCGAGTAACCGACAATGTCTGTGAACAACACATGCGCGATCTCGAGCTGAATTTCCTTTTTAATCTCGGCGGCCATATGGATTCACATGGAAATGCCCGTCGCAAGGATACTCTCAAGTAACCTGCCAATAGTCGAGCGCGAAGGTCGCCTTCAAGAAATCGCTGCGTACCGCAAGCTATCTTGCCCATCTCCATTCAATCCGTTTATTATTTCCAGATCATCGTCCCCGTAGTTCAACGGATAGAACGGAGGTTTCCTAAACCTTAAATGTGGGTTCGATTCCCGCCGGGGATAGTTTGTGTGACGTAGTGCGCGTGAGAGTCTTTCTGAGAATTGCGTTCCCTCGCTTCGATTGATTCGCTCACTCCCGTTCGCTCACCCTCCGGGCCGACGTCTATGTTGCTCGCTTCCCAGCGGCTCCATTCCCACCGGGGATGGATTACGCCACGCCGCGCCATTCAGCGCAGCAGCGCAATAAGCCGGCTGCGGCTGTTAACTTCGAGTTTGCGGAAGATCGCGTGGAGGTGCTTTTTCACCATCGGCAAACTCAAGCGGGCGTCATCAGCGATCTCCTGGTTACTCCGCCCTTCACAGACAAGCCGCGCAACTTCCTGTTCGCGCCGTGTGAGTCGGGCGAGGTGCGGCAAACGGACGCTTGCTTGCCCGGTATGCACAGCAGCGGAAGAGCGCAAATCCTCGCACTCGATGAGGAAATGCGGCCGCGCCACGCCGACCGAACTCAGCTGTTTCAGATGGAGTGTCGCTCGCAAATGCGGCGATCGTGGATGACGGACGCGTTCTTCTTTGAAGCCTATTTGCGGCGCAACGGGGCGCTGCGCGTCCGCCCATTGTTGTTTGAGCAGACGGCATCGATTCAAAATCTCGGACGGAATCGGTGAGGTCGCTTTCGTCCGTTTTGCTTCTTCGGGTCCTTTTTCCCACACTGCGCAGAAGTCGCGCGCGGCCCGGTTTTGATAAATCGGTTTTAAGTTCCATCGCAATAGGATCGTCGGCAATGGCAGGCGGCTCAGGAATTCTTCAAGGTCCATCCGCAATGAGTGTTCGCGCTCAAGGGACCTGAGCCGGCAAAGGGCAGTAAGAAAGTGTGGGTAAAGATGCTGGAGCAACTTCATCTCCGCCGGTGACAGATCGCCCTGCGTCGCCGTGCGCATGATTGCAATCACACAAATGAGTCTCTGATCTTTCCAAAAAAGGAGGCAGACGCCGTGCGCGCAAGTTTGAGGCGCCATGTAACGGCGATAGAAAGCCGACTTGATCATGCTGCTTCGATTTGAAAAGAGGTCGCTAATCCGCACAAACCGCTGACGCGGTTGCGCAGCGATATAACGCTTGAGCGGCTCCCCGGTGAAAAATCCATCACGCATGGGCGCTGTCCATCTCGCGATCATTGGCAAAATTGGATTGGGCTGAAGCATGAGACCGACCAAGCCATTTGGCATCGCGGCGGAGAGCACCTGCTGCATGGCTTTCCAGAATGAGCCGACGTTCATGGCCGCGTGCAGGCAGAGCAAAGGCTTTTCTAGTGCCGGGTCGATTACCGACTCGCGCTTCATGCCAACCCTGGATGTCCGCTTCATTTGCCTGCCCCGTGCCGCGTCCTCGCGCGGCCGCCGTTCTTTTGCCCTCGCCTTAGGCTGCGCTCATTCCCGGAACGCTCAACAATTCGGGAAATTAAAAAGGCAACCTAAGTTACCTGGCGATCATCCAGTATTGCGCGAGCTTACGTCTATGCAAACGAAACTACCGTTAAATGCGACAATCCAACATCCGGACTTGGCAGAAGCGTTGCGCGGAGAAAGCGGCACATTCTTTTGCCAGCAAGGTGGCCAAGGCTACATTGTAACGGCAGCGGAAGGCTTCTCCATTAAATCGTTGCGACCAGTTGGTCGCAAGATCGTGGAAGCCAATGTGCTCCTGCAGACCACTCCGGAACCCTGGGCGATCACTAAGATCTCCGAGGATGTCCTTGAGTTTGGCGTTATGCCACAACCCTCTCGCCAACAGCGAGCCGCCTAAAGGCTGAACTAAAGGTTGAATGAGCGCCCCGCGTGTTTAGTACACGCGGGGCGACTTGCGTACAGCACAATGTCAAACAGGTGCGGGGGCCCGGCCGACTGTGCAAATGTCCATGTTGTTTACAGCGAGGTCATCGTCGTCCGCGCTCGGCAGACGACGATGTTCGATCTTAGCGATGACTCAGTCTTCAGTGATAAAACCGAACAGTCCGTGTTCTTCGTCGCCAATTCCGGCAGCGAAATAGACGCGGGGCCCAGAGGAAGTCACAAGGGGAAGAAGATCCCACAGGCCATCGATCTGGAGTGGAGTTCCATTGTGACTAATCGTTCCCAGAAAGGCGCCGTTTGTCGGATCGTAGTTATTGATCTTCCCGTCGCCAAAGTTTCCAACCCAAAGCTCGCCGGGCTCCGCTAACGCAAGTCCCCATGGTGCGTTGAGATTGCCATTTGAGATCAGGCGCTTAACGAAATTCCCGCTGGTATCGAAGACATTAACAAAGCCGTTACCCGGGCCGGCCACGTCATCCTCCGCTTTGGCATCCTGCAAGGCGTAAGTCACAAAAATCTCACCGTTGATGTTCCGGATACCGAATGGCGCGTAACCCGGTGGAAGAGTCCGATCGACAAAACCGCGTGGATTCACCTTGCGGAAATTCTCGTCGTAGGTCTCAACGCGCCCGGTATGAAAATTTGTCACATACAGAAAATTGTGACCGTTTGCGACGCCCAGGGTTGCGCCTTTATAAATGGCGCGTTCACTTCCCAGGTTTGTCCCGTTATCCACTGCGATGGCGATGGCATGCGCTAGATCGTTTGGATTGAGCGCCGGATTCCAGCCTGAGATGGAACCATCTTCGCTGACGAAGATGAATCGAGCGGGTGCCGAAACTCCATTCTTGGTGACTTGGAAAAACGCGGTACCGTTACGTACGATTCCGGTCGGATTGCCTCCGTCTTTGTTGCGCGCAGCCGTTGGAATCGTCACAAGGGGCAGCGAGGAAACGACCGTCCCATCTTGGTTGTAGAGTGTTGAAACCCCGGTGCCGTTGTCGTTCACCCAAATCACCGATCCAGTGGAATTTGGTGCCATCCCCCACGGATTGACCAGGTTTGGATCGGTATAGGTCGCCACTCCCGGCAGGTCCGATCGAAGATTTGTTTGGCTGTAACTGTCGGCCCGACTAAACGTCGCGGATAAAGCCAGCGTTGTTAGGATAAGCAGAGTTGTGTTTATTGAAGTGTGAATTGTTTTCATGTTTTCTTTTTCCTCTTTTTGTATTTTATGCCCATAGAATCGCAGCGAACCGGGCGGCCCGCCTTACCGGAAAAGTAACGTCGCTGTTACTTTTGCGGACGACGTCGATCCTCAGAGCGAAACGAGAGTTCGCGCTGCCCCTCCGATCAGCACCCATCCGGCGGGCGTTTTGCTGAGCTTTAGGCTAAAAGATCACGCCGAAAATGCCATGGCTCTCATCGACGATGCCGGCTGTGAAATAGAGCCTGCCATCGACTAGCAACAAGCCCCACAAGCCCTCAAATTGAAGAGGAATTCCGAAAACGTCTCTCGGTCGCCCAAGAAAACTGCCGTTCGTCGGATTATAGACATTGATGCGGCCATCGCCAAAATTGCCAACCCAGAGCGCGCCATTCACAATTTCAAGTCCCCACGGTGCGTTGAGCAGCCCTTGTGAGACCAGCCGGCGAAGTAGCTGCCCGTGCGTGTTGAAGACGTCGATGAACCCAAATCCTGGTCCAGCAACATCATCTTCCTTGTCGGCATCTTGCTTCGCGTAGGTAACAACAAGGTTGCCGTTAAAGTTACGAATATTGAACGGTGCGTAGCCTGCAGGAAGATTCGGATCCGTAAACGGGAATCCGGCCTGGAGAACAAAATTTCCGTTATAGGTCTCCACGTGACCGGAGTGGAAATTCGTCACATACAGAAAGTTTTGGCTATTCGCCACGCCGATTGTGACGCCTTTGTAAATCGCGCCAGAGGCACCCCTATCCACTGCCTTAAACGCATGCGTGCCATTGAGATTAGGATTCCAGCCAGAAATCATTCCATCTTCGCTGACGAAGATAAATTTTGCGGGAAGCGAGCTTGCGCCGTTACTCACCTTGAACGAAGAACTGTCATTCCGGACGATACCGGTCGGATTAGCGCCCTCGGTGTTGGTCGCACTACGTGGAATCGTGATAACGAGTCTATTCGAGAAACTTGGCGCGGGCGTGCCATTTTGAAAATAATCGGTGGCAGTTCCAGTGCCGTTGTTGGCGACGAATATTGTCCCTGAGCCCGAGCCCGCGAGGCCCCACGGGTTTACCACATGTGTATCGGTGAGCTCGCCGACACCGTGTATGTCGGATTCGAGATTTTCCCAGTCGAAACTATTCGCGCGCGCGAGGCCGGCCGTGACGATTAGCGCTGTTGAAAGCAGCAGAGTGATTTTGAGCGAACTGCGAATTGTTTTCATGTTTTCTTTTCCTTCCTCCTTTTTATTTGATGTCCGTAGAATCGCAATGCTGTGGGCTGCCTGCCTCAAGAGAAAAGTAACGCCGCTGTTACTTTTGCGGAGACGCGCGGATTATAATACGACGCGAACGATGACGGCGGGCAATAAGCGGATCGCGGTGCTCAGTTACCCCTGCTTCCAACCATTGCCATCCGGCCCAAGCGCTGGCGCGTACTCCGGAATGAGATCTGCATCTTCCGCGGCGGGTTCTTCTGCAGTCTCGGCCAAGGATTTTTCGTGGTGCTCTTTGGCGATGAGCATGTAGAGCGACGGAACGATAAAGAGCGTGAAAATTGTTCCAATGCTCATGCCGCCAACGAGCACGAGACCGATCGAGTTTCGCGCAGCTGCGCCAGGACCGGTCACGAGCGTGAGTGGGAAATGACCGGCGATCGTGGCGATGCTGGTCATAAGGACCGGGCGTAATCGGGTGCGTGCGGCTTCGGCGATTGCAGCGAGTTTAGCGCGCCCGCGGCGCTGCAATTCGTTCGCGAATTGCACAATCAAAATTCCGTTTCGCGAAATCAGCCCTACGAGGGTGACCAGGCCAACTTGTGAATAGATGTTCAGCGTCGTGGTCCATTTATCAGTGAAAAATGCCATGTTGGGATTCGGCATCTTGAGGAAGGTAAAGATCAACGCGCCGAATAAGGCCAGTGGAACCGAGCCGAACAGGATGATGAACGGATCACGGAAGCTGTTGAACTGCGCAGCGAGGACGAGAAAGATCATCACGACCGCGAGGGCGAACGCTGGCAGGAATTTATTGCCTTCTGCGCGCAGCTGTCGCGATTCGCCAGTGTAATCGATTACGTAACCTTTCGGCAGTATTTTGGCGCCTTCGTCCTCGAGGAACTTGAGCGCTGAATCAAGGCTGCCGGTCGGCACCCCCATGATGCGCACGGCATTGAGTTGCTGCATACGATTGAGCGATCGCGGGACCGTGCGGTTTTGAATCGTCGCGATCGTGCTAAGAGGCACCAGCTGGTTGTTAGGCCCGGTCACGTACATGTTTTCGAGCTGGCTCGCATTTAATCGGTCGATGCGCTGCACCTGCGGGATGACCTTGTAACTACGACCGGAAATATTGAACCAGTTCACGAAATTGCCGCCGACCATGGCGGAAAGATCGGCCCCGATCTGTTTCATATCGAGGCCAAGAGTCGCGACCTTGTCGTGATCGATCAGGATCTGCGATTCGGGTTGGTCGATCTTGGT
>QHPD01000164.1 GCA_003218975.1 Verrucomicrobiota bacterium
GGAATATTCGCTCAGCAAAACGGTATGTATAAATGAAGACAATTTTACGGATTGCTCATAATGAAACCGAATGAAAAAAGCGGTCACGTGATGTCACCGTCCCTTGTTCACGATCAAAAGCCCCCAACGAAGTGGGTGTCCATACTCTCGCCATTCCTAAGGCATTTAAACACGAGCACCCTGGCCTTCATCATGTTCATTGCTCTCGCACTTCTGAGTAATACTCGTGGTAGGGAGGCTGAAACCAGAGAGTCAGCTTCTGGCGGCTCGACCAAGAGCGAGGTTGTTATTAACAAGCGCCATGAAATTATTGGTGCCGCGAGGCCGGGGACATTGGACGATCGCGCCGAATCAGCTCAGGGCTATCTAAAGGTCTACTTTAAAAGCGTGGAAAATCACAGTCCGCGCAGTGACGAAAGTCCCGAGTTAGTGGCATTGCCCGTTGGATCTTACCTAGTGATAGCCCGATCTGACAAACACGGAGAAGTAGGCTTTCGCGTTACGATCAAGGCACGCCAGCTCACGGTGCTCGAACTTGACCTCGCAGAGAGGAACGGACAGACGGTTAGCTTTTCGCAAGTCATCGCAAATAGGGGACAACTCTGGCGCCAGTCGATGGGGGGCACAGAAATCCTATTGTTAACACTGGTCGAGCGAGGCTGACTCTCACATCCACCTTCAAAGATTTCGGGAATAAAATCGCGCCCAATTAGTAAAGACAAGTGTAAGGCAAACAACAAGCAACCAAACAAAAACCAAATATTATGTCCGATCACATTTCTCACGATCACGAGCATGACGGGATTGATCGCCGCGGCTTTCTCCAATGCATGGCATGGGCCGGTACCGGCCTGCTTTGGACGGTCAGCGGCGGCGTTCTCGTATCGAAGACCCTTGCTCAAATTGCAAAGGCCGGGGAGCCATTGCCGGCTACTGACCTTAGCTTCCTGCAAATCAGCGACAGCCACATCGGCTTTAGTAAAGAGGCGAACAAGGATGTCACCGCGACGTTTAAGATTGCGCTCGATCGCATCAACGCGATGCCCACTCCGCCGTCTTTCCTTATCCATACGGGAGATATTACGCAGCTGTCGAAGCCAGAAGAGTTCGACACCTTCGATGAAGTGCTCAAAAGCTGCCGGACCAAGGATGTTTTCTATGTTCCTGGAGAGCACGATGTGCTTAACGATGGCGGAAAGCTTTATCGTGAACGGTACTTAAAGAGCGTCGAAGCTAAGGGCTCGGGCTGGTACAGTTTCAATAAGAACGGGGTCCATTTCATTGGACTGGTCAATGTCCTGGATCTCCAGGCTGGTGGTCTGGGGCAGCTCGGCGAGGATCAGCTCGAATGGCTCGAGGCTGATGTGAAAGACCTCGGAACGAGCACGCCGATTGTTGTATTCGCGCATATCCCGCTCTGGGCGGTCTATCCGCAATGGGGCTGGGGAACAAGCGATAGCGAACGCGCTCTGGGATATCTGAAACGCTTTGGCTCAGTGACAGTTCTAAACGGTCACATCCATCAGGTGCTTCAAAAGGTCGAAGGTAACATCACTTTCCACACCGCGATGTCCACTGCGTTCCCGCAGCCAGCTCCTGGAACCGCTCCGTCGCCCGGTCCTTTGAAAGTACCAACTGAAAAACTGCGGAGCATGCTTGGCCTAACAAGCGTTCAGTATAAGCAAGGCAAAACTTCCCTCGCCGTTGTCGATTCAAACCTCAGCTAAATCCACTCAAACTATGACTACACTTACTTCTAAAAATAAAATAGCAGCACTGTTATGCGGCATCAGTTTTCTCAATCTGTCCCTCTTCGCATTCGCTGGCGAGATGAAGAACGCCGACGACACCGGCACCAAGCAAAATAAAATAGAGATCAAGGATTTCGCCTTCAATCCCCAGACGTTAACCGTTAAGTCCGGGGAGAAGGTTACCTGGATCAATCGGGACGAAGAACCGCACACAGTCGTGAGCGTCGAGAAGCAGTTTAAGAAATCGACCGCTCTCGACACGGATCAAGAGTTCACGATCACAGCAGGCGCTCCCGGCACTTACACCTATTTTTGCTCAGTTCACCCGAAGATGACTGGGACGATCGTGGTCGTGAAGTAGCAAGGCGCGATTGATACCCACTCATAGCATCGGTTCCGTGAAGGTTAAGGACGTTATGAAACTATTTCTCGCTGCTTCCGTGAATCCCTTTGATGTCAAGGCCGCGCTTCTCCAGGGACACGCGCAGCATCCGGTCATCATTCATTTTCCAATTGCGCTCTTTATTGCGAGCGCTGTCTTTGAGGTACTGGCAGTTTGGTGCAAGCAACCGGGTCTTGCATCGGTCGCCTATTACAATCTCATCGGCGCCGCGCTGACCGTCCCATTGGCGATTGCCACCGGCCTAGGCGCGTGGCGGTGGCAGCTCGAAGGCGCGGCTCTCAAGGGCAACTTACGGCTGCATGTGATCTGCGCGCTGACTTCGGCATTGCTAATCTTCTTTCTCTGCTGGATGCGCACGCACCTGCGTACCAAAGGGAAGTCTCCTGGCGTGGCTTATTGGGCAGTAGCGCTGATCGCACTGCTGGTAATCACGCTCACCGGACATCTCGGCGGAATCCTCAGCGGCGTCGAAACGCCTGGTAGTGGGACGTGATAGCAGCTTAGCTCGTGTAAGTCTTCTCGGTTTTCTTTTCCTGCATTCTTCGTCTTCCGAGCGGTTGAGACACGGCTCTTGCAACGCTCTCGCGCGGGCCGATGTTGAGCGGATACAACTTGAAACTTCCAACAATTAAAGAACGTCAACGGTTTCCTTCGCCCGCGGTGACGCCACAAGCGTTGGCATGGGATGGCAAAGATCTGTGGATGAGTTCCCGCGATCTCGGCACTCTCTACAAGATCGGCATCGATAGGTGGAAAGTGGTCCAGGAAATCGATCCGCCCGGGATCGTTTGGGCCGCGGTGGCAACAAACTGCGCGATGTATTTCACCATCGGCAAAGGATTGAATGACGATCGCTACGTTTATCGCTATGCCGCCGAATCAGGGTTCACAAACCTTTTCGTGTGTCCTGAATTCACTGGATCGTACCTGAGCTATGACGCTGAAAATCTTTATCTGAGCCAATGGTACGAGAAGCGCATTCTGAAGTTCGATAACAAGGGAAACGTTATTCGCAAGATTGACATCGGCGCGGAAATCTGCGGTCATACCTTTGTAGACGGAATGATTTACGTGCTGCGCGGCGTGGAAAAACCAAACGAAGATTGGACCATCGCGCGACTCGACCCGCGCGAGGATAGGCCGGAGGTTAGAGATATCGCCGTTGTTCCGTTCGCGTGCCGTTCACTGACATTTGCCGGCGAACTTTTTTGGTCAAACTATCGCGCCCAAGACACCATCATTTCATTCTCGCTTCCGAATTGAGAGACGGCCCAAGCCGGACTGGTAGTTAGTGCGCTAGGGTGGGTTGCCGAGATGCGCAAAGGACCGGCGCCAGCGGGCTGGCCGGAAATAGCAACGCCAAACCATCGCCCGTCGCGAGCTTCAACACTTCGCTTTCGGCCTCGCTCTTCTGAAACTGCGCCGACCCGCGAACAATTTCGTTGAGCTCTGCGATCGCCGCCCGCTGCTGGTTTCAGTGACAGCTTCGAGTAACCGACGATGGCGATGAACAACACATGCGCGATCTCGAGCTCAATTTCTTTTTTAATCTCAGTCGC
>QHPD01000128.1 GCA_003218975.1 Verrucomicrobiota bacterium
ACATGTATCCCCAAACGCTCTACGGTCATGTCGTCACGACAATTGAAGTCATGAGCGGTATCTTTCTGCTAGCGGTCATGACCGGCCTCATTTTCGTCCGTTTTTCGCGACCGATTGCGCGCGTTCTCTTCAGCAAATCAATCGTGATCGCGCCACTAAATGGAAAGCCGACGTTGATGGTGCGCATAGGGAATGAAAATCAACATAGCATGGTCGAAGCGAAGTTTCGGATCATGTTTTCGCGCGACGAACCGTTGCTCGAAGGCGGTGATTTCAGGTACTTTTATATTTTGAAATTGCATTTCCATCGGCTCACAGTTTTCCCGGCGGCGTTAACTCTGCGACATACGATCGATGAAACGAGTCCGCTGTTTGGCGCAACTCCCGAATCGCTCGAATCCAGCCGGGTCCTGTTTATTGTCTCGGTGGTCGGAATCGATCCAGTCATTGCGGCTGCCGTGCAAACGCAAAAGGATTACAGCTGGCGCGATATCCGTTTCGGAGAACGTTTCGTCGAAATTTATACCGAGCACGGTGGCGGCAGGCTCACCGTCGATTACGGCCGCCTTCACGACACTGAGCCAGTGTCGTAGGCCTTGTTGCTACGCTAGATTCGAATTCCGCACGGTCGCCGCTCTATTCAGGTGGCAGGAGAATCATCCGTGCAAACTGGAACATCGCGGTGACAAGTTGGAAGACAATGCCAGTGAAGAATGGCCAGAATGCGCCGAGGAAGCCGGTGTTGTACAATTGCAACACCATCGCTGCGGTCCCGAGGAACCCGAACAGATAAAAAACGAACCGGGTGGCACGCTCACGTTGTATCTCCCGCAGATCCAAGCGACGAAAGATCTTCGTCATCGTAATGGCGACCAGCAAAGAAGCCACGAATGCGAACCCGCTGCACCACCTCCAGATGCCTGCCGGCGCGGGCCTGATCGTGAGCAACAGCAGCCCGATCATGCATAATACGAGTGGAAGGATTGAATTGGTTAGGAGCAACCGAAGCCGAAGTTTGTCGGCCGGCGACCACTCGTGCACCGATTCACGGCGAAAGACGACTACCACACCGGCAAAACCAGCGAGGGCAACGGCGATCTGCGCGGCACTGCTGAGAGCTTCGCCCGGTTCCATCGTTAGATGAGTTCAACGCGTCGCCGCCAATTGTGGAAGCATTTTTTATTGTATGCGGATTCGCAGCTGCCGACGAGGATGTAACTGTCCGGTTCTTGAGCGAGTCCGGTTTCTCTTTATTTTAGGATGAGATGTCGATTTTGTGCTTGCCTGCCCGCCGTAGCTTTAGCGAAGGCGGGTCGATCTTGCTCCTGTTTATCGCGACTTCATTGCATGCCGCATCGCCAGCCGAGCAGGAAGTTCTCGGTGCAATTAACTCGCCGGGGTTAAGCGTAGTCCATCTCTGGGCGCCATGGTGCTCAAATTGCCAGGCTGAATTGAAAAGCGACGGCTGGCTAAAAATCGTAAAAAGCAATCCGCAGGTGCATTTTTATTTTGTCTCTGTTTGGAACAGCGGCGAGGACGGACGCGCCATGCTGAAAAAATTCGATATTGCCGATCAATCAAACGTGACGATTCTGGCCGATCCTGGTCCGCGCGGCAAAGATCACATCAAGCAGTTTGCCGGCCTGCCGCTTTCGTGGATCCCCACGACATGGATTTATAAAGATGGCGACCTCCGTTATGCGCTGAACTATGGCGAGGTCCGCTTCCCGGTCTTGCAGCAATTTCTCGCGGACAGCCAGTCTGAGTGGTCGCACAAAGGTGAACCGCAAATCGAGTAGATTTTTCCGAATGATCCAAACTTCTGCTGCGCCATCGATTTCTCAGAGTAAACCGCCTGCGATTCTTTCGCTGATCGGCGATACGCCGCTGGTGGAGGTCACGCAGTTCGACACCGGCCCGTGCCAGCTTTTTCTCAAACTCGAGAATCAAAATCCGACCGGCTCGATCAAAGACCGCATCGCGCTGTCGATGATTGAAGCGGCGGAACGGGACGGAAGTTTGCAGCCGGGCGGCACCGTGATCGAAGCCACAGCCGGCAATACCGGGCTTGGACTTGCGCTGGTTGCCGGCGCGAAAGGTTATCGCGTTTTGCTGGTGATTCCCGATAAGATGTCGCAGGAAAAAATCTCGCACGTCAAAGCGCTTGGTGCGGAGGTCCGGCTGACGCGCTCTGACGTCACGCGCGGTCACCCGGAGTATTATCAGGATATGGCCATGCGGTTGGCCGAAGAAATCCCTGGCGGCTTTTACGCGAATCAGTTCGGCAACGCGGCCAATCCACTCGCGCATGAACGCACCACCGGTCCGGAGATTTGGGAGCAAATGCGACACGACGTTGACGCGGTCGTTGTCGGGGTCGGTTCCGGCGGAACCTTGACCGGACTCGGCCGATTCTTCAATCGCGTTAAACCGCGCCGCGGTATCGAGATGATCCTGGCTGACCCTGCCGGCTCGATATTATACGAGTACGTTAAGACCGGCAAAATGGTGGAATCGGGAAGTTGGGCGGTCGAGGGCATCGGTGAAGATTTTGTTCCTGAAATTGCCGACATGTCGCTGGTGACAGACGCGTTTGCAATTGACGACGAAGAAAGTTTCGCGACTGCGCGCGAACTGTTGAAGCGCGAAGGAATTTTCGGCGGTTCATCCACCGGAACGTTGGTCGCTGGTGCGCTCCGTTATTGCCGGCAGCAAACCAAGCTGAAACGCGTAGTCAGTTTGGTTCCCGATACGGGCAACAAATATCTCTCCAAAATGTACAACGATTTCTGGATGGCCGAACAGGGTTACATCCATCGGCCGCCGCATGGCGACTTGAGCGATCTGATTTCACACCGTTATGAAGCCGGCGAAGTGATCACCGTCGGGGCAGACGACACGTTGCTGACCGCTTTCAAACGAATGCGTGACTCGGATGTCTCGCAACTTCCGGTCGTCGATAAAAATGGACGCGCCCTCGGTATCATTGATGAATCCGATCTGCTCGTGAAAGTGCATCGCGATCCGACGCATTTTAACGACGCAGTCAAAACCGCCATGACCAACAAGCTCGAGACGCTTCCGCCCAAGGCAAAGATCAAAGATTTGCTCGACGTGTTCGATCGCGGCCGGGTGGCCATCGTAATGGAGGACGACAAATTCCTCGGTCTGATCACCCGTACCGATCTCCTCTCGTATTTGCGGCTGCACATGCCGAAACAGTGAACCGCGGGCCACACGAGCGATGCCGATGGGAATATCTATTTGTTTTTATCCGCGGTAGTCGTGTCATGCGCAGTTAGATTGAATCGACATGAAAAAGCAACAAGGCTTTGCCACCCGGGCAATCCACGCCGGTCAGGAACCTGATCCTTCCACTGGCGCGGTGATGACGCCGATTTATGCAACCTCGACATATGTCCAGGAAAGCCCGGGCAGGCACAAAGGCTACGATTACGCGCGCTCAATTAATCCCACCCGGCTCGCCTATGAACGTTGCGTTACCGATTTGGAAAGCGGCACTCGTGGATTCGCATTTGCGTCAGGACTGGCCGCAATGGCCACCGTGCTGGAGGTGCTCGATAGCGGCTCGCACATTATCGCCAGCGACGATCTGTACGGCGGCACATTCCGCTTGTTTGACAGAGTGCGCCGCCGTTCGGCCAATCTTGATTTTACGTATATAGATCTTACCGACGCGAAAGATCTCGAGCGCGCGATCAAGCCGAACACGCGCATGGTTTGGATTGAAACGCCCAGCAATCCGTTGCTCAAATTGATCGATCTCGAAGCTGTCGCAAAAATTGCACGCAAGCGCAAAATCATTCCGGCTTGCGATAACACCTTTGCGACTCCGTGGATTCAACGCCCGATCGAAGCTGGCTTCGATATCGTCATCCATTCCGCCACTAAATATCTCAATGGGCATTCCGATCTGGTGGGCGGCGTTGTTGTGGTCGGCGAAAGTAAAGAACTCGCCGATCAAATCGCGTTTCTGCAAAATTCGGTCGGCGCAATCGCTGGCGCGTTCGACAGTTTTCTTGTGCTGCGCAGCCTGAAAACCCTGGCGCTGCGCATGGAGCGGCATTGTGCAAACGCGCTCGAAATCGCGCGCTGGCTGGAGGACCAGCCGCGGGTGAAATCAGTCCGGTACCCGGGGCTAAAATCCCATTCGCAGCACGATCTCGCGCGACAGCAAATGCGCGGTTTTGGGGGAATTGTGACAATCGTCCTGAAAACTGATCTGGTCGGGACAAAACGTTTTCTGGAGAAGACGCGTCTGTTTGCGCTAGCCGAAAGTTTAGGCGGCGTCGAAAGCCTTATCAACCATCCTGCGATCATGACGCACGCTTCAATGCCCAAGGAACAGCGCGAATCGATCGGTATCACAGATTCGCTGGTCAGGCTCTCGGTTGGCGTCGAAGACGTCCGCGATTTGATCGACGACTTGAAGATCGCGCTCGCTGCGATCTGATTCGATGGGCAATACTTTCGGCCAGCTTTTCCGCGTCACGACATTTGGCGAATCGCACGGCGGTGGTATCGGCGTGGTGATTGATGGTTGCCCGCCGAAAATCGAGATCAGCGAAACAGACCTTCAACGCGAATTGAACCGACGCCGGCCGGGTCAAAGCAAAATCACGACACAACGCAAAGAGGAAGACCGTTGCGAAATTCTCTCTGGCGTGTTTGAAGGCAAAACGCTCGGCACGCCTATCGGGATCCTGGTGCGCAACAAAGATGCACGGCCAGAGGATTACGCGGAGATCGCAGACAAATTTCGGCCCTCGCATGCAGATTTCACATACGTGGCCAAATACGGAATTCGAAATTGGCAGGGTGGCGGTCGCGCTTCAGCGCGGGAAACGATTGGCCGCGTTGCAGCGGGCGCGGTCGCGAAAAAGATATTGTCGATCTTGTACAGCGATTTTGAGGTCGTCGCGTACGTGGCGCAGATCCATGGCGTTATTGCGAACGTCAACCGCTCCGCCGTAAAGATGAAGGACGTGGAGACGAACGCGGTTCGCTGTCCGGACGCGGCAGCGGCGAGGAAGATGGAATCCCTGATCGAGCAAATTCGCGGTGAAGGCGATTCAGTTGGCGGCGTGATTGAATGTGTCATTCGCGGCATTCCGCCCGGGCTCGGGGAGCCGGTCTTTGACAAGCTGGAGGCGGACCTGGCGAAAGCGATGCTGAGCTTGCCCGCAACGAAAGCATTCGAAATCGGTTCCGGCCTTGCGGCGACGCGAATGCGCGGCTCGGAGCATAACGATCCGTTTGAAACTCGCGGCGGTAAAATCCGTACGGCGACAAATAATTCCGGCGGTGTGCAAGGCGGCATCAGCAACGGCGAAGACATTTATTTTCGTGTCGCGTTTAAACCGGCCGCGACGATCGCGCGGGAGCAGAGAACCGTGACCAGCTCGCAACTGCGAACCAAGCTCGCGGCGCGCGGCCGTCATGATCCTTGCGTATTGCCACGGGCCGTGCCGATCGTTGAAGCGATGGCTGCACTTGTTCTTTGCGATCACGCGCTGCGACAAAAGGCGATCGGCTTGTCCGTCGATAGAAGTGAAGCCTCGAGTGATGAAATACGTCGCCGCGGTCGGTCTTGAAGTGCACGTCCAACTGAAGACGCGCTCGAAGATGTTTTGCGCGTGTCCGGTTGAATTTGGCGCCGAGCCAAACACGCATACCTGCCCGGTCTGTCTCGGATTGCCGGGCGCGTTGCCGGTAATGAACCATGAGGCGCTGCGCATGACCGTGCTCACCGGGCTCATGCTCGGCTGCGACATCGCACCAATCTGCAAGTTCGATCGGAAAAATTATTTCTACCCTGACATGCCCAAAAATTATCAGATTTCGCAATACGACATGCCGCTTTGCACGAACGGCAGCGTGTCGTTACACGACCTCGCTTATCCGAAGGACGCGCAGAAAAATATCGTCACGCCGGACAAGGAAGTGCATCTCGTGCGCATTCACCTCGAGGAAGACGTGGCGAAAAGTTTCCACTTTGAAAACAGCACCGGCATCGATTTCAACCGCGCCGGCACGCCATTGATGGAGATTGTCACGCAACCGGAAATCAATTCGCCAGAGGAAGCGTTCGCGTTTCTCACATCGCTCAAGCAAATTTTGATTTACGGCGGAGTCAGCGATGCCGAGATGGAAAAAGGACAACTCCGTTGCGACTGCAATATTTCTGTTCGACCAGAAAAACAGGCCGGGCTCGGGGTGAAGATTGAGATCAAAAACATGAACTCGATCAGCGGTGTGCGGCGCGCGCTTGCGTATGAGATTCAGCGGCAAATTAGCGCGCTGGAAACCGGCGAAAAACTTGAGCAGGAAACTCGCGGCTGGGACGACGCTGCCGGTGAAACTTTTCTCATGCGCACAAAAGAGTTCGCGCACGATTACCGCTATTTTCCCGATCCGGATCTCGTACCGGTTACAACTGAAGTTCTGCTGGCCGATGTGCGGTCGCGCGTGCCGGAATTGCCGAAAGCGAAACGGGCGCGTTTCGTCCAACAATATCAAGTGAGCGCATATGATGCCGGCGTGCTGGCGAACGATCTGGTGCTTGCAAGATATTTCGAGGCGGCTGCCAAAGGCGCAAAAAAACCGAAGAATGTTGCAAACTGGATTCTGAATGATTTGCAAAACGCACTGAGCGGCGCTGGCAAGACGATCAGCGATTGCCCGATTCCGCCGGAGGCGCTGGATGAGCTGGTCAATTTGATCGACAGCGGCAAAATCAGTGGCAAACAGGGCAAAGAAGTTTTCGCTGAAATGTTCGCGACCGGCAAAAGAGCAGCCGCGATTGTAAAGGAGAAAGGGATCAAGCAATTGAGCGATTTGAGTGCAATCGAAGCGCTCTGTGACGAAGTGATCTCGGCCAATCCAAAAGCAGCCGCCGATTTTAAAGCAGGGAACGTTGCGCCGCTGAATTTTCTTAAAGGTCAGGTCATGAAATTGTCGAAAGGGAAGGCCAATCCGCAATTGGCCGGCGAAATCCTGGAGCGGAAGCTAAAGTCTTAATCGCGTTTGTTCTTTGTCATCTCGAGCGAAGTCGAGACATCTCTTACTATTTTGAGTGGCGAGAGATTCCTCGACTCCGCTGTGCTTCGCTCGGAATGACAAGAGCGGATAGGCGATGAAATTGTAACTGTGCGAATCCTGATTGCCCCGGATAAATTCAAGGGCGCGCTCAATGCGCGGGAGGTCTCAGAAAACATAGCGAAAGGTCTGCACGAGGCTCTGCCGGAAGCAAAGATCGACATCGCGCCGATGGCCGACGGCGGCGAGGGAACCGCGGAGGCGATTTCCGACGCGCTTGGTGGTTCGTGGTTGAAATGCAAAGCGCATGATCCGTTAGGCCGCACGATCGAGGCGCGTTATGCGTGGATCGAAAAACGGCGGCTCGCCGTGATGGAAATGAGTGAAGCGGCGGGAATGCGCCGCATCTCCGAAGACGAGCGCGATCCACTCCGGGCAAACACATTTGGGGTTGGCGAAATGATGCTCGATGCCGCGCGGCGAGGAGCGGATGAAATCATCATTGGCCTTGGCGGAAGTGCGACCAACGATGGCGGTTTTGGCATGGCAAGAGCATTGGGATTTCAATTCCATTACGAGCAAGAGCACGAGCATGAGCATGAACAGGTGCGCGTCACTGATTTGCTTGAGCTAAAGGGAGTCGAGAAGCCGAAAGATTTGGAGTTGCCGAAGATTGTTGCCGCAGTCGATGTAAGGAATCCGTTGCTCGGAAAAAACGGAGCAACGCGCGTGTTTGGTCCGCAAAAAGGCGCGAACAAAGATCAGATCGACGTCTTGGAACGCGCGTTGACTAAACTCGCCGACGTCATCGCGAAGGAATTCGGTATTGATTACCGCGACAAGCTAGGCGCAGGCGCAGCGGGCGGTCTCGGATTTGGGCTAATGAGTTTTTGCGGCGCGAAAATTCGGCCGGGTTTCGACCTGGTCGCCGAAGCGGTCAAGCTGGAGTCGAAAATCAAAGATGCCGATCTTGTGATTACGGGTGAGGGGAGTTTGGACCAGCAAACGCTCGAAGGCAAAACGCCGGCCGGGACGGCGCGGCTGGCGCGAAAGCTTGGCAAGAAGGTTTTTGCAATTGTTGGGCGCACCGATGGAAATCGTCAGGTGCACCAGTTGTTCGATCAAGTCTGCGAACTCGCGCAGTCGAGGATGAGCAAAGAAGAACAGATGAAGCGCGCTGCGGAGTTATTGCGTGAGAAAGCGCGAAAACTCGCCAAGAACTTGTAGCCCCGGTTTCTCAGGGAGATTTTTTTGCGTTCCTTGGATCGTCCGCAGGATTCAAGTAATTGATCTGCCAGGGACCGATTCCATGGAGTTGAATGACTGTCTCTCCCTCAGCCCAGGCGGTGTGCTTCATCCCTGCAGGCCAGAAAGCGAATGAGCCTGCAGCCACCTTTTTCGCGGCGCTGCGATCGAGGTTTTCTCCCATCGCGAGATAAAACGCGCCGGAAATCACAGTGACACGTTCGGTTTTCGGATGGGTGTGCGGCGGTATATGATAGCCGTCAGGCATCTGAAGGCGCATCACAAACGGGCCTTCCTTGGTTGGATCGCCTTCGAGCGCGGCCACCTTTGCCCCAGCAGGCAAAGCCGCTGGTCTCTCTTTCCATTCAATCGTCTCCGGAGTATAGAATCCCATTTCTGCGGAATGGGCGGTTTCCGCTGAACGTTGCCCGACTAATCGCGCTAGAGGCAGCGCAGTGAGCAAAACTGCAAGTGATACCGGGGCGACAATGGTTTTCATGGAGCAGTGTGCATCCCAACTTGGGATATTACAAGGCGCGTTGCGCCTTGACAAAGCTGGTGCGTGGCAAGCAGAGAGCCGCTGCAGGTCTAGCAAAGTTCGCGGAACCGTTTGGCTGTTTCGACGTAGCTCCACGCCCAGCGGGCGATGTCTTTCTGCTCTTCGGCATTGAGTTGTCGGCGAATTTTCGCAGGTGATCCAAGCACGAGTGAGCCGGGCGGGATTTTCATTCCCATAGTAACAAGCGCATTTGCACCGATGATGGAACGCGCACCTACCTCCACGTCGTCCAGAATGATGGCGCTCATGCCGACGATTACTTCATTGTCGATCTTGCACGCATGGACGACAGCGTTGTGGCCGACGGTGACCAGCTCACCGACGGTTGTGGGACAGTTCGTATCGACGTGAACAACAGCATTATCCTGAACGTTGGAGCGCGGGCCGATGATGATGCGGTTGATGTCGCCGCGCAGGACGGCGCCGTACCACACGCTTGATTCCTCTTCTAGGATCACGTCACCCAGGACCGTGGCACCTGGGACCACCCAAACGCTGGAATGGATTGTTGGGCCTTTGCCTAAACGGGCCGCGATGCCGGCGTGTCCGGTGGGCAGCGAGTCTGGCTCAATGTGCATTTTGGATTTGATGTTGAATGTTCGACCTGGGATTTGCAACCGGCGAATTCTTCCGCAGTGGAGAGACAGACTCGGGGTACCAACCTCTGGCGACCCGGGTCCATCAAAACGCGAACGATCTGCTCACACTGCTCGCAAAATGTGTTTGATACCGCGAATGGGGATGACGACCCAGCTCGGACGATGGTTCAGTTCGTACCCGATTTCGTAAACGGCTTTATCGAGCAAGTAGGCTTCGAGCATGATTTGAAGATCGTCGCTGTCTTTCGGGATGAAAATCGCGCCGGTGGTGGTCTTCAGATAGCTTTGCAGAAAGATGCTGCTCATCTGGCGGTACCAGAGATCGGCCCAGCGCTCCAGGAAAGGCACGTCTTCTTTCCGCATGGCCGGCTGCCAGAGCGCGCTGTAAGCCGCATATTGAAACGAGCGCATCATGCCGGCGACGTCACGCAGCGCGGAGCGTTTCAGCTTGCGTTCGCTCAGTGCGCGGGCCGGTTCCCCTTCAAAGTCGAGAATGACAAAATCCTTTCCGGTATAAAGCAATTGACCGAGATGATAATCGCCGTGAATCCGGATTTTCGCGGCGTTGGTGCGGCGATCGAGCAGCCGTTTTTCGCGCCCGAGCATTTCCTGTTCCGCAGCGAGCACTTCCTTCGCTTCGTCTCGAAATGCTGAGGACAGGTCCGGCAATTTCTTTTCGAGAAGAGTAAACGCGCGCCGTAATGATGCGCGCATAGTTTGGTAAACGGAGCGCTGTGCCATGGCGTTGAACGGCTCCGGCACAAACGCGGGATTTTGGGTGCTCGAAGCGAGCGCAAGATGTAATTCACCTGTGCGTTGTCCGAGCAGCTTTGCTTTGTCGGGGTAAACCCCGCCGATCAGTTCGTCGAGAAGGACACCGGGCGGCGCTGTTTCATTCTGGAGATCGGCTTTACGACCAAGCACCCGTTCGTAATAACGGCCTACCGCGTCGAGGGTGAGCACCCAGGCATCGCCCTCATTTGCCGCAGCGCGCTGCAGGAGACAGACAACCGTCGGTTCGGCCTTTGGCCGGCGATATTCGAGCGCACCCACGAAAGCCGGCACATTTGGAAAATCGGTGTGCTCTGTGAGGAATCGAGTTATTTCGACATCGGGGTTCACGCCATCCTCGAGTTTGCGATAGAGCTTAAGGAAGAATTTGTTATCGAATAGCATTGAAGAGTTGCTCTGTTCCGCGCCTAAAACCTGCGAGTTACCGGAGACAGCGGGATGATCTGCTTGCAGCGTTTCGACGGCGAGACCGACAAGATCGCTCGCCTTTCCTTTGATGGTTTTGCGTCGCACAATCGCCTCGAACAGTTGCGAGCGAAACGTCGGATCCCAGATCGCGTCGAACAGGATGGCTCCCTCTTTGCCTGCGAAATGCGCGATGGTCGCGTGCGGATCGCCTTGGGAAACGGAGCGCGCTGCTTCACCGGAAGCAATTTTTACCGGGATAGCATACGTTTCCGCCGGAGCATCCAGATAGTTTATCTCAACGAACCAAAGTCGCGCGCAGCCGGCGTCGGGTGAGATGGCAAGCTCCTCGATTACTCTGAGATGGCGGAAGGTCCGCGCCTTGGAACCAAACCAGCGGCAGGTGCGAACGTAATTGGGCAAAATTTCGCGCTCGAGCTGTTCCCGTTGGCCGTTGCCAAGCAAAATATTCAGCTCGGCTGGCGCTTTAATCGTCGGCGACACGCGTTTCTTTAACGCGCGGCGGCCATCGGTTGGCGCTTGCAGAGCGAACCAGTAATAGGCATGCGGACCGAGCGTGATAACGTAGCGCGATTTCCTGATGGGCCGAAATAGATTGCGGCTAAAAACTTCCATCGGCACGTAGCCAGCGAAGCGCGAGAGATCCAACTCCGCCGATTGGGCGAACCGCGAAAGATTTACGATCACTACGATGGTTTCGTTTTCCCAACGGCGAAGGAACGCCAGAACTTTCGCATTGTCCGGGTAAAGAAATTCAAGAGAGCCGCGCGAGAACGCTTTGAAATTTTTTCGCATGGCAATGACTCGACGCATCCACCAGAGTAACGAGGAGGGATTTTTCTGCTGGTTCTCCACGTTGACCGCTTCGTAGTGATATTCCGGGTCGATCGTAACTGGCAGATAAAGCTGCTGCGGGTTCGCCCTTGAAAATCCGGCGTTGCGGTCCGGGCTCCATTGCATCGGAGTTCGGCAACCATTGCGGTCGCCCAGGTAAAAATTGTCACCCATGCCGATCTCGTCTCCGTAATAGATGATGGGCGTGCCGGGCATCGAGGACAGCAGCGTGTTAAGTAGCTCGATTTTGCGGCGGCTGTTCGCCAGCAATGGCGCAAGCCGCCGGCGGATGCCAAGATTAATGCGCGCATGCGGATCGGTCGCATACACTCGATACATGTAATCGCGTTCCTCATCCGTGACCATTTCAAGGGTTAGCTCGTCATGATTGCGCAGAAACATGGCCCACTGACAGTTCTGGGGAACCGGCGGCGTTTGCTCCAGAATGTCGATGATCGGAAAGCGATCCTCCATCTGTAGTGCCATGAACATGCGCGGCATGAGCGGAAAGTGAAAACTCATGTGGGATTCGTCCCCTTTGCCGAAGTAAGCGGCCGCGTCCTCCGGCCATTGGTTGGCCTCTGAGAGCAGCATGCGATTTGGGAATTTCGCATCAACATGAGCGCGCAGCTTGCGGAGGTATTCATGTGTCTCAGGTAGATTTTCGCAGTTAGTTTCTTCCCGTTCGTACAAGTACGGGACAGCATCGAGACGAAGCCCATCTACGCCCAGTGCCAGCCAGAAATCGCAGACTTTCTCCACCGCAACGTGCACAGCTGGGTTATCAAAGTTCAGTTCCGGCTGATGCGAATAGAAGCGATGCCAGTAGTAGGCTTTTGCAACAGGATCCCACGCCCAGTTCGATGTCTCGAAATCTTTAAAAATAATTCGCGCATCCTTATATTTTTCTGGGGTGTCGCTCCAGACATAGAAATCTTTGTAGCCAAGATCATCGCTGGAGGCGACTGCGGTTGATTCTGCGCGGCCGGAGTCACCGACCCCGTATGCAGCAACCGCGCGTCGTGATTTCTGGAACCAGGAATTTTGGTCGGATGTGTGATTGATTACGAGCTCGGTGATTACTCGCAGATTGCGCTGATGGGCCGCGTCGAGAAATGCGCGGAAATCATCCAGCGTGCCGAAGTTCGGATTAACGTCGCAGTAATCGGCAATGTCGTATCCGTCGTCGCGCATGGGCGAGGGATAGAAAGGCAGAAGCCAGATAGCGGTGATGCCCAGCTCCTGGAGATAATCCAATTTCTCGATCAGTCCGCGGAAATCGCCCATCCCGTCGCCGTCGCTGTCGCAAAAGGTCTTAACGTGCAGTTCGTAGATTATCGCATCCTTGTACCACAGCGGATCGACAGTTGTTTCGCCTCCATTTGCTGCCATACGAGTAATCTTTGCTGCATAAGACGGCCCGTGCAATCCCTGGGATTGCATAACTGAGCGGCTTCCTTCAACTTGATCCCTTTCATGCACCGAAAAGCAAAGAAACGAGCGCGCGTCGCAAAACCGACAACGCGGCGCTTTTCCGCTCCTCCGCAGCTTGAACCAGGGGCGCCAACTGATCTGCAGTTGATGCACGGAATCCAAGCGGAAGACCCGGATGCGCTTTCCCTTCTGTACGATCGTTACAACGGCATTCTAAAAGCGCTGATTCTTCGCGTAATTCACAACGAAGCCGAGGCCGACGATCTTTTGCAGGAAATTTTCATGGAGATTTGGAACCAGGCCAAAAATTTTTCTGCTCAAAAAGGAAAGCCCCTCGGATGGATGGTCACACTCGCGCGGCGCCGGGCGATTGACGGGTTGCGTAAGAAACAGGCTTACGCTCGTGCAGAGGTGCGTCTCCAAGTCGAAATCGAGCAGCAACCCGATGCCTGGGTGCACAATGCCACCGAAGAAGAGATCGTTCTAGGCGACACCCGCGCCCTTCTTCGCAAGGTAATCAACGCGATCCCTCCGGCTCAACAACAAGCAATCGATCTCGCATTTTTTAAGGGGATGAGCCAGCGCGAAATCGCCGCAAAAACGAATACACCGTTAGGCACGGTGAAGACCAGGCTGGAGTTAGGATTAAAAAAAATCTATGACGCGCTGAAGGAACTGAAAGATGAACTTTGAGCAATTCCAAAACCAGTCACCGCTCTATGTGATTGGCGCACTGGAGCCGGAAGAACTGGAGGAATTCGAAAAAGCGCGGAAGAAATTTGGCAAAAAGGCCGAAGACTACATCACAGAATGCTACGGTTTGCACGAAGCGTTTGCGCTGAGCTTGCGCCCAGCGAAAGCTTCTGCCGCAATTAAACAACGCCTCATGGCGATGGTGCGCGCACGCAAGTAGGCTAATCCGGCCGGCCCGGCTTCCAATCGTCCACTTCACGCAGGATGCACTCTTGGAGAAAACCGTAGAAGTTTACCTGGAACAAGCTCAGGTCTCGCCGCGATCCGATCGGCGAGCGAAAATGATCGCTTAGCTCGGCATCGGAGAAATTATATTTGGCGGCGATCACCAGTCGCGCCTGATTCAGCGCGCTTAGCCAGGCATCCGCATGTTTCCATGGAATGCGCAGTGTGCGATTGGCAAATGTTTTTTCGCTGCCATTTAGTTGCTCCAAGTCGGCTGCCACGGTTTGCGTCGCAGTTTGAAAAAGTCGCCGCAATTCCGGTTCGACATAGAGTTTCCACTCGGCGCACAATTCCGTTTCAGTTCCATTCGATGGCGGACTAAAGAGCCGTTGTTCGGCAGCGGACGCGCCCTTCGGATCAGCGCTGGCCGGGATTTGCCGAAGCAGTTCGGCCAAAAACGGATCGAGCTCCGATATCTCGATCTTGTCGTGGCACCGGCGAATCTCCATATCAAATGGCCTTTTCCAATGTGGCAAGCAGGAGATACCCGTGGAGCTGTTGCACATAAAGCTCCGCGCGCTCTCGCATCCCGCTCCACAAAATCGATCGCCCTTTGTGATGCACCTCCAGCATATGACGTTCAGCTTTTTCGCGCGGATATCCAAACACCCGCTGGAATACCATCGTCACATAACTCATCAGATTTACCGGATCGTTATGCACGATGACCAACCACGGGAGATCGAGATTTTCCTCAGCACGCGTGTCTTTTTCGATCGTCGGCTGCTCAACAGTTGTCGCCCCGCCTTTCTCACTCGATGCGTCGATCGGCCCCTCTGATTGCCTAGTTTGGACCACCCATGTACAGCCCTGCCGGGGCATCCGACTCATAGTATGAAACGCTATCATACGCCGTTTTGAGTTCAAACTGCGGTAGCGCTGCCGCAGGCGAGCCGCACTATTAGAGCAGAGAGCGCAGAATTCTCCGCTGCGCCTTTTCCATTTTTCGCTCAGCGGCTTTGGTCTGATCGTCAAAGCCGTGTAGATGGAGTAGGCCATGCACGATGCATAGCCGAAGCTCGTGCGAGAGCGAATTTCCGAAAACGCGAGCATTCCGTCGTGCTGTCTCGACGCTAATAAAAATTTCGCCGTGATCGAAGGTTAACACGTCGGTCGGACCAGTTTGGTGAAGAAATTCCCGATGCAAGCGAGCCATTCGCCAGTCGGAGATGAGCCAAACAAAAATCTCACGCAGCTTGGTCAGTTTGGTGTCTTTCGCTTTGTGCAGGGCCAGACACCGCCGCACCGCTTTCGTGGCAAATTTTTCAAGATTGATCGCGTTAACAGGAATAACTCGCTGAATATTGCCCACGCGAATTTGTGGGGATGCTGCGGGTTCCCGATTGCCCGTCATGAAGGTTGTCGAGCGTCACGCCTTGCGTCCAGAGATTTGAGCAGTGCATAAATGATTTCGAGTCTCGGCGTGTTTGCTCCGGCGGCGGCAGCGCGGCGAAGTGGCTCGCCCCAAATCGCCTCGATCTCCAGCGGTTTGCCGTTTTCCCAATCAAACAGTGAGGAAGGTTTGTAAGCGCCCAGTGTCTCCGTTCGTTTGATGTGCTCCTCAGCCACAGTTTTGTCCAAGGCGTATCCGCATTTGTTGGCCGTATCGATCACCTCATCCATGAGCACCAGCGTCGCGCGACGCAAACTGTCATCGGCCAGAATTTCGGCAGTACTGATGCCCCCGGCGAGGATCGACAATCCGTTAAATGGAATGTTCCATACCAGCTTGCGCCAGCGTTCGAGCGCAAGATCGTCAGTGACACTGCAATTGATACCGCACGCCGCGAACTGCGAAGCGATCACATGGGCGCGTTTGCTGGCATTGCGCCCGTACTCACCGATCGCGAGAGTGCCGCAGTCGTACGCCTCGACTTCGGTGCGTGAAATCCGGGTCACACAAATGAAGCAGAGCCCGCCCAGCACGCGTTCCGCGCCGAAGTGTTCGGCAAAAAACTCTTCGTTGCCGAGACCGTTTTGAAATGTGGCCAGCATCGTCTGCTTGTGCAGAAGTGGCGGGATGAGATCGAGAAGGTCTCCATTCGACGTCGCCTTTACGGCGATGATGACCAGATCGCACTGCCCGATTTCCTTCGTCGAGTTGTAACAGTTCACGTTCGCAACTCGGAAGTTCCCGCCTTTTCCGCGAACGCAGAAACCGTGGCGCCGGACTTCGTTCAAATCGCCACGCATCAAAAAATGCACATCGGCCCCGCCATGGGCCAGGTGCGCGCCATAATAGCTGCCGATTGCTCCGGAACCGACGACGGCGATTCTCATTTCTTTTTCACGCGGGCGGTCGCGTTTCCGATTGGAAGTTGCGCGTGATTAATCGGGCGCCTTTGTCGAAGGTAAAATAAGCCCACGCCCATTGAAAGAGGACCAGCAAACGATTCCGGAAGCCAACCAGGAATATGATGTGCACAAACAACCACGCCAGCCACGCGAGACGACCTCTGAGGTGCACGAACTTTAAATCCGCGACCGCTTTGTTCCGTCCAATCGTCGCCATTGTTCCCTTGTCCCAATAACGGAAGCGCTGCGGTTTACGGCCCTCTACCATCGCAAGAACATTGCGCGCGGCGTGACGCCCCTGTTGCATCGCTACTGGCGAGATTCCCGGCAAGGGCTCTCCAGTCTGATGCGAAAAATTTGCCAGATCGCCAATCACTTGGATTTCCAGGTGTCCTGGAGTAGTAAGGTCGTCGTTTACAATAATGCGGCCGACCCGGTCAACGGGTGCACCGAGAGTCTTGCCGACGAATGACGCATTGTTGCCAGCCGCCCAGATTTTCACGCGGCATGGTATGAATTCGTCGCCAACTTGCACACCCGCTTCAGTAAGATTTGTTGCCCGCGTGCTTGTGCGCACTTCTACACCAAGATCCATCAGCTGTTTCCGCGCGCTCTCAGATAAATCCTGCGGATACGCAGCCAGTAGACGTGGCTCGCCTTCTATGAGAATGACACGCGCCTGCGATGGATCGATGTGGCGAAAGTCTTTGGCCAGTGTGTAGCGGGAGATTTCCGCGATCGCGCCCGCCATTTCAACACCGGTCGGTCCACCGCCGATAATGACAAAATTCATTGCCGCTTTGCGTGCCGCTTCATCCGTAATTTTTTCGGCATACTCGAATGCCATAAGAATCCGGCGGCGCAGCTCAATCGCGTCCTCGAGACTTTTTAATCCGGGGGCAAGTTTTTCCCACTCATTATGTTCAAAGTAGGAATGTCGGGCGCCGGTGGCGAGGATCAGATAATCGTAGTCGATTTCCAGATCGACTGTTTTCACCTTTTTGGCCTCGACGTCTACGGATTGCACTTCCGCAAGGATCACTTCTACGTTCCTGCATTTGCTCAGGACTGCGCGGATCGGTGCGGCAATGTCGGCCGGTGAAAGCGCGGCTGTCGCAACCTGATAGAGCAAAGGTTGAAAGAGATAGTAATTTGTGCGGTCAATCACAGTGACGCGCACATCCTCGCAGGCCAATTTTTTTGCCGCCTCAAGCCCGCCAAAACCTGCGCCGACGATCACCACATGTGGTTTTGTCGTCAGCGTGTTTTCCATGCGCCAAGAATTGTCTCGCAAACACTCAATGCCTCAACGTGCCACATCCAAATCAAAAATGGTAGGGCGCGACCCCGGGCGCGGATAAACGCGTTGTCAAAACGCCGCCTTCAATTATCTTTCGGGTCTTATGCCGAAGCCAATTGCTCGCAGCAAGACGCGTAAATCAGTGGCAAAACGCTTCAAGATCACCGCGCGTGGTAAAGTATTAAGGGCTCACTCATCGCGACGGCATCTGCTTTCAGCCAAGAATGCGAAGCGCAAGCGCCGGCTCAGTAAAACTGCGCGGGTTGACGATACCGACGTTGCCCGCATCAAGGCCAACCTGCCTTTCGGCTAAGCAACTGGTTGCGCCAGTTTTCCTAGGTCTAATACCGGCCGGGCTCCGGCTGTGGCAACTCTTCACCGGGCGTTGTCGTTGTTCTAGTCTTGGTAGTGGTACTTGTGGTCGTCATGCCGTACCACTGCCGCGCCGCTTCCAAGGAGTCTGGTGCCGGTTCCGGACTGTAAAGGTCGCGGCGATTAACAAGTGTTGTGCACGAACACTCAAGAACAACGAGCAAGAGCAGCGCCAGCCATTTCACACAGCTGAGGCAAACAGAATCGCAACTTCTTGTCAATGCCTGGTATTCTTTTTTTGCAAAACATGATTGCGCGATGTCGATCTTGCGGGAAAATTTACGTTCCGTCAGGGGCTATGGATTGAGGACTGACAAATCCCGCCAGGGCAGGAATGCAGCAACGGTCGTCTGATCCTCCTTGCCGTAGTCCTCTGGCGGTCTCTTTTTGTGGCTAGGGCGCGACCGCCGGGTTACGGCTGGGTTATGAAACTGCTCAAAGTGAACACAGCGCGTTTTTCGGAGGTGGTGGAAAAGTGTGGTGAACCGAAGATTTACACGCCTTGGCAAAAGCCATCGGCCGATCGTCACTTTCGAGCGCAGCTAAAGAACAATCGAGTGATGACAATCCTGAAGAGCGAGAGCGGAACAGACTTTGGCATTGCTGATTTCAAAGAAAGAAAAGGTGCGAGGTATCTGATTTTTCCAAAATCGTTGACCCCCTTCGCCAACAAGCGCATCGTTGGGATTAACTGGGCGCTTGTTCGTGGGTAGCGCCTTACCCCGGCGGCCAGGCGAGCGCGCGTTTGCCTAGCAGATGAACATGCAAATGCGGCACGCTCTCACCGGCGTCGGGTCCGCAGTTGATCACCACGCGATAGCCGCTCGACAACTCCAGTTTTTTCGCCATGTCGCGCGCGACCAGAAGTAATTTGCCCAGCAGCGCAGCGTCATTATCGGTCGCGTCGGTCAGGCGGGGAACGACCTTTTTCGGCACGATCAGTACGTGCACCGGTGCTTGCGGATTCACGTCGTGAAAAACGACTGCATCCTCATCTTCCCAGATAATTTTTGCCGGAATTTGGCGCGCGATGATTTTTTCGAAAATGGTCATGACATTTTTAAAAGCTCGGAAGTGTCAGGAACCGGAGTCAGTGTAAATCTGCGCAATCCGACGTCGATTCAAATATGAAAAGCTGGATGCAAAAGGGGTCACTTCAACGCAGCGAGCAGTCGAATCGCGGAAAATCAGTTGCCGCTATTAATTTTTCGCGCACGAAGCAGACAATTTCCTCGCGCAACGCGTCGCAGGCGCGCGTCCACATTTTCACGCCGCGAAGGTGTTTCACACACGATTGCAACGAGCAAAGCTGCAGATTGTCCGCGCCAGTTTCGATCAGCGCGTTAATGCGTTTTTCCAAAAGATCGAAAAACGCGAGCTCGTATCCTGCGCCTGCTTCGTGCGCGATGTCCACTAACGAAATGGAGATGGGTGGCGGCGAGGGGACAAAATGCGGCCCGATCTCCTTATAACCGATTGCTTCCAGGACGTAACGCACCGTCTGCGCTAGCTGGCTGAATGCGACGACATTTTCGTCATTCCGCAAGTGCAGGTAAAAGGCAATGCTCTTCGTGACATGCTCAGTCAACCACCAGCTCGGGTAACCGGCCTCATCAGCCGCCCGCGTGATCGCCGCGTAGAGCCAATCGCGATTGAACTCGAAAAGTTGTCCCGAGTCAGTGCGGAGATAGGGAAATTCTTCTTTAAACGCGACCATGATCTTTAACCGTAGTATCGCGTGATCGAGCGGGAGCGACGTCGGATTTCTCCTGCACTGTCTCAGGAGGAAACAGTTCCCGCTGAAGGGCATTTGGTTTTATTCGGCGGCCAAGCGTATGAATGGCATCAACAAATTGATCGACATCTTGAAATCGCTGGTGCACCGAGGCGTAACGCAAATACGCCACTTCATCGATCCCACGCAATTTCTCGAGCACTTTCGCGCCGATCACTGAGGAAGGAACTTCGCGGCCGCTCGTTTCCAAGTCGTGCACAATTTCATTCACGATATCCTCGAGAGTAAGCAGGCTGGTCGAACGTTTTTCGAAAGCTTTCGCGATACTTGCGGCGAGCTTGCGCCTGTCGAATGGCTCATGTGTTCGGTCGCGTTTCACGACGCGCAAATCCGATCGCTCGATTTCTTCGTACGTGGTAAAGCGATATTTGCATTTCAGACATTGCCGCCGCCTGCGAATACTCGAACCGTCCCGCGATTGACGGGAATCAATGACCTTGTCATCACGAGACCCGCACTTGGGGCAACGCATAGTGTTAAAGCGCTAATTAGCATACCATGCGTTGTGGCGTCAATCTTTCTTTGTGTTTCATGTGATCTACGTGCCACTTTCAAAAAGCGACGCGAGGACGCGGCGCACTCCGAAAGCTTCCGCGAAACCGAATAGATATTCTTACTGGATTTCGCACGCAGTGCTTTGGGAGTGCGAGGCATCTTCGCATCGCTTTCCACGAGGAGCGATGTTCCCAGAGCGACGCGAGGACGCTCGTTACATTGACGCAGCAAGGTGCTAACGCTACACCGATTCCAATGCAAAAGCGCAAAACACGCAGCGCGACCTTTGGTCCGTGGCTCGTGGGCCTAGGTGCTGCGCTCTGGGGCACGGAGAGCGCGTGGCGCATCCCGCTCAACCAATTGTTCGACGCGAAGGTAATTGTTTTTTGGGAGCACGTGCTCATTCTGATCATGTTCCTGCCAATCCTAATTTCTCGCTTGCAGGAGATTCCAAAAATCCGGGCGCGCACTTGGGACTATCTGATTTTCTCTGGGTTCGCCGGCTCAGCGGTCGGAACCATCTTTTTCACGTTGGCGTTGAAATATGGAAACCCGACCGTGGTGAATGTCGTTTTGAATATCCAGCCCGTCATTTCAACCATTGGGGCGTTTCTGCTTTTCGGTGACCGGCTTGCTCGTCGCTTCTTCTTTTATGCTGGCATCGCAATCGTCGCTGGCATCTTCGTCTCTGTTGCGCACCCAACACTGATCGCTGTCTCCTTTGCGCGTGCGGGTCTCAATCTCGGCACCGGATATGCACTCATCTGCGCGCTTTTCTGGGGACTTTCGACCGTTGCGGGGCGCGGCGTCATGATCGGCATGTCGCTGCGACTCGCCTCCAGTATGCGCATCGTAGTGGGGCTTACCTGCATGACGCTAATCCTCCTGGCCTACGACAAATTGAACGGCGCAGCGCTGTGGCCAACGGCCGCGCAGGCGCATGCCGCAAAGGCGATCGTTTTGCTGATTTTGCTCGCGTCGATCTCAGGCGGCATTCCGCTCTTGATTTATTTTCAAGGGCTGCGTCTCACGCGCGCTTCAACAGCGGGTTATTTCGAGATGATGCAGACGCTCGCTGCGGTGTGCATCACTTGGGGCTTTTTTCATGCCAGCCTTTACCCGCACCAGGTGATTGCAGCCATTATCCTGATCGCTGCCGTGGCCATGGTGCACCACGTGCAACAACGGGTCGAACCTGCGCCTGATCGCTGATTGTCCCGCAGTTCGCGACAGCGGTCTCCTGCTTCGAACCGCCTGTGGATGGCAAAAAACTTGGCCGACGGCGAACTTTTTTCTTGCCGCGCTTTTTCGAAGCTGGCAAAAGCTGCGACGATTTTGACGTCACCACCGAAATTTCATCGCAACGTTTACGCCTTCGCTTTGCTGTGCGCATTTCTCTGCGCGGGCGTTTCGCAAGCAGACACGGTCCAACGCCGTGTGGCAGCTGGTCTGAATCACAGCCTCACCTTAAAGGAAGACGGGACGTTATGGAGTTGGGGTTACAATTACTATGGGCAACTGGGGATTGGGAGCACGGTGGACCAGTGGTTTCCGGCGCAAGTAACCGCGTTGAGCAACGTGGTGGCGGGGGCTGGAGGCGCTTACCATAGCGTAGCTGCCAAATCGGATGGGACTGTCTGGACGTGGGGTTACAACGGATACGGCCAAATCGGCGACGGCACTACCACTAATCGCTCTACCCCCATGCAGGTAAGCGGGTTAACGAACGTCGTCGCGGTTGCGGGAGGCGACTACCACACGGTCGCTCTGAAAAGTGACGGGACGGTTTGGGCTTGGGGCTATAATGGATACGGCCAGCTGGGTGATGGGACAACGACCAACCGTTCTACTCCCGTGCAGGTTAGCGGCTTGACCGGAGTCACCGCGCTTGCAGCCGGGCAGTATTTCAGCCTGGCACTGAAATCGGACGGGACAATCTGGGCCTGGGGCTACAATGGGTACGGCCAACTAGGCGACGGCACGACAACTCAACGATTGACGCCGGTGAGATCGGGAACAATTTACAATGTTATAGCCATCGCGACCGGCCAGCGACACGGCGTTGCATTAAAATCTGACGGGACAGTTTGGACCTGGGGCTACAACGCGTATGGCCAGCTCGGCGACGGAACAATAACGCAACGGTTGAGCGCCGTCCAGGCGACTGGGGTGGCAAATATAGCTGCAGTCGCAGCGGGGCAGTATCACACTGTGGCGGTAAAAAACGATGGAACCGCCATCGCCTGGGGCTACAACAACTACGGTCAACTCGGAGACGGCACTACGACCCAGCGGAATACGGCTGTGTCCGGCATAAGTGCGGCAAGTGCGTTGGCCGCAGGTAATCATACGCTGATATTAAAGACCGACGGAGCAATTTGGAGCACTGGCCTAAATACGAACGGACAGCTAGGAAGAGGAATTGTAGTAAATGCAAGCACTGCGGCGTCAGTTGTTAGTTTCACATTCGCCGGCCAGGTTGCGATGTCGACCTTTAGCCCTGAAGGAGGCGCTTATGTTCTGCCTCAGAACATTACGGTGAGCTGCGCTACGCCCGGCGCGACGATCCGTTATACGACGAGCGGGGCTGATCCAACAACGTCCGATCCCGTCGTAGCTTCAGGGTCTTCGATCAATGTTCCCAACACGACTCTTCTGCGGGCCAAGACCTTCATGACAGGCTATAGCCCCAGTAATACAAAGAGCGGGCTGTACCAGATTCGTAGTTATGTAGTCAGTAGCCTTTATCATAGTCTGGCGATTAAGCCAGACGGGACGTTGTGGAGTTGGGGACGCAACAACTATGGGCAACTCGGTAATGCAACCACGCTAGATCAGTGGTTTCCCGAGCAAGTGAGCAGTTTGAGCAACGTGGTGGCGGCGGCAGCTGGGACTTATCATAGTGTGGCCGCCAAGAGTGACGGGACGCTATGGGCGTGGGGTTATAACGCTTACGGCGAGGTTGGCGACGGTACCACAACCAATCGCGCTACGCCGGTGCAAGTGAGCGGATTGACCAACGTGATCGCAGTTGCGGCAGGAGACTATCACAGTGTGGCGTTAAAGACTGACGGAACGGTGTGGGCCTGGGGATATAACGCGCATGGAGAGCTTGGGGATGGCACGATCACTAATCGCTTTACCCCGGTACAGGTAAGCGGGTTAAGCGGCGTTATTGCCATTGCGGCTGGGCAGTACTTCACCCTTGCATTGAAATCGGATGGGACGGTCTGGACGTGGGGTTACAATGGTAACGGTCAACTTGGCAATGGCTCTGCAACGAATAGTTCTATCCCGGTGAGGTCGGGAACGATTTACGATGTAGTAGCGATTGCGGCAGGGCAATCTCATGCGGTTGCATTAAAGGCTGACGGGACGGTGTGGGACTGGGGCTACAACAGTAACGGTCAGCTTGGCAATGGCACCATTAACACGAGCACTGTGGCGGTGCAAGCGATTGGAGTGACGAACGCGATTGGTGTTGCCGCTGGACAAAACCATACGCTGGCAGTCAAGAGCGATGGGGCGGTGATGGCTTGGGGCAATAACAATAGTGGTCAACTTGGAGATGGCACTAACACGAACCGCAGCACGCCGGTAGTAGTGAGCAATCTTAGCGGAGCGATTTCCGTAAGCGCTGGCACGCACAGCATCGCAGTGAAGAATGATGGCACTATCTGGAGCTTTGGAACCAACTCCTATGGACAATTGGGCAATGGTACTAATGCAAATTCTAATGTGCCGACGCTGGTTCCGAATTTCAGCCTCAGTGGTGGCCAAGTTACAATCCCGGTCCTCAGTCCCCAAGGAGGCTCCTATCTGCAGCCGCAGAACGTCACGGTTAGCTGTGCAACAGCTGGTGCAGAAATCCACTATACAACGAATGGAAATGCTCCCACAACCTCTGATCCGATCGTCGCTTCGGGCTCAAGCGTGACCGTTTCAAGTGCGTCGTTGCTTCGAGTGAAAGCATTTAAGACTGGATATAGTCCGAGCGACATTAAGACTGCGGCTTACCAAATTGGGGGCTACGTCGTCAGTAGTCTGTACCACAGCCTTGCGATTGCACCAGACGGCTCTTTATGGAGTTGGGGCTACAACAATTATGGTCAGCTGGGGAATGGGAGCATAGGGCAGCAATGGTCTGCCGGTCCAGTGAGCAGTCTGAGCAACGTGGTAGCGGCGGCAGCTGGGACTTACCACAGTGTAGCTGCTAACGCGGACGGGACGGTGTGGGCGTGGGGTTACAATAACTATGGACAGCTTGGGGACGGCACAACAACGCAACACAACACGCCGGTGCAAGTGAGCGGATTGACAAACGTGGTTTCGGTGGAAGCTGGGGAGAGTCACAGCGTGGCCTTAAAGAGCGACGGAACTGTG
>QHPD01000081.1 GCA_003218975.1 Verrucomicrobiota bacterium
GGCTGAGACGCACCGCGCGACTTCTGTGGAGCAAAACGTTGGATCCGTCGCGCCAGGAGTTGTGCAATACACCAGCGATCCGCTGTTTCATGATCTTTGGCTGCGCCCCGCACTCGCGCCGCGTGACCGCAGCCTGGTTACGGTCAGCGCGCTCATCGCCTCAGGCCAGGTTGCGCAGATTACGTATCACTTGAACAGGGCGATGGATAATGGCCTGACGAAATCGGAAGCTTCGGAAATGCTCACGCAACTGCTCTTCTACTCCGGCTGGCCCAACGTCTTTTCCGCCATACCAGTCGCGAAAGAAGTCTTCGAGAAACGAACCAAATAGCTAACGAAATCTAAATAGAAACTAAATCATGAACATATCTTTTGAAAACCAAGTTGCGCTAGTTACCGGCGCCGCATCTGGAATCGGCCTCGCGACAGCGAAGGCGTTTGCTCAATCAGGCGCTTCGGTCGCATTGGCGGACTGGAATGAGAAGGCAGTGCGATCTGCAGCCGAGGAGCTCGCTGGCCAAGGTCACAAAACGCTCGCCATCCGTTGCGACGTAGCTGATGACGCTCAGGTCGAAGCGATGGTGGATCAGACTGTCGCCGTTTTCGGTCGCCTGGACGCCGCCTATAACAATGCCGGCGTGCAAAATGAGCTCGCTGAAGCCGCGGATCAAACGCGCGAGGATTTCGACCGGGTCGTCGGCATCAATCTGCGTGGTGTCTGGAGCTGCATGAAGTTTGAGCTGCGCCAAATGCGCAAGCAAGGAAGTGGAACCATCGTCAATTGCTCTTCGCTAGGAGGACTCGTTGGCAGTCCTGAGCGTGGAATCTATCACGCCGCCAAGCATGGAGTGCTTGGGTTCACCAAGAGCGCGGCGCTGGAATACGCCGCACGGGGCATTCGCATCAATGCGATCTGTCCCGGCCTCATCCAAACGCCGATGTCTGACCAAATGGTCGCTGCCGGTCAGGGTGAAGCCCTTAAGGAGATGGAGAAGAGCATCCCGATGGGACGCGTTGGCCGTCCTGAGGAAATTGCGAATGCTGTTCTGTGGCTTTGCAGCGACGCCGCAAGCTACGTGACTGGTCAGTCCATCTCAGTAGATGGCGGCTTCATCATGCGGTGAAGGAAGGAGGGCCAAGCAGGTATTATGACTAGCTGGTCAGAAGACGAACTGCGCAAGATCATCGAGGCGGATGACCTGCACATTGCACCGTTTCGTGATGACGGAGTGACCTATGGCACGCCGACGTGGATTTGGTCCGTTGCGGTCGATGGCGCCGTCTACGTGCGCGGCTACAACGGACAGAAGTCTCGTTGGTACCAAGCCGCAGTGCGGCAGAGGGCCGGGCGGATCATCGCCGCCGGCACGACGAAGGAGGTCACGTTCGAGCCGGTCACCGGGGCGATTAACGACCGAATCGATGACGCCTACCGCGCGAAGTATTGTGGTAGCACCTATCTCAACCCGATGGTCAGCGCACGCGCCCGCTCCGCGACAGTCAAGGTCATGCCGCGCGAGTAATGCCGTTAGTCACAAACCAACTCAAAGAAAGGACTCCAAAATGGAAATTAAGAAAAGTGGTTCACAACCATCCAGCAAAGGATCGGCCGATTGGTTTACCGGCACGGTACGCGTCGATCCGTTATTCCAAGCAAATGCTCCGGCCCGCGCCTCCGGCTCAAGCGTTACCTTCGAGCCTGGTGCTCGCACGTTGTGGCACACACATCCGTTAGGTCAAACGCTCATCGTTACCGCCGGCTGCGGTCGAGTGCAGCGCGAGGGCGGACCGATCGAGGAGATCCGCCCCGGCGATGTGATCTGGTTCCCGCCTAACGAGAAACATTGGCATGGCGCCGCGCCGGCGACAGCAATGACGCACATCGCCATTCAGGAAGCGCTCGACGGCAAGGTCGTCGACTGGATGGAAAAGGTGAGCGACGACGAGTATCGGGCGAGATAATCCAGCAAAGAAGGAGCAAAAAGTGACTATGAACAAGAATGGATCTTTCACAGGAAGGGTTGCGTTTGTGACCGGCGCAGCGAACGGCATCGGCCGCGCCACCGCGCTGGCGTTCGCGCGCGAGGCCGCAAACGTGGTGGTCGCCGATGTCTCGGAAGAAGGCAACCAGGAGACCTCCCGCATGATCGAGGAACTCGGCGGGCGCGCGCTCGCGGTCAGGTGCGACGTGTCGCGGCCTGAGGACGTGAAAGCCGCGCTGGACAAGGCGCTCGAAGCGTTCGGGCGACTCGACTTTGCCGTCAACAACGCAGGCGTTGAACAGCCAATCACGGCCGCTGCCGAAATCACCGAGGAGGAATGGAACCGCATCATCCGTATCAATCTCAGCGGCGTCTTTCTGTGCATGAAATACGAGATTCCGCTGATGCTCAAGCAAGGAGGCGGCGCGATTGTAAATACCGCTTCGGGCGCTGGCGTTAAAGGCTTCGCAGGTCAAGCCGCCTACGCCGCGGCGAAACATGGCGTGGTTGGCCTTACCAAGTCAGCGGCCTCGACTACGCTTCTCAAAACATCCGCGTGAACGCCGTCTGCCCCGGCATTATCGCCACGCCGATGATGAATCGTTTCACCGGAGGCACCGCCGAGGGAGAGCAGCGGGTGATTGCGCAGGAACCAATTGGGCGGATGGGTAAGCCCGAGGAGATCGCCGCAACTGTGGTCTGGCTCTGTTCGGATGCGGCCGCCTTCGTCGTCGGACATGCCATGGTCGTGGACGGCGGCCAAACGGCTCAACTGTCGCACGAATTAACACCGTAACTGATATGAACCGCATTCTTATGGCCCTCGCATTGGCGGCGACCCTTGGTCAGGCCGCTTCCGGCACAGATAACACAACGACTAATCGGACACCCGCTATGAAGATAAGACTAAGCGTCAACAATAAGGTTCTTACCGCCACTCTCGCCGACAATAAAACCGCCCGGGATTTCATTTCTCTGTTGCCCCTGACGCTCACGATGAACGACTTGTTCGGCAGAGAGAAATATGCCCGCCTGCCGAGAGCAATCTCTCAAGAGGGGAAACGAACGCACACTTACCAAATTGGAGACCTGGCGTATTGGTCTCCCTCTCACGACGTAGCCGTTTACTATCGCCAGGACAGCGAGAAAATTCCCGAGCCCGGCATCATCGTCATCGGAAAGATAGATTCTGGCGTCGCTGCGTTGGACGTCGCCGGCTCTGTGAAAGTCACGATTGAGCTTCACGATGAGCAATAACATCTGTGGCAGGACACAGGTCGGTCCCGAGTTCGCAATGTATGCCGCGAGCAAGTTTGCCGTGCGCGTGCTCGCCGAAGGGCTGCTGCAGGCACTTCTGGCTCAGCATCGAGCCAGTCGGCTAGCAATCCGAGTTGTTCTGCGGAGATTGAGCGCGATCGGATTCGGTCGAGCAGATGATCGAGCAAAGCCCGGCGGAAGATTATGCCGCCGAATTTTAGGCATTATTCTTTTTCGCGCCGTAGAAACCGCGGACAATAGCTTCGCGAATCGTTGCCGCTTCCACAGCGTCATCGGTTTCGGTCATGCGCGCGACCAGCTTCGACAGCTCCTCTCCGCTGAGTTGGCGCTCAGCGTCCAGTTGATAGGCAAAACGGATCACGCCGATTTGTTCTTTCGGATCAAGGCGCTTGATCTCCTCGATAATCTGCTGGGCTGTCACTCTTCAAAGATATCGCCGTTCACTAGCTCGATCAATTCGGTGAATCCTGTTAAAGGATGGTCGCGACTTTTTCGCTCGTGACCAGCGGCAAGTGACGTGAGACGAGTGAGCAGAAACAAGTCAGAGCTTGGGTTCGCTTCGTGCCGAATGCCAGAAGCGGAGGACCTCGACGAATTTCCTAGCTTCATGCACTCGATAGAAAAATTTGAACGGGCGGAACGTCAGCTTGCGAATGCCGGGAAGCTTTTGGTACGGGCTGCCTTTGTACGGCGTCTCTGCGAGACTCAGCGCCGCGTCGAGTAAATTATTGCCAAGAGTCGTTGCTGCGTCCGGATTGTCCCGGGCAATGTAAGAAACGATCTCCGCGAGATCCGCTATTGCCGGGTCTTTGATTTCGACTCGGAAATCCATTGGGGGATCAGCGCGCGGACCTCATCGATCGATCTAGCTTCGTCCGGATGAGCATCGGCGTAGGCAATCGCGTTCTTCAACGCGGCCAGCAATGCCGGGTCGTCGTCATCATCATCAGAGAGCCGGGAATCCACGCCGAGCTTCACGATCCGCAATTCCTCCGGGGTCAGCTTATCCATCGCAGTGAGGATTTCCTGCACGGTGCTCATGATCGAAGATTACAAAACAAACGATTGCGAAGCAAGATATCGGACGAGATCGGAGGAAGGGCGAGGGGATGGAGATCAGAGATGAGAGATCAGATATCAGATGTCAGATTCGCTTCGCGCCGAGTGCCAGAAGCGGAGAACCTCGACGATCTTCCTGGCTTCATGCTACTGACCCTTTGCGTTCACGGGCGCGGACATGCCCGCCGAGAATTTGCCACGTGCCGTGAGTGCGAATCCACGTGTGCGTGATCCGCAATGCGTCTATCCTTACTTCGGCTCCTTCATTATTGGCCCAGTTAGCCTTGATGCGATAATGGTTGATCGCGACGTCGCCGGTCACATGGATGGCAAGTTCCTCAATCGAGTAGGACTGCAACTTCACGCCCTTGGAGGTGTTCGCGGTGATCCAATCAGTGATATGATCTTTCCGGACGGGTGCTGAGCTGACAAACGGTCAGCCGACGAAATCTTCGTGCCAGAGCGCGCGATACTTTTCCAGGTCGTTCGCTTTGACGTATTCCCAGTACGCCTTCTCGAGATTCCAGATTTGCGCTGCGTCGTTGGTGGAATCTCGTGCAAAGGCAGCCGTCGCCAGCGCGAGGAGAAATGCAACGCCCTTTAACATCCCGCGATCATATAATCGCCAGCGACGACCGCAATAGCGACGGCGCCTTTGAAGCGACGAGTGACATGTGGCCAGCCTCCGCGCAAGCCTACCGCTTGGCAGGCAAGTGACGATAGTTGTGCTGGCCGCCGCGAGCACCGATGCGACCAGCACTGACCTTTTAAACAGGCGTTCGCCGCGGCGAACGCCTCTACAACGCGGCTGTCCGCTCACGAATCGAGTGTTAGATACGCAATTTATTGTTCGCGAACGCGAAATGATAATCGTCACTTAACCCGCTGATGCTGAAAAATTTTCTTCTCTGAAAGCGCAATCCTGGCGGATAATCACGGCTTCACATTGAACGCCGACAACTTAATTAATTATCTCATTCGTTGGATTTTCTTGCTGTTCGTCGCGCTCTTCTTTTTGAGCGGAGACTGGGTAAACGCCGATCCCGTAGGAGACTTTTTCAAGAAAGTTGGCCAATCAATTTCGAAGGCTTTCCAGCCTCGCTTCAGCTGCGCCTGTGGAAAAAGCAACAGGCGATATGCCCTATGGAATTCCGGTTCCAGGCCAGAAAGGCATGGTCACAAGTCCTTATTTACCGGAGGGAAATTACATCGATGTCAGCGCTTTTGCTCCCGGATCCGCTGTGAAAGATCCGTACACAGGAAAGATTTTTCGCGTGCCGTAAATTCATTTATTCGCTGCGGTTAATCGGATTTTCCGAGCCCAATCACTTTCCAGAGCTTGTAAGGTTCGGTGCGAGTCGATTTGCCGTTGTTGAATCGCGGCATGTTTTCGATCTGTGATGCGGTGACATACAACTGGCCGTTTGGTCCCCAGCTCAATGTGTCGGGCCAAAGCAAACGTTTGTCGGCAATAACCGGCTCGATGAAAGGAAATTCATTTTTCTGAATCCGTTGGTTGACATGCAACCATTTGGTTGCATAATGGCAGCTCGATGGATGCAGTCTTTAAAGTGCTAGCCGATCCCAGTCGCAGAAAATTGCTTGATGAGTTGCGCAAAGAGAATGGGCAGACGTTGAGCGAATTATGCGAGCACCTGGACATGACGCGGCAGGCGGTGACCAAGCATTTGGTGTTGCTGGAAAAAGCAAACCTCATCGCTGTCGTGTGGCGCGGGCGCGAGAAGCTGCATTATCTCAATCCGATGCCGTTGCACGAGATCTACGAACGTTGGATTGGCAAATACGAACGCCATCGCCTTCAGGCGTTGAGCGATTTGAAAAAAGGTCTCGAACAAACCAAAACCAAACAGAAAACCAAGAGAAAGTAATTCTATGAAGAAAGATCAATTCATTTACGTAACCTACATTCGCACGACGCCTGAGAAATTGTGGAAGGCGCTCATCGAACCGGAATTCACGCGTCGGTTCTGGTGCAACACAACGCAGGAATCCGAGTGGAAACCGGGCGCGTCGTGGAAGATTTTGATGCCTGACGGACGCGTTGCTGACAGCGGCGAAGTCGTTGAAATCGAACCGAATCGCCGGCTCGTTCTCAAGTGGCGCAATGAATTCAGACCTGAATTGAAAGCCGAAGGTTATTCGCGCATGACTTACGAACTGGAAAAGGAAGGCAACTCGGTCAAGCTCACCGTCATTCACGAAATCGAGAAAGAAGGCTCGAAGTTCATCGAAGCGGTGTCGAGCGGATGGCCGCACATTTTAGCCAGTCTCAAAAGTCTCTTGGAAACCGGCGAATCGCTGGAAGAAACCCGCGAATGGCCGCGTGAAGCGTCTGGATGATGGCGGACGATCACAATCTGGCCAGCTGAACCAGCGCGGCGCGCTCCAAGCAACGGCAAACAGCGGCCGAAGTTTTAGGCGCGCTTAGAGTGAAGGTCGATGCCCCTCGTCTGGCGCGCGGTGCAGGGTCATCGGTGGAAAGTATTCGGCGACGAACGTTCGCGTCCACCAGGCGTGCTCACCTGGCTTGGTAAAGCGATACTGATACCAATCGGCGCGGATGTATTTTGGCGGCGCGTTTGGGAATGGGTTGTGCGCAAGCAGCGAAAGAATTCTTTTTTCACCTTCAAGGAGTTTTTGTACCAGTATAAAAATCCAAGGGTGAAACTCCGGCGGCGACATCGCGGCAAACCACATTTGCCAGTCGAGCCTCCAATGATACGGCGAGACGATGCAGGGACGACGCTGCACGTCGCCTGGTTTTCCTTTGAACTCGTACTCGCGCCATTCAGGAGAAGCATCGGGAAATTCGGCGTCCGTTCCCTTGATCACGACTTCAAGTCGCTGGCGCGTGACGGCGCCGAACGCGCCGTAGGTGTTGACCAGATGCAACGGCTCGAAGCTCGCATTCATGAGTTGTCGGCGCGAAAACAAATTGCGTGCCGGGCGGATACTCAGATAGAGCACAAGGGCGACCAAGCCGATCACTGCGATCTCGTGTGGCAAGGTCATTTTTTTCGGCACCGAATGCGGGATCGAGATCAACCGCCCGAGCAAGCGATCATCGAAGCAGGGGATACAAAGCATGATGGTGATATAATTCAGCCACGAAAGATTCCCGCTCAGGATGAGGGTAATTTGAAAGAGGATCGTTAGTGCGCCTGCCCAGTAACAGATCGGCGCGGGCGCGAAGTAGAACCACGGCACAACCAGTTGGGCAAAATGAGTGAAGAGCACACCAGTTTTGTGCATCCAACGCGGTGAATGATGGAGATACCAGCTCAGCGGATTGGGCAGTGGCTGAGTCTCGTAGTGGTAAAAAAGACAGGTCAGATCGCGCCAGCACGGGTCGGCGCGCATCTTGATCATGCCCGCGCCGAACATGGTGCGGAAAAGCACCCACACGGTTAACCACATTATCGCCGTCGGCGGGCGCGTGTTAGATGAACCGAGAAAAATCGCGAGAAAACCGGTCTCGGCGAGCATCGTTTCCCACCCGAAGCCGTAGAACGTCTGGCCGACGTTGACGAGCGAGAGATAAATGATCCAGAGCAACGCCCACGTGCTCATCGATACGGCGAGTCCAAACGACTCCGACCAGCCGCTGGTGGCGAAGACTGAGAACGCGATGCCGCACCAGATCGTCGCCGTGATGAAGCGATCTGAACAATTGATCCAGAACAAACTCGGCGCGTGGCGAAAACGTACGTGACGCAACAAGCGCCGCACCGGTTGTAACCCGCGCTCACCCAGCAGCGGGATGAATTGATTAGCCGCAGTGAGAAACGCGATTAGGTAAATGAGCCCGAGCGCGCGCTGAAAGCAAAGCCGGGTTAACCAAAATTCGGTCGCGAAATGCATTCCCGAACACCGGTGTAATTTAGCGCATACGCCGCATACTTCCATGTATGCATGGCGGCGTTAGTCATTCGCGGAGCGTTATGCAGGCACGTACACTGCATAGCCTCGCGGTGGTGCCCAAAGATCGGCCCAGCCGGAGTCGTTAGTCCATTTTTCCTGCGGCACGCCGGAGTCGTCGTGCCCGCGCCAGGCGGCCGGGACAAGCCGCCTGCTGTTCCACGGCGTTTGGACCCACGCGCCGTTCCAGGTGCCGCGGTTGTTCAAAACAAAAATCAGTCCGCTTTGATGAGCGAGGCCTGAACGTTGCATGATGTAAAGGTCGTCATCGACGAAGAGCACTTGCGCCGGACCGCCGGCATTTTGTTCGTGAACTTTGATGAGCGCGTCAATGCCGGTTTGATTATCTGGCTGCGCGAGGTCCCAGTTAAAGTAATCCTGCCAGAAAACACATGGATAACCGTCATGCGTAAGGATGAATGCGTACGCGAGCAGCTTGTCGTTAATGATAGGACTGTCGCGCACAACATCGTGGTTCTCGACGAAGGTGACAGCCTGCGCCGGTCGGTCCCACATTAAGACTCCGTGCTCGGCGAGATTGCGAAGAATGAAACCGTAACTGTCGCACAAATCGCGCAAGCGCCAGCGCAGCGGAAAATCAAATGCGCCCACCGGATTGTCTGACCATGCATTGGTTTCATCGAGCCAATCATCGATTGTGCGTTCGCTGTCCCAACATTCGCCTACTGCATACGGCTTGAAGCTGGTGCCGCCGCGCAGTGCGCGCAGTTCTTGAATCGACCGGACCATCCAACCGCCATAACCTTTCACCATGTCGTAGCGGAATCCGTCGAAACCGATTTCTTCCAGAAGCCAGCGAGCGTAGTTGATGAGCTCGGTGTAAACGAGGGGAGCGCGATGACAGAGATCCGGCATGTCACCGAAAGTCGCTCCGTCCCAAGTCTCGTATTGGCTCGGATGAAAACATTTCCAGTCGCGAGGAAACTTGCCGCTTGTCGGCGCGAATTTCGTCCAGCGCAACTGGCCGTCGGTTGGATTTAGTTCCTGACCATCCGCGCCGCTGTTATGATTGAACACGAGGTCCGCATACACTTGTAATCCCGCCGTGTGAGCAGACTGGATAAGATCGAATAATTCAGCTTTGGAACCGAACCACGTGGGGACGCCGCCTTTCTGATCGAACTCGCCGAGGTCATAATAATCGTAAGGGTCGTACCCCATCGATTTCCAGCTGGCGGCCTTGTTTGCCGGCGGAAGCCACAAGGCCGTGAAACCGGCCTGCGCAATTGCCGGCAATTTAGATTTGATAAACACCCACCATCGGTGCTCGCAATTTTCCGCTTTGGGACAATCCCAATAAAATGCTTGTAACATGACACCCATAATTCGCGGTCGTTTTCGTGTGTGTCAGCGTTGGCGAGCTACATTCGAAAGGATCAGGGAAGTCTTAGTTTGATGTTTCCCGCTTCGCGGAGAGTTGCGAATTCGCGGCGGCGATCGGCTCGTAGAATCGCAGTGCCTCGATATCGCTGCCGAGCTCGCGCAGCGGGTAGAGACCTCTCGCAGAGCCAGCGCCGGGATCAGCAATAAGGTAATCGAACCCGTCTTTGCCAGCGATGACGACAAAATGCGTGACGCCGCCTCGCAGTCGCACTCGCACGATAACGGGGTTTCCACGGGCGAGATTCGAATCGATGAGATCATACGAAGCCAGGTCTTCGTAGACATGCCGGACATGATTGGGCGCGAACCAAGCCGCGCGATCCCAGTAAAGCCAGCCGCGATCCGTGTATCCGCCAACGGATGTCAGAAACCAGTTTAACTGTTGCGGATCGACATCGATACCATAAAATTTGAATACCATCGCCGCGGCGGCCACTGCGCAGCCTTCGCCGCCAAGAGTGCCGTTGTCTGCGACTCCGCCAAGCGGATCATCGCGCCATTTTTCTTCCGACTGATGGAATGACGGCACTGCGAGTTCGACGCGATGGAAAAAATAACGCCCACCGCGCGGCGAGAGTTTTCGTTTCCAGGTCCAGTCGATGTGCACCCCGAGCGCAGCAATAAGCACAACAACACCAACGAGAATGATGAAAGGCAAACCGCGCTTCAAAGTACTGAACTGTAGAGACGCCTGTGTCAGCTGCAAATTCTCGAGAGCGATGCGCCCCGCGATCGCGAACTTGATAAAAGACAAGTTGCGCCACTGCTTTGATAATGCTGATTTCACTCTTATGATTAAGGGCCACGAACTTCGCCTCGCAAAGCGCATGGCGCGTCTCGGCACCGAGACCGCCTTCGAAGTGTTGGTCAAAGCGAAAGCGCTGGAGGCAAAGGGCCGCGACATTATCCATCTCGAAATCGGCGAACCGGATTTTGATACGCCGCGCAACATCATCGACGCGGGATGTGACGCCCTGCACAAAGGCTTCACCCATTATGGGCCGTCGGCTGGTTTGATGGAGCTGCGCGAAGTCATCGCGCAACACGTGAGCGAAACGCGCCAAGTAAGCGTTACGCCCGACGAAGCGGTCGTCGTCCCCGGCGGCAAGCCCATCATCTTTTTCAGCATCCTTGCACTCGTGGAAGAAGGCGATGAGGTCATCTACCCGAATCCGGGATTCCCGATTTACGAATCGATGATCAACTACGTCGGCGCGAAGGCGGTGCCGATCCGGTTGCGCGAGGAGCTGGATTTCCGGCTCGACGTCGATGAGCTCGCCGGATTGATCAACGATCGCACGAAACTGATCATCCTGAATTCGCCACAAAACCCGACCGGCGGCGTGCTGGAGAAGAAGGACATCGACGGCATCGCGCGCGCGATCGACGATCGCAACATCATGGTGTTGAGCGACGAGATCTACAGCCGCCTCATTTTCGACGGCGAACATCATTCCATCATGTCGGTGGACGGCATGAAGGAGCGCACGATTCTGCTCGACGGCTTTTCCAAGACTTACGCCATGACCGGCTGGCGTATGGGCTACGGCGTGATGCGCGCCGAGCTGGCGACGCACATCGCCCGCCTCATGACCAACTCGGCGTCGTGCACCGCCAGCTTCACGCAGGTCGCCGGCATCGAAGCGCTCCGCGGGTCGCAAGCGGCGGTGGACGCGATGCGTGCCGAGTTTCAAAAACGTCGCGACGTGATGGTCGCTGGTCTCAACAAGATCAAAGGTTTCTCCTGCCGCTTGCCTCATGGCGCGTTCTACGTTTTCCCGAACATCACGCAGACTGGCTGGTTATCGAAGAAACTAGCCGACGGGCTGCTCGATGACGTCGGCGTCGCTGCGCTCTCCGGCACCGCATTCGGCGACTTCGGGGAAGGCTATTTGCGTTTCAGTGTCGCCAACTCGATCGAGAACATCGAGAAAGCGCTCGATCGCGTCGGCCCCTGGGCGAAGAAGAATTTGTAGCAGAGCGCGAAAAGTGAAGAGCGACGAAGGCTAGCCTTGCTTCTCACTTAACTTCTTGAGTGTTTTCTGCGCACTGCGGCGAATCTCGCCTCGGTACTCTTCGGTATCGGTCCATGATGACGCCGGTACGGTATGAGCATCAAGAATGGCCAATGCTTTTTCGGCGTGTTGCCGTGCCAGATCTTTTTGGCCGTCCTTCAAGTACGCCTCAGCTAAGTTCTCGTTTGCATCAGCCGAATCGGGATAAGCGAGAAGGACCAGCTTCAAAACGTCGATCGCCGATTTTGTGTCGCCTGCGCGCAGAAAACCTTGGCCGATGGTGCTGGCGGTGATTTCCGGGAACAACTGCGCCTGCGGATCTGTTTTTTGAGCTTCAATCAGCTGCTGCGTGACTTTGGCAACGCCACCGGGCGTTTGGATTTCGTTAATTGTCGATGCAGACGCGAGAGTGTCCGCCGGCGCGTGACCCGGTGTCTTGATCAGCGTGGTCACGAACCAATCCACGATAATGCCGGGAAGTTCGGGATGACCTTTGAACAAATCGGTCCCATGACCGCCCGTTGCGGGAACCTTTCCGATGTCGAAAGGTTCGTACCATTTCCAAGGCGCATCTTTCGAAGCTGAGTAATGAACGAGCTTCCTGCTCGGGCTGGAGGCTGTGACGTAGAGCAACCCCATCGCCTGTTGGATTGGAGGGTATTCGTCGTCGTCAGAGAAAACGAACAACTCGGGCAGCTGCGACGCTTGTCGCAAGAATTGCAACCCGTCGCGAGATGTTTCTCCAGAAAGTAGCACCAGCGATTTTACCTGATCGGAATGTCGGCGCGCAGTTTCGACGGAATTTTCAACGCCGATTACGCCTGCGCCTCCGAT
>QHPD01000129.1 GCA_003218975.1 Verrucomicrobiota bacterium
GCTATGAGCTCTATGTTGCCTGCGTCATGCCAGATCACGCGCATTTGCTCCTGCAGCCATGGCCGAAGGAATTCGATGCGGACGAAAATCCCGTCTTCTGGCCGATCGCAGAGCTAATGCAGTCGGTAAAATCGTTCACCGCACACGAGATCAATAAACTCCAAAAGACAACCGGACCTGTTTGGGAAAAAGAATCATTTGATCGGGTCATTCGGTCGGAATCTGATCTACAAGAAAAATTTCACTATATCTGTCGGAACCCCTGGGACATAGGAGTCGCTCAACAGAACGAAGATTATCCGTGGTTATGGACGCCAGAGGGGTCTTCGGCGAGGGCGCCGAAGGCAGCACGCGAGGCGCGTGCGCTCCCCAGCACGCCCGATCACGCGCGCGACAACGCCCTACAATTATCCGGGCTGGAGCCGCTGAAAATTACACCCGAGTTCGGGTTTGCTGTTATCGGCGAGCGCACAAACATCACTGGCTCGCCCAAGTTTTCGAAGTTGATTCTCAGCGAAAATTTCGAGGGCGCGCTCGCGATTGCGCGTCAACAGGTCCAAGGCGGCGCGAACCTGCTGGATGTGAACATGGACGAAGCGATGATCGATTCGGAAGCGGCGATGACGCGCTTCCTGAATCTGCTCGGCAGCGAACCGGACATCGCGCGAATTCCGATTGTAATCGACAGCTCAAAGTGGAGCGTGATTGAGGCCGGCCTCAAATGCGTCCAAGGCAAACCGGTCGTCAACTCCATTAGCCTAAAGAACGGCGAAGGGGAATTTTTGCGACAAGCGCGATTGATTCGGCGTTATGGCGCAGCGGTCATTGTGATGGCGTTCGATGAGCAAGGCCAGGCCGATAATTTCCAACGCAAGATCGACATCTGCGAGGGCGCTTACGCATTGCTGACCGAACAGGCCGATTTCCCAGCGAGCGACATCATCTTCGACCCAAACATTCTCACGGTCGCAACCGGTCTGGAGGAGCATCGCAATTACGCAGTCGATTTCATCGAGGCAACGCGCTGGATCAAAGCAAACCTTCCCGGTGCCCGGGTAAGCGGCGGCGTAAGCAACATCTCATTTTCGTTCCGCGGCAATAACACCGTGCGCGAAGCGATGCACGCCGCGTTTCTTTTTCACGCGATTCGAGCCGGTCTCGACATGGGAATCGTCAACGCCGGACAACTGGCGGTCTATGAAGAAATCGAGCCAGAGCTGCGTGAACGCGTGGAAGACGTGCTTTTGAATCGTCGTGATGACGCGACCGAGCGGCTAATCGATTTCGCAGAAAGGGTGAAGGCCAAAGACCAAGCGCCGATCAAAGATGAAGTGTGGCGCGCTGAGAGTGTGGAGGAGCGTCTGAAACACGCCCTCGTGAAAGGCATTGTCGATTACATCGACATCGACACTGAGGAAGCACGGCAAAAATGCAAGCGCCCGCTTGACGTGATCGAAGGCCCGCTTATGGCCGGGATGAGCGTAGTCGGCGATCTTTTTGGATCCGGCAAGATGTTTCTGCCGCAAGTGGTTAAGAGCGCGCGCGTGATGAAGAAAGCGGTGGCGTATCTCATGCCGTTCATGGAGGCAGAGAAAACGGCTGGCGCGAAGCCGCAAGGACGCATCGTGATGGCGACCGTGAAAGGCGACGTGCACGACATCGGCAAAAACATCGTCGGCGTCGTGTTGCAGTGTAACAACTACGACGTGATCGATCTGGGCGTGATGGTGCCAGCGGCGAAAATTTTGGAGACGGCGCGCGATAAAAACGCGGACGCGATCGGGCTAAGCGGGCTGATCACGCCCTCACTCGACGAGATGGTGCATGTGGCGCAGGAGATGGAGCGCGAAAGCTTCGACGTGCCGCTCTTGATTGGCGGGGCGACGACGAGCCGCGCGCACACGGCAGTAAAAATCGCGCCGCATTACCATGGCAGCATTGTACACGTACTCGACGCATCGCGCGCCGTGGGCGTGGTGAGTTCGTTGTTGAAAAAGGAATTGAAATCGGAGTTCGATGCAAAAACCCGCGCGGATTACGCGCGATTACGCGAAGAGCACGCGGCAAAAACTCGCCAGAAAAAATTGATGCCGCTTGAGCAGGCGAGGACGAATCGGACACGAATTGATTGGGACACATACACACTGCCACGGCCGGATTTCCTTGGAGTGCGGGTGTGCGCGAGTGATCCGGGGAGCGCGGATTTGGGGAGCACACGCGGCTCGCGTGTAGTTTCCGGCGGCCCGCCTGAAACTTCTGCCGACGTGCGCTATTCCAAACGTCATCTTCCCCATTTCCAAAGGCCGTGGGCAAAATACGCAATTACGTGGAGCACCAGCGGTCGGCGAACGTTGAGTGACGCCGCTCGCAACATTGTTCTGGATTGCGTTCTAAATTGGAATGAGCGGCGATACGAACTGTACGCAGCGTGCGTGATGCCGGATCACGTCCACATCCTAATTGAGCCACGGGTAAGGCTCGACACTTCTGACGTGACGGATTTCTATTCGCTGACCGAGATTCTGCACACCATCAAGTCATTCACCGCCCACGAAATCAATAAGGCCGAACAAAAGAGCGGAGCGGTGTGGGAGCGTGAATCCTTTGATCGTTTGATTCGATCTGAGAGCGATTTGGAGGAAAAATTTGAATACATCACGCGAAATCCGTGGGATGGAGGCGTCGCTCGTCCGGGTGAGGATTACCCTTGGGTATGGTATCCCGCGAAGGAGGCGTCTCGGCCAACGGCCGAGACGGGCACGCCAGCGGCGTGCGCTCCCCAGAGAACCGCAATCGCGCTCGGCGATCTGGTTCCCTTCATCGATTGGTCGCCCTTTTTTCATGCTTGGGAATTGCGCGGACGTTATCCAGCGATCTTCGATGATCCTGTAATCGGCAAACAAGCACGCGAGCTTTTCGACGACGCGCAGAAATTGCTCGAGCAAATCATCGCGAAGAATCTGCTTGAGGCGCGCGGCGTTTATAGCTTTTGGCCAGCAAACTCGACGGGTGATGACGTCGATCTTTACACGGACGACACGCGATCAAAGAAGCTGGCGACGTTCTATTTTTTGCGGCAGCAAATGCAAAAGCCGGCTGGCCAATTCAATCATTGCCTGGCGGATTTCATCTTTCCGCAATCCGCAGGAAGTTTACCCGCCCCGGCGAGCAATGCGCAATCGGAAGATTATCTCGGTGGGTTCGCGGTTTCGATTCATGGCGGCGACGAACTTGCAGAGCGATTCAAGAAAGAGCACGACGATTACAGCGGGATTCTGACCAAGGCGCTAGCCGATCGATTAGCGGAGGCGTTTGCCGAATACTTGCACAAGCAAGCGCGGATCGCGTGGGGCTTTGGCCGCAACGAAAAATTGTCGAATGTCGATCTTATCCGAGAAAAATATCGCGGCATCCGGCCGGCTGCCGGTTATCCGGCCTGTCCCGATCATGCGGAGAAGCGAACGTTGTTCGATTTGCTCGGCGCTGAGAAGAACGCGGCCATCAAACTGACGGAATCATATGCAATGCATCCCGGCGCGAGCGTGAGCGGACTTTATTTCTCGCACCCGGACGCGAAGTATTTCGCTATCGGCCAGATAGGGCGTGATCAGGTTATCGATTACGCCGCGAGGAGAGGCGAGCCAATCGCCGCGGTAGAGAAACGATTGGCGACGAACCTGGGCTACGAAATCTGAATCCAGTGATTTGGCGAAGACACCAATTGCGGAACGTAGGGCGTTCGCTCTCAAGATGCGCGATGACAGAATTCGTGGTAACAATCAAGCTGCATTTTCGGGGCGTAGCTTAGCTTGGTAGAGCGCGTGGTTTGGGACCACGAGGTCGGAGGTTCAAATCCTCTCGCCCCGATTCTGAGCCTGAAAATCGGAAAATGTTTTATTGTTACGTGTTGTCGAATCAAAAAACAGGACGCCGCTATGTTGGTTCCTGCAAAAATCTGAATGACCGTATTCGCCGCATAATGCCGGCGATTCCAAGGCTACGAAGCATGGCGCGCCATGGATCCTGCTCCACAGCGAAAGCTTTGTCACTCGCCCCGAAGCAGCGCAACGCGAGCGATATTACAAAACTGGGCGCGGCAGAGATGAACTGAATAGGCCATTGTAGAGCGGTCGCCGCGGCGACAGGTCGAAGGTTCAAATCCTCTCGCCCCGATTGATTTTAATGGATTGGCTGGTCGCCAGGACCACAGAATCCGATTACATTGCGCCGAAAACGGGGAATGAAGATACGCGAGTTAATTATTCTATTGACGCTTGGAACCGGAACATTGCGTGCGCAGGACGCGGCGCCGCCGTCTGTCGATCTTTACTCAGGAGAAAAACAACCGGCGACCACGGCCACACCTTCTCCGGGACCGAACGGCCCCGACGTTCCGGAGTTGTCGCAACTGGATGAAGCTTTTAAGAAAACCTCCCTAGGCAAGAAGGCGGACGAACAGCAGCTACACATTGAATGGAGACGCTTGAAAAATCAGGTCGCGAACGATCCCTCGGTCCGCGCTGCGGAGGCAGCTACTCACACTGCACATACCGATTTGGAGAAACGGAAACGTGTTCGTGAGTACTACAATATTTATTATGAGCGGATGTCGGCTTTAGCTTCGAACGCGGAAATAAAGTTAGCATTGCAATCACTGAAGGACGGGCATATCCGGCCCACTAAGCAACCGCGCGTACGTCACTTAACAGACAGCTCTGTGGGCATTCCGACTCCGACGCCGTCGCCCGAGCAGAAGCATAAGAAGAACCCGAAATAGTTTCTGGTCCGGTGCCTTGCCGACCCCTTATGGTGTAGCTATTCTACACGCTTTGGAATTTATGGCGCGTTCGTCTAGTGGTTAGGACACAGCCCTCTCAAGGCTGGTGCACGGGTTCGACTCCCGTACGCGCTGCCACTTTTTGCCCAGGTAAATTTGGTCAGCCGTCCCGCGCGCGGCCGTGCACGGCGGCTTAGCAACGCTAACTGGAAGAAAATCAGGCTCGATGAGCAGAATTGCCCCGTCTGGGCGCAGACTTGCAACGAGATTTCCGATCGCCGCTTCGACATTCGCAACGTGATGGAGCACAGCGCGCGCAGTTACGAGATCGAAGCTGCGACGATCCACCGGTGCCGCAACGATGTCGTCCTGGCGCAACTCAAGATTGGGCGCGCGCACGTCGATTAACGACAGATCGAGATCAACCGCCACTGCTTTCCCGTCGGGACTGACACGCCGGGCGAGCCACGCGGAGATCGATCCGTTGCCACATCCAACTTCGAGCGTCCGCGCGCCGGGCTTAACAATATCGAGCTCCTCGATGTGGCGACGATGCATCGGATCGAGCAATTCCGACATCAACGCCAGTCGCTTCCCCTCGCCTTTCAAATGATGACCCAGAACGTATTCCGGCATTGCGCACGATCCTAAACGACTCTTGCAGCACGGCAATCCCCGGCTCTATGAAAATGACGAATCGGGATGGCCTTCACACCAGCAAGCAGCCGCTAAAAAAACGCAACTGATCGGCAGCAACTATGTTGCGTCTGTGATAAGTTCCCAGCTGAAATGAAGCCTGCTCTGCGCATCGGCGTCGTCGCGGCCGCGCTTTTTGTGATCGCAACGCTGGTTTGGCAAGGAGTCACCGCACAAGGCGCGCCCGATCCGATGCGTCCCAACACGAGCCCGACCGTAGCGTTTCTCGACATCGGCATTCTCGTTTTTCGAGAAGGATTGGAATGCATTCTCGTGCTGGCCGCCATCACCGCTAGTATGACGGGCACGAAGCGCGGCCATCGGCGACCGGTCGCTTTTGGTGCGGGCTTGGCGTTTGTCGCGAGTTTGATCACTTGGTGTATCGCCGTGCGAATTGTCGGGTCGCTCAGCGACAATATGTCGGCACTCGACTTACAGGCGGCGACCGGACTGCTTGCCGTGATCGTTCTGCTCGTGATCATGAATTGGTTTTTCCACAAGATTTACTGGGGCGGCTGGATTCGCGCTCACAATCGCCGGCGGAAAGCGCTGCTGGAAAATGCGCGCGCGGTCGAAATTTCGCAGAGGCATCTCTGGTGGGGATTGATCCTGCTCGGATTCACTTCGCTTTACCGCGAAGGATTCGAGGTGGTTCTTTTTTTGCAAAGCTATTATCTGCGGCTGGGCGGCGGCGTAGTGCTGAAAGGCGCGCTGCTGGGCATTGTGCTCACAGGATTGGTAGCCATCCTGACATTTGTTCTTCAACAGCGTCTCCCCTATCGAAAGATGTTGATCACGACTGGGATTCTTCTCGGCATGGTGCTGCTGGTGATGGTGGGCGAACAAGCGCAGGAGATGCAATTGGCGCACTGGATACCGACGACGCGGATCACTCAGTTGGCGAACGTGATTCCACCGTGGATGGGAATGTGGTTCGCCGTGTTTCCGACTGTCGAAACGCTCGTAGCGCAATTGATCGCAGCGGTCTTAGTGATTGGATCGTACTACGCGGCTCGACATCTTGGCGGCGCGCCGCCTCAAAACGCCGAGCCGGTCGAGGAAGCGCAGGCGGAAGCCAAGGCCGCAATCGTGGAAAGTTTGGGGAGCGCTGCACAGGCAGGCTCGCCTGCTGCGTTTCAGAGCAGAGCAGCCGGCACTTCGAAAACCTTCGCTGACAAGCAGACCGCGCCTGCAGCGGAGAGCGGCCCGCGCGTAGCCGCCGCATCTGCGGGACGCGCCTGAGCCGCGCGCGCGCCCTCATCTTACACTCGTGATACAAAGACTGCTGCTTTGCATTTTCGCTGTCGCGCTTGGTGTATCGATGTCCTTTGGCGGCGTGCGCCATTTCACTTTTCTCTACGAAGCGAACACTTTAGCCCCCGGCAGCTTGGAATTGGAGAACTGGATTACGTGGCAACACGCGACCGGAACTGGACGATTCGATCAAGTCGATTTTCGTCACGAACTCGAATACGGTGTAACGGAGAACTTTCAGACGAGCGTCTATCTGGCGGACTGGTTTTACCAGAACGACCGTGAACATTCCGGGTTTGCGTATTCCGACACGGCGCTTGAGTTGATCTATAACTTGACGAATCCGGTTGTCGATCCCGTGGGATTGTCGGCCTACTGTGAACTAAAAGGTGGCGATCGACTGATCGAACTGGAATCGAAATTGATCGCGCAGAAAAATCTCGGGCCGCTTATTCTGGCATATAACACGACACTCGAATCGGTGTGGGAAGGAAACGATTTGTCCGAACGCGAAAGCGAATTCAGTCAGGCAATCGGAGCAAGCTATGAAGTTTCACCACGCCTCTCCGTGGGCCTGGAGCTGCTCCATGAGTTCGTTTTCCTAGAATGGCGCGATGAGGAAAAAATAAGAAATCTTTTGGTTGGACCGAACGTTTCCTATCGCCGCCAAAACTGGTTCGTGACCATGACCGCCCTTGCGCAGGCGACGGACACCAAGGATGAACCAGATTTCCAACTGCGGACGATCTTTGGAATTGCTCTGTGAAATGAGAAGGCTCGCGATCTGGATCATGGCGATCACTTGCCTTGTCGATCTTAGCAGTTGTGGAACGACGAGTTTTACGCCTCCGCCGGTTACGGTTGAACTGGTGCGTAATGGCTCCGACCCGCATCGTGACATCGCGATGCTGAGCGAAGGGCGTGCGCTGTTTGTTCATCGTTGTATCGAGTGTCATACGCTGCCGGCATTCTGGCGTTACAGCACCGAGGATTGGCCAAAAATTGTAGACAGCATGGCCCACCGCTCAAACTTGAGGCCCGCAGAACGCGACGCCATTGTCGCCTACATCCTCGCCGTGCGCGGACAGTAGAAGTTCCGAGCAGCAGGCGACAGCAGATATTCCAGTTGAACCGCGTTGGAAGCTTTTCACCTTAGGCGGATGATTAAGTGCACTTTGCGTTTTCCGGCCGCGCCGGAATTGATTTTGGCTGCTTTTACCTTTGTCTGTTCACATGCGTTTGCCGTCAATCCAACGCCGCGCGGCGGTGGACCCGGCGTCGGCTCGCCCACTCCGACACTGGCGGCAAGTCCATCTCCGACAGCGGTACCGCCCGGAACAGTGGACGAAAAATTGTTTAAGGGAATGCAATGGCGACAGATCGGGCCCTTTCGAGGCGGCCGCGCGCTAGCGATCGAGGGCGTCCCTGGAGAACCGGACACTTATTATTTTGGCGCGGTTGCGGGCGGAGTGTGGAAGACAATCGATGGCGGCGCGAATTGGATTCCGCTTTTCGATAAACAACCGATTTCTTCGATTGGCGCCGTCGCAGTCGCGCCATCTGATCACAATGTGATTTACGCCGGCACGGGCGAAGCGGCCATCCGCGGTGATACAACCTACGGGACTGGAGTCTTCAAATCGATCGACGCCGGAAAAACCTGGGAGAATATCGGCTTGAAAGATACGCGGCAGATCGGCGCGCTGATTGTTGATCCACGAAATGAGAACGTGGTTCTGGTGGCGGCGTTAGGCCACGCCTTTGGTCCAAATCAGGAGCGTGGAATTTTTCGCACGAGTGATGGCGGCAAGACGTGGACGAAAGTTTTGTCGAAAGATGAAAACACGGGCGGGATCGACATCGTTTTCGATCCACATAACCCGAACATCGTTTTCGCATCACTTTGGCAGGCGCGACGGCAACCATGGTTTTTCTCCAGCGGCGGCCCTGGCAGCGGGCTTTATCGATCGGAAGACAACGGCGTTACGTGGAAACATCTCGAAGGAAACGGCCTTCCGGGCGGAATCCTGGGCAAGATTGGCATCGCCGTTTCCGGAGCGGATTCTAACCGCGTCTATGCAATCATCGAGGCCAAGGAAGGCGGTCTCTACCGCTCGGACGATGCGGGGCAGCATTGGACCCGCGTAAACGACGATGGCCGCTTTCGTCAGCGCGCCTGGTATTTCAGCAAAGTTTATGCTGACCCAAAATCCGCGGATACGGTATACCTCCTAAACACGGGACTCTTTAAATCAGTCGATGGTGGAAAGACTTTCAATCTGTTGGCAGCGCGCCACGGAGATCATCACGGACTCTGGATTGATCCGACGAATCCAAACCGCATTGCAAATGCGAATGACGGCGGGGCCAGCATCTCCACGGACGGTGGCAAAACGTGGACGACCCAAAACAACCAGCCCACGGCGCAGTTTTACCACGTGGCCGTGGACAATGCATTCCCCTACCACATGTACGGTGCGCAACAGGACAACTCGAATGTCGGTATCGCCAGCCGCAGCGATTCTGGCGTGATCGGACGCGAAAATTGGTTCGTGGCCGGTGGTGGAGAATGCGGCTTCGTCGTGCCCGATCCACGCGATTGGCACATCATCTATTCCAACAACGAAGGCTACCTCACTCGCTACGACAAAAATAAAGAGGACGTGCAGGACGTTAGTCCGGTTCCTCTGGACAATTCCGGGCATGGCGCTGTTGATCTTGCCCATCGTTTTCAATGGGTCTCGCCGCTCATGCTTTCACCGCACAACCCGGATGTGCTCTACACCGCAGCCGAATGCGTTTTCAAATCGACCGATCATGGACAAAGCTGGACCCAAATCAGCGGTGATCTCACGCGCAACGACAAATCGAAACAACAACCAAGCGGCGGTCCGTTAACGAACGACATCACGTCCGTCGAATATTACGACACTGTGTTTGCACTGGCCGAATCGCCAGTAAAACAAGGCACGATCTGGGCAGGCACAGACGACGGTCTCGTGCAGGTCACCACCGACGACGGCCAGCATTGGTCAAACGTCACACCGAAGATGGCGGAGTGGAGCACCATCGATCTGATCGAACCATCACCGCACGACGGCAATACCGCTTATGTCGCGGCGGATCGACATAAACTCGACGACTTTAAGCCGTACGTTTTCAAGACGACCAATTTGGGGAGAACCTGGAACTCGATTGTGCGCGGAATTCCCGACGACGCATATGTGCACGCGGTGCGCGAAGATCCCAAGCGTAAAGGTTTGCTCTACGCAGGAACCGAGCTTGGGATCTTCGTTTCGTTCGATGACGGAGCACACTGGCAGCCGTTGCAATTGAATCTGCCAGTATCGCCAATTCACGATCTCGTCGTCAAAGATGATGATCTCGTAGTGGCGACGCACGGGCGCTCTTTCTGGGTGCTGGACGACTTGACGCCGCTTCGTCAAGCGAACACGCAATCCGCCCAGGCTGACGTCATTCTCTATCAACCCCAGACCGCCTTGCGTTTGCATTACCCCGAGGAGTTCGACAAACGCCAGCCGGTCGGTGATAACCCGCCTCCCGGCGCAATCATCGATTATTATTTCAAGACCGCACCGAAAGAAGAAGTCTCGCTCGAGATCCTCGATGCCTCGGGCAAAGTCGTGAGGCGTCTTTCGAGCAAGGAAAAAAAAGAAGGCGAGCAACCGCCTGAATGGCCTGACCGCGTCGAGCGCGTGAAAACGATTCCAGCCAGCGAAGGCATGAACCGCTTTGCATGGGACCTACGTTACGATGATCCGATTCAAATCCCGGGCGCGTTTTATTCCAGTACAGGCCCCAAGGGCCCGCTTGCGTTGCCGGGCGATTATCAAGTGAAACTGACTGTCGGCGGCAAATCGCAGACTGCGCCGCTGCATCTGGTAATCGATCCGCGAACAAAGGGAGACGAGGCCGGATTGCAAAAACAGTTCACATTAGCGGCGCAGGTGAACGATCGGATCTCGCAACTGCATCAGGCAGTCAACGAAATCCGCGATCTCAGATCACAAATTCAAAACCTGCACAAACGTTTCGGGGACGATCAACGCTTAAAACCTGCGCTCGCAGCAGCGGACGATCTCGATCACAAAATGTCCGAAGTCGAGCAGAAACTCATCCAGGTGAACATGAAAGGCTCGGAAGCAAACCTTGCCTTCCCAAACATGTTGAATGAGCGGTTTGACACGTTTAGCCACACGATCGAGTCCGGTGATGGTGAACCGACCAAGCCGCAACTCGACGTATTTCAAACGTTGAGCAACCAGCTCGAAGAGCAGTTAGGAAAATGGGCGCAGATCAAAAATGAAGATTTGCCGAAAGTGAGTGAAATGATCAAGCAAGCTAATTTGCCTGCACTAATCATCACGGAAAAGAAGACTGGATCGTGATTGCCGCCGCAAGACAACGTTAAGCAGAGACTGATGGCGAAGACCGACAAGGCCGTCGTGCTCGCGGCAGGACGGGGCACGCGCATGCGCGAGCTCACCGCCACGCTTCCCAAACCGATGATCGAAGTACGCGGCAAACCGGTTTTGCAGCACATCGTCGAAGGATTGCGCGACGCAGGAGTACGCGACTTTCTTATCGTCGTCGGCCATCACGCCGATGCGGTGCAGAATTTCTTCGGCGACGGCTCCCGCTACAATACGGCTATTCAATATGCAACGCAGGAAGTGCAGGATGGTACCGGTCGCGTTGTCGATCTTGCCCGCGATTTCGTCGGCGCTTCTTCATTCGTTTTAGGCTACGGCGATATTTTGGTGGACCCGGCGAATTACAAACGCGTGGTTGATCTTCCGGACGACATCGAAGCAATCGTCACGGTGACGCGCGGCGAAGACGTCAGCAAAGGCGGCGCGGTTTTCCTGAACAAAGAAATGGAACTTGTCGATCTTCGCGAAAAACCCGAGTCGGGCGAGCCAACGAGTCCCTGGTATAACGCCGGGCTTTACGCGTTTCGACCGAGCATTTTCGAATTCACCGCAAAATTGAAGCTGTCACCGCGCGGCGAATACGAATTAACCGACGCCATCCGCGCACTCGCCCATTCGGGCAGAAAAGTAAGAGCGCTCGAAATCACTGGCGAATGGGCCGACGTGCGCGATCCCGAAATCCTCGCGCGACTGAATCAAAGGTAGCGTGAGCCTCTGGTCCGCCAATCGGACGGACTCGTCCTGCGGCGAGCTTGCGTTTACCTGGATCGCAAGGGAGACGCACACGCATCGGGGAAAATTGTCGAGCCTACCGCGTTTGTTCAGCAGTTTCCGCGGGCGATTCTTCGCCGATTTCTTCTTCGATTCCGCGCCGCCATTCGCGGGACAGCCAGGGCCGGAGAAATCCGTAGAGCAAATAGGAAAGAAAAAGCACAGCCGGCATCCATTCGTAATTCATCACCGTGAAGATCACGATCAAACTGATAATAAGAAACCGCGGGATCGACTTCTTTGTTTTCCAGTTGATCCCCTTGAAGCTCGGATATTCGAACCGGCTGAACATCATAAAGGAGAGAAAAAGCAAGAGGGGGGGCAGAACGAATTTCCAGTTGCCGAGGTGATGTTCACCCTCGGCAAGCCAAAGGAGAAACAATGTGATCGACGCAATTAAGCCAGCGGCAGCTGGAATGGGAAAACCGGTGAAGGTATTTTGATGTTGAGCTCCATTATGTCCGGTGGCCGCGGAATTGAAACGGGCCAGACGCAGCGCGCCGCAGGCTAGGTAAATGAACGCGATAATCCAGCACGCGCGCGGGAATTCCTGTAACACCACGCGGTAAACCATCAGCGCCGGGGCAAGCCCGAATGAGACAATATCCGCTAATGAATCGAACTCGCGGCCGAATGGACTCTCATGTCCGCCAAGCCGCGCAAGCCGGCCATCCAGAAAATCAAAGACGAACGCGCCGAGAACAAACCAGATGGCCGTGTGAAAAAGATCACCAGCTGCATCTGGATTGGACGCTTGGAGCAACGCCCCCTCAAGAATTTTGAGCGTGGCAGTGAAGCCGCAAAACAAGTTTCCTGCTGTCATCAAATTCGGCAGCAGATAAATCTTTGGAGGTAGTTGTTCGTTCATTAACTGGAAAGACGCGCGACGATTGTCGATCCGCCAAAAACGTGGTCTCCCACTTTCACGAGCAGTTCAGCGTTCAATGGCAAATATAATTCTGTTCGTGAACCGAAGCGAATCATCCCGAAGCGATCGCCTTTCTTTAATTCGTCGCCGATCTGAGCCCAGGCCACGATGCGTCTCGCAATTGCTCCAGTGATCTGGCGCACGACAACAGTGACGCGCGGATTCTCGAAAGCCCAGGTTATTGATTCGTTCTTCTCGGAACAATCAGGGCGGCGTGCATCGAGACAAAGCCCCACTCGATGTTGCCGGTAAACGATCCGGCCATCGATAGGTGCGCGGTTCGTGTGGACGTCAAAGATCGATAAAAAAATTCCGACACGGCGCGTTTTTGTTTTGAGCACCTCGCTTTCGTCCAATTCGACAATGTCTATCACGGTTCCATCAGCAGCCGCCACGACTAGACTTGGATCTGCCGGCACCATCCGTTCCGGGTCCCGGAAAAAGGCAACAGTGCAAAGAAACAGCAACAGAAAGAAGAACGATAACCATAAGGCGAAGAAAGAAGCCGCCACGGCGAGCAGCGCAAAAAACGTTAAAATCCAACGTGCTTCCGAAAGCGTTTGGAGGCGCATGAACGGAGTCTATTTTCAGGGCCTGAAAGAGGTCGGTCAAGCCGTCAAAAATCAGTAAATGAAGGCGGAGCCACCAACCACAATATCATGCGCTTTGCCACTGGCTCGCCTCCAACCAGTTGCGGAAATAACCTGCTTAAAACCACGAGATTATTATTTGTTTCCAGCATGTTTCTCGCTATGGTCTTTTGTGAGGGTCGCTTGGCCCGCTTTTATGGCGCAAGTTGAAGAAGAAATTCCGGTCGAAAAATTATCCCGCAGCTCGACCGGAATCGCCGCAACACAAAAATATGACGCGGCGCAAATCGACAAGCTAGAAGGCCTCGAGGCGGTCCGGAAACGGCCCGGGATGTTCATTGGAGATCCGGATGAGCGTGGGCTGCATCACTTGGTTTACGAAGTCGTCGATAATTCCATCGACGAACATCTCGCCGGATTTTGCACGAAGATCGAAATGTCGGTTCATGTGGATGGATCGGTTTCCGTCCGAGATAACGGCCGCGGCATTCCTGTCGATATCCATCCAAAATGGAAGATGCCGGCCATTGAGTTGGTGCTGACGAATCTGCACGCCGGCGGAAAATTCGGACAAGGCGCCTACAAATATTCCGGGGGTCTACACGGCGTTGGCGCCAAATGCACGAATGCGCTTTCGGAATGGTTCAAAGTAGAGGTGTCGCGCGACGGCAAAGTCTATCATATGGCTTTCGCTAAAGGCAAAACGACCGACAAACTTACTGTCATCGGTGAGGTTAAAAGCAAAAAGACGACTGGAACGCTGATCACCTTTCTGCCTGATCCGACGATCTTCACAATTACGACCGAGTTCAAATTTGAGCGGTTGGGAACCCGGTTGCGTGAACTGGCTTTTCTTAATCCGGGGCTCGAGATCACCCTCACGGACGAGCGCAGCGACCCTCCAAAGCAAGAGAAATTTTTCTACAAACATGGCATCGAAGAATTCGTAAAACAGCTTGGCGAGAACAAGCAAGTCTTGCATCCGAAACCGATCGTGATTTCGCGACAGCGCGACGAAGTGTTTGTCGATGTAGTGCTGCAATACAACGACAGCTACAACGATCAGATTTTGCCGTTTGCGAACTCCATCCCGAATCCTGATGGTGGGACACATCTCACCGGTTTCCGCACGGCGCTGACCAAAGCTGTTAATCAATACGCCAAGCAAAATAATCTGCTCAAAGAAAAGGACCCGTTTATTTCGGGAGACGATGTGCGCGAAGGATTGATCTGCGTGCTCAGCGTGAAGTTGCCCAATCCTCGCTTCGAGTCGCAAACCAAGGTCAAGCTCGTCAACACGGAGATCGACGGGATCGTGAACTCGGTCGTTTACGACGGATTGATGACTTGCTTCGACAAAAATCCGCCGATTGCGCGCCGCATTTTCGACAAGGTGCTCACTGCCGCGCGAGCGAGGGAAGCTGCTCGAAAAGCCAGGGAAACAATCCGCAAAGGCGCCCTGACCGGTGGCGGGCTGCCCGGGAAATTGGCCGATTGTTCGGAGCGCGATCCGGAATTGACGGAGCTTTACATTGTCGAGGGCGACTCAGCTGGCGGCTCCGCGAAACAGGGTCGCGATCGGCGTTATCAGGCGATTTTGCCGATTCGCGGCAAGTTGATCAACGTCGAGAAAGCGCGCGAAGACCAATTTCTCAAAAACACTGAGATCCAGGCGATGATCACGGCGATCGGCGCTGGGATTGGCAAACCGAAGGAGGAAGGTAATGGCAAGGACGAAGGTCGGTTCGACATGTCAAAGCTACGTTACGGCCGCATCATCATCATGACCGACGCGGATGTAGATGGCTCGCACATTCGCACTCTGTTACTCACCTTCTTTTTCCGGCAGATGACTGAACTGGTGCGCGCAGGCAGGATTTATATCGCGCAGCCGCCGCTTTATCAGATCAAGCGAAAGAAGCGCGAGGAATATGTCGATGACGACGTTCAGCTAAACAAAATCCTCATTTCGCTGGGCGCGGAGGATGTGCGGCTAAAAAATCTGGCGGACGACAAGGAGATCACAGCGGCGCAACTGAAGGATATTCTCGAATCCCTCGGGAAACTCGCGAAGCTGAGCGAAGCAGTCCGCCGGCACGGAGGCGATTTCGAGACATATCTCGCCCACCGGAATTCCCGGTCGGGCAAACTGCCGACCTATCTTGTGAAAGTACGCGAGGGCAATGAGGAGACAGTGCATTATTTTCACGACGAAAAAGCGGTGCGCCAATTTCATGAATCGAATCTCGACCTTAATTTGTTCGATTCCCAGATCGAGCAGGAGTTGTTACCGCTGGGAGAAGCTCAGGCGCCGACGAAAACGAATGGCGTTCGCCGGCGTGGCAAACTGGTCGAGTTGCACGAGTCAGCGGCGATCCAAAAAATCATCGCCGAGCTGGCGCGAAAGGGTTTAAAGGTTGGCCATTACGCCACGAGCGGCCGGGCCATCTTCGAATTGATCGAGGGCGAAGGCGACAAAGCAGTATCGCGCCCGCTTTTTTCGATTCCCGACATCCTGCAAAAGATTCTGGAGATCGGCCGCCGTGGGGTGCAGATCAAGCGTTTCAAAGGACTCGGCGAAATGAACGCCAAAGAGTTGTTCGAGACCACGATGAACCCGGAGAAACGCAAGCTCCTAAAGGTGGATCTGAACGAAGACAACGCCGTCGATGCGGACAAAATGTTCACAATTTTGATGGGCGACGTGGTCGAACCGCGCCGGCAATTTATCGAAGACAACGCGCTGAATGTGCGCAACCTCGATGTGTAAATTTCGCGATGGGCGGCCTGTTTCACAATCTGCGCCATCCCCGTCGTTGTTACGTGGTGTGCGCCATCCCGCGCTCGGGCAGCAATCTGTTGACGGACGGTTTGCACGCCACGCGCCGGGCGGGCCGGCCAAAGCAGTTTTTTCTTGCCGGATTCGAAGCTGGGTATGCGGCGAAACACGCTCTCGATCCTGCTCATGATTATGCGGCCTATGTCCGCGGTATTGTCAATGCGAAGACTACTTCCAATGAAGTGTTCGGGTTTAAGTTAATGAGCTGGTATTTGGACGATTTTCTTAGGCGCCTGCGTGAAGCTCGCGCATTTAGCGATACGGGAACATCCGATCTCGATCTTTTGCGAAATGCCTTTCCGCGTCTTCAGTTTGTGCACGTTTTCCGCCGTAACAAACTGCGGCAGGCATTATCGAAGGCGCGCGCTGTGCAAACCGATCTTTGGAAGGTGAAAGACGGGAGGACCGCCCGAGGCGAACCGCGCTTCGATCCTGAACTGATCGAACGATGTCTCAAAGAGAGTGCGGAACAGGAGAAGATTTGGCAAAACTTTTTCCAACGGATCGGGATCGAGCCTTTCCGCGTCGAATACGAAAAGCTCTGCGCGAATTATGAAGGTACAATCCGCGCGGTCCTGGACTTTCTGAAAATTTCCCTGCCGCCACGTACCCGAATCGGTCCTCCCGTGACGATTAAGCAGTCCGACGAAATCTCTGGCGCCTGGGAAGAACGTTTCCTTAAAGAACGTTCCAGCGCACCTGCGCAGATTTAGCCCATGTTTAACGCGAACGAAAAAATCGAGCCGGTGAACGTGGCCGAGGAAGTATCGAGGTCGTTCCTTGATTACTCGATGTCGGTGATCATCTCGCGCGCGCTGCCGGACGCGCGCGACGGCCTCAAGCCTTCGCAGAGAAGAATTCTTTATGCGATGCACGACTTGTCGCTGTTCCCAGGGCGGCAACATCGCAAGTGCGCAAAAATCTGCGGCGACACCAGCGGTAACTACCATCCGCACGGCGAAGCAGTGATCTACCCCACTCTTGTGCACATGGCGCAGCCGTGGGCGATGCGCGAGCCGCTGGTCGATGGCCAGGGAAATTTCGGGTCGGTCGAGGGCGACCCGCCAGCCGCCATGCGTTACACCGAAGCGCGCATGACCCACCTCGGAGCCGCTCTCATGACCGACATGGAGAAGGACACGGTCGACTTTGTCCCGAACTACGATGAGACGCGCACCGAACCGACAGTTTTCCCCGCAGCGTTTCCGAATCTACTCGTAAACGGCGGCACCGGAATCGCAGTGGGCATGGCGACCAATATTCCGCCGCATAATCTCGCCGAGGTGATTGATGGAATTTGCGCACAGATCGACGACCCGGACATCACACTGGATGAGTTGACGAAGCACGTGAAGGGACCGGATTTTCCCACTGGCTGCGTCATCTGCGGTATCAACGGCATTCGCCAATATTTCGAGACCGGCCGGGGCAGCATGAAAGTGCGCGGCAAAGCCGGCGTTGAAGAACTCAAAGGCGCCCGCGAGCAAATCGTCATTACGCAAATTCCCTACGGCGTGAACCGCGCCACGTTGGTCGAGCGCATCGCGCAATTGGTGAACGAAAAAGTGCTGACCGACATCAGCTACGTCGGCGATCAGTCTGACGAAAACACGCGCATCGTGATCGAGCTAAAACGCGATGCGAATCCGAAAGTCATCATCAACAATCTTTACAAGCACACCGCGCTGGAAAGTTCGTTCGCGGTGATCATGTTGGCGATCGACCACGGCCGGCCGAAGCTGCTCTCGCTCAAGGAAGCCAACGCGGCTTATGTCGAGCATCGCCGAGAAGTAGTCCTGCGTCGCACGCGTTTCGAATTACGCAAGGCGGAAGAGCGCGCAGAGACGCTGGAAGGTTATCTCATTGCGCTCGCCAACCTCGATGAATTCCTGCGTATTATCCGCGGATCGGCCAATCGTGACGAAGCGCGAGTAAAACTGCTCGCATTCGAATTCACCAAACGTCAGGTGGAACAACTCGGCATCCTGATTCGCACTCCCGCGCGCCTGACGAATGGCCGCTACGCGTTCAGCGAACAGCAGGCCGACGAAATTCTCAACCTCCGCCTGTATCAGTTGACCGGTCTCGAGCGCGAGAAGATCGACAGGGAATACAAGGATCTCATCGAGACCATTAAGGATTTGAGCGACATTCTCGCCAAAGAGCAGCGCGTCTTCATCATCATCAAGAAGGAATTGCGCGAAATTCGCGACAAGTGGGGATCGCCGCGCCTGACTGAGATTGCGCCCGACGAAGCCGCGATCGACATCGAAGATCTCATCGCCAACGAAGGCTGCATCATCAGCATCACGCACGGCGGTTTTATTAAGCGCACAGCCGCGAGCGCATTTCGCGCGCAACGTCGCGGCGGCAAAGGAGTCATAGGAATGCAGACGCGCGAAGGCGCGACCGAGGAGGAGGAAGGCGATTTCGTCGAACACCTCTTCACCGCCACGACCCACGATTACTTAATGTTTTTCACACAATCGGGGCGCGCATACGTGGAAAAGGTCTATGAAATTCCAGAAATGGGGCGCGCTACCAAAGGACGTTCCATCGCGAATATCCTAGAGCTGCGTCCCAACGAAAAAATTGCAGCGACCATCCGCATTCAGTCCAGAAAATCAGGGAGCGGCGCGAACGCTGTTGATCAAACGTGGGACGAAAATCTCCACATTGTTTTCGCGACACGCTCGGGAATCGTCAAAAAATCGAACCTCTCCAACTACGCCAACGTGCGCAAAGGGGGGATCATCGCCATCCAGATCGAAGAAGGCGATTATCTGATCGACGCCAAGCTTACCAATGGGAACAACGAAATCGTTCTCATCACGAAAGAGGGTATGAGCTTGCGCTTCCATGAAGAACAATTGCGCGATCAGGGCCGCAACACAGTGGGTGTCTGGGGGATTCGCCCGGAAAAAAACGACCACGTCATCGCTATAGCCATTGTCGATCCAAGCGCGATGCTGCTCGTGGCGGGTGAGAATGGCATCGGCAAGCGAACGCCGTTCGATGATTACCGGCGGCAATCGCGCGGCGGCAAAGGCATCATTACCATGAAAACCGGCGAAAAAACCGGCGCCGTGGTTGGCGCGCTTACGGTTCGCGAGTCGGACGAGATCATGTTGATCACTAACAAGGGGCAAATGGTTCGGACGCGCGTGAAGGAAATTCGTGTCGTCGGCCGGAACACAATCGGCGTAAAACTGATGGACCTCCGCAATGGCGAGAAGTTGCAGGCGATTGCGCCGGTGGTCAGTGAGGCAGAAGAAGAGGTGCAAGCCGCGGTAGCATCGTCCGATAAATCCTAAGAGCAGCGTTCCGCAGTCGACGCACGCCGGGGTGCGGCAAGTGATCAGTCCGATTGCCCGCGAAAAATGAAAAGGAAGACTGCTCCCAGTCTTCCTCTTCGCAGTGAATATGCGTCTCGCCTAGTAACCGCTACGCGTATGAGTTGTTGTTATCGTACTGGTGGCCGGCGGCGGCGTAGGCGCTGTCGTGACAGTGGTTTGACGCGTTGTGGTCGTGGTCGTCTCGGGTTCGCTTGAGCAAGATACCAGCATCAAGCCGACGATCGAAAGCGCAGAAATGAGGGTGATCGATTTTTTCATAGTGTGAATTGCTTCTTTAACACCAATTCGTCACAAGCGGCTCCAAAAGATGTATTAGGGCCAAGAAATTCTCGTTAAATTTCGATCCTGGCGCGTTGCCGCTTTAATTCGGCCCGTCTCCGTTTCGTTTCCAAAATTTTCGCTTTGAGCGCCGTTGGCCGCGGCGATTTTCTTCGACGCGCCTTTTCACGCTGAGCGATTTCGGCAGCACGGCGTTTTTCTTGCGCGTCTTCGATTGCGTCGAGCAATCTTTCCCGCGCCACCTTGCGATTTTGCGCTTGCGAACGCAAATCTTGAACTGTGACACTGATCCCGCTCGGCCGATGACGCAGCGTCACCGCGGTCGCGACCTTGTTTACATTCTGGCCGCCTGGGCCGGAAGATCGGGCAAACGTCTCCTCGAGATCGACATCGCTAATCCCAAGCTTTCGCATTCGATCCTGCAAATTCATCGGCTAGACAATACGGCGGGCGAGATCGCAGCGAAAGCACACAGCCGGACTCTCACCCTACGCTCTCTGAGATGAGCCAACATGCGCGACGTTGTAGCCACGGCGCTGTGTCGCCGTGCAGGTGGCAACTCGCTGAGCGCCTCGACACAGCGAGGCGGCTACAGCAACCCTAAACAGATGCGAGGGAGAGACGGACAGCAAAGCTGCCGGTGAGGGTCGAATAACGAAGGAGGCAACTCGCGTATCGGTTGTTTAAGCCGACGCAATGTTCTCGCGACCATGGCGAAGAACGCGCGCCATCCAGATCAACTCATTAAGAAACTTGTCCACTCGTCGGACATAACTTTGATCGAGCAATCTTCCCCGCTCATCGAAAAGCGTCCCAACTTTTCCGAAATTGACGTCTTCGAAAATTGTCACTAGGCCGAGCTCGCGCATAACCGGCAATAGGCCCTCGATCACGCGCGCACCGCCAAACGGCCCCGCCGAGACGCCGCAAATCCCGACCGCCTTGTGAATGTATTCCTTGAGATTCATGTCGAGCGCGTGTTTCAGAAGCCCCGGATAGCCGTGATTGTATTCCGGCGCGACAATGATCAGTCCGTCGCAACGCTCGATGGCCGCTGCAAACTTTGGGTCCTTCATTTGCTCGCCTGCGTCATCGAGTTTCATTGGAAGCTCGCGCACATCGATAACCTCCGTTTCCACATCCGCGCGCTTCTGCGTCTGCTCAAATACAAAACGCGCGACGTTTTCGCTCTGTCTCCCCTGACGCGCCGTCCCCAGAATCAGTGGAATGAAAAGAGGCCGCTCCATTTCCAGACAGGATTTACAGGATCAGCCGGATTAAAGGAATCTCCGAAATCCGGTTAATCCTGTCCTGTTTTTTATTGCCGTTGGCCGGACTCGAACCGGGCACGGGCCTGTTACGGCCCAACGGATTTTAAGTCCGTTGATTTCCCTCTAGGGAATTCGCCAGTTGCCAAATACTTGACAAATGCAGCAAAGCAACTTCCGCTGAAGCTGGTGAAGATGTGTGACACGCTGCTAATTAGCGTGTCAGCTCAGCGGATGGCAATTGGACCTTGGTCTATTAGACCTTGGTCTTATGCTTCCGCGTCTGCCTGATACCGGCTCTTTGCACCAATCGCACCAACTCGGCCACCGAGGTGACACCAAGCTTCTGCATCACCCGACCGCGGTGGACCTTCACTGTCTTCTCCGCCGTACCCATCTCTCCGGCAATCTGCTTGTTCAACATGCCCGTAATGACGAGCTGCATTACTTCGAACTCGCGTGGCGTCAACAAATCAAGAACACGCCGAGCCCCATTCTTCTCAGCGCTATGCCGCCGCTGCACGGCGGATCGAACCAATGCGCTGTGGACGCATTCAAGCAAATCGTCAGCGCGAAACGGCTTCCGAAGAAAATCGACCGCGCCCGCTTTCATTGCCTGCGCGC